>JAKIVT010000206.1 GCA_022750415.1 Thermoplasmata archaeon
ATCGCGCCGCTGGCGACCCCGAAGGCGAGGTTCGCGGCCCCGAGAAAGTACGGGGAGCGGGAGGTCGAAACCAACCCCATGACCACGGCGGCCGTCAGCGTTCCCGCGAGGAGGACCGGGAACCGGCCGTACCGGTCGGCGGCCGCCCCGGAGAGGAGGACGGTGGAAAACTCCCCGATGGGCGAGAGCGCGCTCACGATCCCGATCGTGCCGACCGCGGCGGTGTCGAGGCCGATGGAGCGGCTCGCGACGTAGGAGGCGAACACCGCGAGGGTGATGCCGAAGGAGAACCGGACGAAGAACGTCGCGCCGAACACGGCGCGCAGCGCTCGCCGGGCGACCTCCGGCGTCTCGAGGGCGGCGGCCGGGCCGGTCACCCCGAGCGCCTCAGCGAGTCGATCGCTCGACGAGTTCGATCCAGACGTCGTTCGGGTCGAGGAGGAAGGCGATGGTGCTCGTTCCGCCGGCCAGGTGGTACGGCTCCTTGGCGACACGCGCTCCCTTCGCCTTGGCCGCCGCCACAGCGGCGACGACGTCGGGGACCTCGAAGGCGAGGTGGTCGAGCTGCTCGCCGGCTTCGAAGGAGGGTTTGTCGTCCCAGTGGGTCAGCTCGATCCGGGCCCCGGTTTCCGGGTCGCGGACGAAGGCGATCTCGGCGTGATTCTCTTCAATCCTTCGGCGGCGCTCGAACGTGAGGCCGAGGACATTCGTGTAGAAGGCGATGGTCGCCTCCATGTCGCGGACGGTGATCGACGTGTGGGAGAACCGCATGGCCCCTGCCGAGGAAGGACCCGCGTCCTCCCCCTAAGCCGTTTCCCTCTACGGGTGGCCGAAGCAGACCCGGACCGGCGCCATCCCGCTGGTCCAGTCCGGTTCGATCCGGACGAACCCGACCCGCTCGAACTGGAGGATCTCCCCCGGCGCGGAATCCCGAAGGGCCGATTCCGCGACGCCGCTCCGATGATGGCCGTCGACATCGAGCAGGTCGACCGGGATGGCGGAGGCCGCCTCGGCCCACTGCAGTCGAGGCACACGCCGGTTCTCTCGGCCCGCGAATGGGGCGTGAACCGGCCCTTCCCCGGTGGACGGAAGGAGCGCGGGGAGTTCGAGATTCGCGAGGTCCTTCAGGCGGACCGTCTCGCCGGCGTGGGCGAGGAGGTCGGCGCGCGCGAGGAAGAACGTCCCGTCCACCGACACCGTCCGCTCCCCGAGCGCCGCGAGGTCCGGGTGGTTCGAGAGCGTCACCGAGCGGAGGTCATCGGGGAACCCGTCGACGACGACCCGGACCGGGTCCTCGGCGAACATCCGGCGTTTCGCGATCCCGTCGACGCGGGTCCGGTTCTCCGCGTAGAGGGTCTCGGCCGGGACCTCGATATCGGCGAGCGAGAGCCCGAACGACATCGTGAACGCCTTGACCGACTCGGTCAGGATGCCCCGGCGAACCATCGACGCGAGTGACCAGGTCCTGGGGTCGGCCCATCCGTCGTACTCCCCGCTTTTCACCTCGGCGTACGACTTGCTCTTCGAGATCTTCGCCTCCCGTACGCGAAGAAGTCCCCAGTGGACGAACGGCGGCCCTTGGATGCCGAGCAGCTGCCAGATGTGCCGCTCCATCCGGTCTTCCATGACGAGGTCTTTGCCACGAAGCACATGCGTCACGCCGAGCTCGATGTCGTCGACCGCCCAGGAGAATTCGAGGAGCGGCCACACCCGCCACTTCCGGCCCACTCGGGGGTGGTCCAGGTCGCTGATGCGGAACAGGACCCGGTCCCGGAAGGCGGGGTCGGGGTCGGCGAGGTCGGTCTTGAGACGGAGGACCGCTCCCCCGACCTCGAACCCCCCGTCGAGCATCTTGTGCCA
>JAKIVT010000207.1 GCA_022750415.1 Thermoplasmata archaeon
CCAAGAAGTGGACGCCGACGGTCCACGGCAAGCCTTGGATGGGCGACCTCGGGATGCACCGGGAAGGGCTCGACTCCGACACCCTGGACCCGGCCGGGATCTACCTCGGCACCACGACCGGAAATCTGTTCGTCTCGGCGGACGGGGCGAAGAGTTGGCGGGAGGTCCCGTACCACTTCCCCTCGATCCACTCGGTCGCCGTCAGCTCCCCCTCGTCGTAGGGCTCGGCGACCGTCCCCATGCCGGCGTCGCCCGGCGGGACGTCGTTCGAGCTGCTCAGCGGCCCGGACCTCGGCGGGGGGTTCCTCCACCAGCTGACGGTCGAGCGGTTCTCGGGGGTGAACCAGTTCGTCTACCACGCCCAGAACGGCGGGCAGGATGCGAACGGGCCTCCGAAGGGGTCTCCGGCACCGTTCGGTTGGCGGCTCAGCCCCACGATGTGCCCGATCGGCGGGCGGCTGTGCTGGCACCGCGAGTTCACCCTTCCCGTCGAGGAGTCACTGAAGGTCCGGACCGCGTACAACCGGACCCGCTTCGTCATGGAGGCGATGCTCGGCCACGAGTACGGGGCGGTCCCGGTGCCGGTCGACGCCGCCGTCGTCGAGCTCGCGGACCGGCTGAACGGCGCCGCGGAGCCGATCCCTTGGTACGTGGGCGGTTCCCTCGGGCTCTACCTCCGGGGTGCCCCGCTAACGCCGCGGGACGGCGACCTCGGCACGACGCCGGCCGCGGTGGCGACCATCGCCGAGGTGCTCCGCGACTACGTGACCGACCCGGCGGCGCCGACCGAGTGGGCCGGGGTCCCGATGCTCGCCGCCCGGGCCTTCGTCGGAACCGTCCGCAACGGGCTCCGGGTCGAGTGGGGGTATCCCATCGACCCGTCCGCCGCGACGGCCGACCCGGAGTGGTCTCTGTTCGCCAGGGCCGAGATTCCCGACACGGTCGATTGGCACGGGAAACCGATTCCGGTGGCCCCGCCCGAGTACACGGTGGTTCGATGGGCCCGGGCCGGGCGGACGGAGCGGATGGACCAGGTCGCCGGGTGGCTCCGGGAGCACGGGGTGGATTCGGGTCTCATGCGGCGGATCTCCGACCGTTCGGGTCTCCCCGACCACGTTCGGTCCGAGCTCCTTGCCCGGTTCTGACCGGGCCGAACGCCGCCGTTCTGCCGGTGCGGGCCTAGGTTGATAGCGGAAGCCGACCGGCTCGCGGCCCATGGCCGCCGTCGCACTCTCCGCGCTCGAGCACATGACCCCGCACGACCTCGTGACGTACTCGCGGTGCCCGCACGAGATGGAGCTCCACCGGGCCCGTCAGGCGTCCAACCGGACCGGGGCCGCGGTCGCCCCCATCACCCCGACCGGCACGAGTCCTGAGCGCCACTCCCCCCTGTTCTCTCCCCCCGTTCACTCGGTCCAGGTCTTCGAGGGACGGATCGACTTCGGGCCCCTCGACCGGCTGGTGTACCTCGACGCGGGCGAAACCGGGATTCCGGTTCTGTTCTCCCCCGAGCAAACGGTCCTGGACGCGCGGCTCGGCGATTCGAACGGGACCATCGTCGACCACGAGCTCGGGTTCGCGGGACGCCCGGACCTCGTCGTTCGGCGGGTCGACGGCGACCTCGTCCCGGTCGAGTACAAGGCGACCCATCTGTTCCACGACGTCCACGGATTTCACGGACGGACGTTCGATACGATCCAGGCGATCGCCGAGTGCCGACTGGTGCACGCGGCGACCGGTCGACGGCCCTCCCACGGCGTGGTCCTCTACGGGGACAGCGC
>JAKIVT010000208.1 GCA_022750415.1 Thermoplasmata archaeon
GTCGTCCTCGACCACACGTACTTCTACCCGACCGGCGGCGGTCAGATCACCGACACCGGGCACCTGGGGGACGCGGCGGTGCTCGAGGTCCTGCGGCGTGGACCCTGGGTTGTCCACCGTGTCGATTCCCCCACCCACCTTGCCGTCGGGGACCGGGTCCACGGCCAAGTCAACCAGCACCGCCGAACCCAGTTGATGCAGCACCACACCGCGACGCACCTGCTGAACGGGGCGCTCCGTCACGTCCTCGGCCCGCACGTCTGGCAGGCCGGGGCGTACAAAGGGATGGAATCCGCCCGAATCGACATCACGCACTTCCGTTCGCTCACTCCCGAGGAGATCCGGCAGGTCGAACGGATGACGAACCAGCTGGTCCGCGAGGACCGGCCGGTGAAGAGCTACTTCGAGGCCCGGGTCGAGGCCGAGAAGCGGTTCGGGTTCACCCTCTACCAGGGAGGCGCCGTTCCGGGGAAGGAGTTGCGGATCGTGGAGATCCCCGATTTCGACGTCGAAGCGTGCGGCGGCACCCACTGCACCCACACGAGCGAGGTCGGGTACGTGACGATCCTCGCCACGGAACGGATCCAGGACGGGGTGGTCCGGCTGACCTACGCGGCCGGCGAGCGGGCCCTCGACATTGCCGAGGCCCGCGCCGAGTCGCTTACGAAGGCCGCTCGGACCCTGAACGTCGCGCCGGACCAGGTGATGCAGGGGATCGAGCGTCTCCAGCTTGAGGTCGAGGCGCTCCGCAAGCGGGGCCGTCTCGAGGAAAAGATGAGCATCGGCGCCCGGGCCGAGCGACTCCTCGTCGACCCTACCGCGACCTCCTCAGGGGCCGGTGTCACCGTCACCCACGCCAAGCTCGACCTCGCCCGCGCCGAATTGATGGAGCTCTCCCGCCTACTGACGAAGGAGACCGGCCACGTCGCCATCCTCTCGAGCGAGCACGAGGGTCGCGGGACGCTGTTCATCGGCTCGTCGAGCGATTTCGTGTCGGCGATCCACGTCCTCGAAGCCGCCCGCCCGCTGTTCCAGGGCAAGGGCGGCGGGAATCCCTCCTCGGCCACCGCCGTCGGCGAGCCCGGCGAACCTCTGAAGACGGCCGTCGCCGCCGCCCGGGCCGCCGCGGTCCCGTCGGCGCCGCCTCCGCCTCCCCCGCCTCCCCCGCCCCCCCCGCCGCCCTAAGCGAACGGCGAAGGGCGTCGTCGGCAACGAAACCTTTACCTTCCGGACCTCACCATTTCGTTTCGGTCGTAACGAATGAACGAGCGCAAGCGGTCACCCCTCGCGACGCCCGAGGCTCGCTGATGGCGGACGAAGCGCGACGGACGGGCGGAGTTCCGCCCGAAGTCTTGGCTTTCCTTTCTGGACGAGGCGGCCGGTCCCTGATCGTGAAGGGCGGTGCCGGAACCGGAAAGACGACGTTCGGCCTCGAGCTGCTCGAGCGGGTCGGCAAGCCCGCGCAGTCATACTACCTCTCCACGCGGGTCGGGGACGAGGCGCTCTACCGGCAATTCCCCTGGCTCAAGGCGACCGAGATGCGGGCGCGCATCCTCGACGCGGGCAAGCTGTTCCTCGACGCGATCAGCGCGCAGCCGCGCTCGTCGAACGCGGACCTCCCGGAGTCGGAGCAGAAGAAGATCAAGGCCGCCCGGGAGATGATGCGGACGTTCGACGAGGAACGGGGCCCCCCGACCCGGGTCGACCGGACCCACCTCACGGCGCTGATGAAGCGGAACCCGATGCCCGAGGTCGAGAACGTCTACAACCGGGTCGAGAA
>JAKIVT010000209.1 GCA_022750415.1 Thermoplasmata archaeon
AGCGACGGGCGCGCCCCGGTCGATCCGGAGCCCGTTTTGGGCTGGGTTCTATAAGAGAGTGATTATGGGCCCAGTCGGATTTGAACCGACGACCTCCCGGTTATCAGCCGGGTGCTCCAGCCAGCCTAAGCTATGGGCCCGCGTCCCCTCGCACGAGCGAGGGGGTATAGCCATTTCGCGAATCGGCCCTCGCCCGCACCTCCGGTCGCCGAGCGAACCCGTGCCCCGGCCGGGCGTCTGACCTGGCGCGCCGGAATTCCGCCGCGACGCCTCGCGTCGGACCTGCCGGCGCTCTGCGGGGCACTCAACTCTTTTCCCCTTTGGACTCTGGGTCTCGACGATGTCGGAACTGGACGACTCCTGCGTCAACATGCTCCGTTTCCTCGCCGTCGATTCGGTCGAGAAGGCGAAGTCCGGCCATCCCGGGCTCCCGTTGGGGGCGGCTCCGATGGCCTATGTGCTGTGGGACCGGTTCCTCCGCCACAATCCGACGGACCCGAAGTGGGCGAACCGGGATCGGTTCATTCTTTCGGCCGGCCACGGCTCGGCCTTGCTCTACGCCCTCCTCCACTCGACCGGCTATGACCTCCCCCTCGAGGAACTCCAACGATTCCGCCAGTGGGACAGTCGCACCCCCGGACATCCGGAGCACGGTCGAACCCCCGGCGTCGAGGCGACGACCGGTCCGCTCGGCCAGGGGTTTGCGATGGGCGTGGGGATGGCCATCGCCGAACGGCATCTCGCGACCACGTTGAATCGCGACGGATTCGCCATCGTGGACCACTGCACGTACGGAATCGTGTCCGACGGGGACCTGATGGAAGGGATCTCCTCCGAGGCCGCCTCTCTGGCCGGCACCCTCGGCCTCGGGAAACTGATCTACCTCTACGATGACAACCACATCTCCCTCGAGGGCCCGACCGAGTGGGCGTTCACCGAGGACGTCGGGCACCGGTTCCAGGCGTACGGCTGGCAAGTGATCCGTGTCGCGGACGGAAACGACCTTGCGGCGATCGAGGCCGCCCTCTGGGAAGCGAAAGCGGAGACGGGTCGTCCCTCGTTGATCTGCATTCGGACGCACATCGGGTTCGGGAGCCCGGTGCAGGACACCCGCGAAGCGCACGGCGAACCGCTGGGGCCTGCCAAAACGCTCCTCACCAAGGAGAAGCTCGGCTGGCCCGTCGAACCCCCGTTCCTGGAGCCGCCTCCGGCGGCCGCCCATCTTCGGGAGGCCGTGACTCGGGGCGAACGCGCCCAGGGCGAGTGGGACGCACTCCGCGGCCGGTTCGAGGCCGAGCTGCCCGCGGAGGCTCGTCAGGCCGCCGAGCAGCTCGCCGGCACCCTCCCCTCGGGGTGGGAAACCAAACTTCCCAAATTCCTCCCCGCCGACGGTCCGCTCGCCACCCGCGACGCGTCCCAGAAGACGCTCGCCGCTCTCGGGCCCGTGCTTCCCGCGCTCATGGGCGGCGCCGCGGACCTCTCTCCGTCGACGAAGACCCTCCTCCCAGGATCTCCCGACTATTCAGCCCTCGACGGCACCGGGCGAAATTTCCACTTCGGCGTCCGGGAGCACGCCATGGTCGCCATCCTGAACGGCATGGCCCTCCACGGAGGCGTGATCCCGTACGGCGGGACGTTCCTCGTGTTCTCCGACTACGCGCGGGGGGCGCTTCGACTGGCTGCCCTGCAGGAGGTCCACGCGGTGTTCGTCTTCACCCACGACAGCATCGGGATGGGCG
>JAKIVT010000021.1 GCA_022750415.1 Thermoplasmata archaeon
ACGGAGGCGTTCCGCCGACCACGGACACGCCGAGGGTCACCGAGGTTCCCCGGTCCACCGGACCGCTCGGCCCGCTCGCATGCAGCCCGAGCGTCGGGTGGACGACGAAGTCGGTGGGGGTGAGCGCCGCTCGGGCGCCGGACAGGTCGGTCGCCGTTCCCGTGACGTGGTACGTTCCGGGGGAGGTCGGGGAACAGAGCTCGCCCAACGCCCCCACCACGAGGCACGGGAGACCCGACGAGAACGAGACCGAGGCGTTGCCGCTTCCCTCGCTCGCCAACTCCGCCCCGACCGTGACCGAGCTGCCGAGGTCGATCACCCGCGCGGAGGCGTTCAAGGCCCCCGAGAGCGGGGGAGCCACGTTCACCGCAACGAGGCCGCTCGTGACGTGGAGATGGTTCGCGTCGGAGATCGTCACCTGAACGTCGTACGTCCCGCTGCTGCTCGGCTCGCACGTGTAGTTGGACACGTTCTCGGTCGCGCACCCCGGCGGCAGCCCGGAGTACGAGTAGGTGAACGGAGCCGAACCGTATTGGGTGGCCGAGAGCAGCCAGATGCTCTGGCCCAGGTCGTAGGCCAGCTGGGCGACTTGGAGCGCCACGCGGGGGTACGGCTGCACATGCACCGGGACCTCCGCCATGGTCGTACCTCCGAGAGAATCCGTGACCGTGGCCTGGAGCGTGAAGTTCCCCGGGGTTAGGTACCGGTGATTCACCGACCAGCCACCGGACACGCTCCCCCCGTCGCCGAACGACCAGTTGATCGTGTAGGGGCCTACCCCGTAGGCGGCCGTGGCGGTCGCGCTCTCGTACCCGTTGACGTCGACGAACCCGTTGCCGACCGCGACGTGGGCGAGCGGGCTCGCGACGATCGTGACGGAGGTCATCGCCCAGCTCGTGAGTACTTCTCCGAGGTTGCCGAGAGTGCCGGTCAGGTTCACGGAATAGGTACCGGGTTTGGCGAAGGCATGGGTCGGCCCCGACCCCGTGCCCGAGGTGCCGTCTCCGAACGCCCACCGGAGGGTCTGACCGGACGCGGCTCCCGCGAGCGGGTCGGAGAAGCCGAAGGGAACGCCGGCGTCCTCGAGGACCCGGGAGGCTACAATCGAAACGGCCGGCGCCCGGTCCAACAGCCAGGTGGAGTTCTGGTCGCCGTGGCGGCCGAGTCCGCCGAAGAGGAGGAGTCCCCCGGAACTCGGGTCGTACCCGGCGCCCGCCCCGACCGCCCCCGGGAACCCGCCGACCGGGGTGAGGTTGGTCCAGGTCCCGTTCACGAAGGCAAACGACGCATTGTTCTGGATCCCGGGTCCCGCCGTTTCCCACTCCGAACTTCCGCCGGCCAGGACCAGTCCGCCGACGGTCGCGTCCCAGGCGAGGACGGCCTCGGTCAGTCGGGGCGGGCTCCATGGCAGGGTCAACTGGCTCCAGGTCCAGTTCGACCACAGCCACGTCTGATTTTCCACGACGCCCCTCACGGTACTCGTCACTCCGCCGAACAACACGATGCCGTCCTGGGCCGGGTCGAACGCCATGGACGGGGAGATGAGGGGCGGCGGAGAGTCCCGGGTGGAGATGTTGTACCAAGCACCCAACTCGAAGGCCCAGGTCGCGTTCGAGACCTGGTCGTTCCACGGGAACTGGCCGGGTTGGTACCCCCCGAATCGAATGAGAGCCCCTGCGCTCGGGTCGTACGCCATCGCTCCGTCCTGGGTTCCCGGCGGGCCACCGACGACAGCGGTGTCGAGCGCGGACCATTCCCCGCTCGTGAACTCCCACGTGGGGGCGGGCGGGTTGTTGTCCGGACCGACCGGACCAGGAGTCACGAGCACGTAGGCTCCGACCGAGGGGTCGTAGGCCATCGACGCACCGGTCGCGTTCGGCGGCGATTGGGACGCGTTCACCGCCGACCATGCGCCGTTCGAGTACGTCCAGGTCTCGCCGGTGGGGTACACCCCCTGCCACGGGACGGTTGTGCCGCCGCCGAACAGAAGGTCGCTTGACGAATTCGGGTCGTACGCGACGGACGGCCGCTCAAGCTTCCCCGGAGTAGGCCCGGAGAGGGTCGATACATCCGCCCAGACGAGCGGAGCGGGAACGTCCGCCGCGTGACCTCCGGCCCCTCCGCTTGGAGGAGGCGAGTGGGGGTCGCCCGTGTTCGGAGCGCTGGCGACCGAGACCGAAACGCCCGCGGTCGCCGAGCTCCCCAAGTGGCCGACCACGCTCGTGGGCGCGGCGAGCCCAGTGAGCGTCAGAAGGGCGAGGAATGCGACCGCCGCGAGGTGCCCCTGCGGCAGCCTCCGCCGCCTCTCCGGGCGGCTCGGGCTCGTTGCATGCACGACGAGCCCCTCGATTCCCGCGACCGCGTGCCGGGGTATAACCCTCATGCGAGGGAATAGCACGGACGGAACGCCTTGCGGCGACCCCGTCCAGCGAAGGTCCACCGATACGCTAAGTCGGCCCGGCGGTCGCTGCCAACCGATGGGGACTCCGGGGAAGGGCCTCGAGCACGTGATCCTCGGGGACTCGGCGATCACGCTCGTCGCCGGCGAGACCGGCGGGCTCACCTACCGCGGCTACGACATCGGCGAGCTCGTTCCCCGCGCCTCGTACGAAGGCGTCGTGCACCTCCTGCTTTGGGGAACGCCGCCCCAGGCGGACCCACCGAAGCGGCTCGCGGACGACCTCCGACAGCGCCGCGTGGTTCCCCCGGAGCTTCGAGCGCGGATGGACGCCGTTCCACCCGGCCTGCCTACGCTCGAAGCGATGCGAAGCTTGCTCAGCCTCCTCGGCGGGCCGGAGTGGTCGTACCCTCCGACCGACCGTCAGGGGCTCGAACTCATCGCCAAAACCCCGACGCTCCTCGCCCAGTATGTCCGCCAGTCCGGAGGGCTTGCTCCGGTGGATGACCGCCCCGAGCTCGGGCACGTGGCTCACTTCCTGTACCAGTTGACTGGGGAAGTTCCAACCCCGGAAAAGGCGCGGGCGCTCGAGCAGTACACCGTGATGCTCGCGGACCACGGCATGAACGCTTCGACCTTCGCGCTCCGGATCGTCCTCTCGACCCAATCGGACCTTGTTTCCGGCGCGGTCGCCGCGATCGGCGCGCTCAAGGGGCCGGCGCACGGCGGAGCGCCGTCGAAGGTCTCCGACATGCTGGATGCCGTCGGAACGGCGGAGAACGCGGAGCGATGGGTCGACGCGGCCCTCGCCCGCAAGGAGCGACTCTACGGGTTCGGCCACCGCGCGTACAAGACCGAGGACCCCCGGGCCGTGCTGCTGAAGCAGGTCGCGAAGCGGATCGCGGACCCTGGCCGACTGCGCATCGCGGAGGCGGTCGAGCGGGCCGGTGTCGCCGCGCTTCAACGCAAGCGCCCGGAAGCCCGGCTGTTCCTCAACGTCGAATTCTACGGCGCCGTCGTCCTCGAGGCGGTCGGGCTCCCCCGGGAGCTGTTCACCCCGACCTTCGCCGTGGCCCGGACCGCCGGCTGGGCGGCGCATGCGATGGAGCAGGCGGCCGACAACCGGCTGATCCGTCCCGACGTGAACTACACCGGGCCCGCGCCGGGCCGGAAGTGGACCGTCCCGGCCGCGTGAGCGCCGGGCCTACGACTGGCCCTTGCCGGATTCGGACCGGTCGTCGACGACCTTGAAGTCGGCGTCGACGGGTCCGGTCCCGGAACCGTTCGAGGGGGGTGGGCTCGGGGGCTCTTCGGTGGCGGACGCCGGCGGAGGCGTCCCCTCGGGGGGCGCATTCGAGGCCGCGGCGGCGGCGTAGAGCTTCTCGGCGACGGCGTGGAGGGCGCGGGTCAACGCGTCGACCTTCGCTTCGAGGTCGGTCGACTCCTTCGCCGCCAGCGTGTCGCGTACCGCCTGCACCTTCGCCGTCACATCGACCCGGTCCTCCTCGGAGATCTTCTCCTTGGAGTCGGCGAGGACCCGCTCGGCCTCGTAGGTCAGCGATTCCGCCTTGTTCCGGGTCTCGACCTGGTGGGCCCGGACCTTGTCCTGGTCGGCGAACTGCTCGGCCTGCCGGAGCATCTTGTCGACGTCCTCCTTCGACAGCTTGTTCGAGGCGGAGATCGTGATCCCCTGCTTCTTCCCCGACGCGAGGTCCTTCGCCGAGACGCTCAGGATCCCGTTCGCGTCGATGTCGAACGTCACCTCGACCTGGGGGGTGCCGCGCGGCGCCGGCGGAATGCCGGTGAGCATGAAGTCGCCGAGCGCGACGTTGTCCGCCGCGAGCGGCCGCTCGCCCTGGTAGACCTTGATCTCGACCGAGCTCTGGTTGTCCGCCGCGGTCGTGAACGTCTGACTCTTCCGGGTCGGGATCGTGGTGTTCCGCTCGATGAGGTGGGTGAACACCCCGCCGAGCGTCTCGACGCCGAGCCGCAGCGGCGTCACGTCGAGAAGCAGGACGTCCTTGACCTCCCCGGCGAGGACGCCTCCCTGGATCGCGGCGCCCATCGCGACGCACTCCATCGGGTCGACGCCCCGCTCCAGCGGTCGGCCGACGGCCGTCTCGACGAACTTCTGCACCATCGGCATCCGGGTCGGACCGCCGACGAGGACGATGGTGTGGATCTGGGTCTTTTCGAGTTTCGCGTCGCGGATCGCCTGCTCGAGCGGCGCCTGGCAGCGCTGGATGATCGGGCGGACGAGGTCCTCGAGCTTCGCCCGGTTGACGGTCAGAGCGAGGTGCTTCGGTCCCTCGTTCGTCGCCGTGAGGAACGGGAGATTGATCTGGGTCTCGAGCACGGAGGAGAGCTCGATCTTCGCCTTCTCGGCGGCGTCCCGCACCCGCTGCATCGCCATCTTGTCGGCGCGGATGTTGACCCCGGACTCCTTCTGGAACTCGCCGCAGACCCACTCGGTCAGCAGGTTGTCCATGTCGGTGCCGCCGAGCTGGGTGTCCCCGCTCGTCGACAGAACCTCGAACACGCCGTCGCCGAATTCCATGATCGTGACGTCGAGCGTCCCGCCGCCCAGGTCGAAGACGAGGATCTTCTGCTGCTTGCCGCCCTTGTCGAGCCCGTAGGCGAGCGAGGCGGCCGTCGGTTCGTTGATGATCCGAACGACGTCGAGGCCGGCGATCGCGCCCGCGTCCTTCGTCGCTTGGCGCTGGTTGTCGTTGAAGTAGGCGGGGACGGTGATGACCGCCTTCTCGACCTTCTCGCCGAGGAATGCCTCCGCGTCGCGGCGGATCTTCTGGAGGAGGAACGCGGAGAGCTGTTGGGGGGTGTAGTCCTTCCCCGCGAGACGGTACTTCGAGTCCGTCCCCATCTTCCGCTTGAACGCGGTGACGGTGTTCTCCGGGTTGGAGACCGCTTGGCGGCGGGCCGGTTCGCCGACGAGCAATTGCCCGTCCTTGGTGAACGCGACGTAGGAGGGGAACGCCTTCCCGCCTCCCACCGTGGTCCCTTCGGCGCTGGGAATCAGGACCGGTCGGCCGCCTTCCAGCACGGCGGCGGCAGAGTTGCTCGTTCCGAGGTCGATTCCGATGATCTTCGTCATGTGTACCTTCCCTCCAGCGGAGACAGCGTTCGCGCGCCCCCACCCGGCGGGTCTGCTTAAGTTAGTTTGCCCTACTATAAAAAGACGTCTCTGGCGACCAAGCGGTCGATCCCGGCCCGTCGGCGGGCCCCGCCGACGGTCGCGACCGGTCCCTCAGGTCCGCCCGAGTTATACCGTTGTGCGGGTCGACGGCCGCCGATGGGCCGCGCGCAGGGTCCGTGGTCCGTCGCGGCGCGGAAGCTCCTCCCGGCGATGCGCACCTGGCGCCAGTCGTTCCACGAGCAACCGGAGCTCGCGAACGAGGAACGAAGGACCCGGGACAAGGTCGTCCGAGCGCTTCGCGATCTGGGTCTGACTCCGACCGTGTACGACGACTTCACCGGCGTTCTCGCCACGATCGGCGCTGACCGCCCCGGTCCCGTGGTCGCCCTGCGGGCCGATATGGACGCGTTGCCCGTCGAGGAACGGACGAACCTTCCTTACCGGTCGAGGGTCCCGGGGCGGATGCATGCCTGCGGTCACGACGTCCACATGAGTTGTCTCCTCGGCGCGGCGGCCCTCCTCGTCCGGGCCGGGCCGCGCGTCCGGGGACCCGTCCGCCTGATCTTCCAGCCGGCGGAGGAGCAGGGGGAAGCCGGCGGCGCCGGTCCGTTCATCGATCGCGGCTGTCTCGATGCGCCGAAGGTCGACTTCGTCGTCGGCCAGCACGTCACTCCGGAGATCCCCGCCGGGCAGATCGGGTGGAAGAAGGGTCCCATGATGGCCGCGGCCGACCGGTTCCGGATCGTGGTCCGGGGCCGGGGCGGCCACGCCGCGTATCCCCATCGGGGACCGGACGCGGTCGTCGCGGCGGCGGAGATCATCGTCGGGCTCCAGGCGATCGTCAGTCGCGCCCGGGACCCGGTCGACCCGGTCGTCATCTCCGTCGGAACCGTCCACGGGGGGACCCGGCACAACATCCTCCCGCCCGAGGTCGTCCTCGAAGGGACGGTCCGGACGTTCCGGCCAGCGACGCGCGACGCCATCGAGCGTCTGCTCCGTACCCGGGTCCGCCACCTGGCCCAGAGCCTCGGCGCGAGCGCTCGCGTCGAATACGTGCGGGGTTATCCGGTCCTGGTGAATTCCCCCCCGGTGACGGAGCGGCTCGTGGGGATCCTCGGGGAAGAGTTCGGCGACGCCCAGCTGGTCGAGCTTGCCGCGCCGGTCATGGGCGCGGAGGATTTCTCCCGGTACCTCGAGCACGTTCCCGGCTCCTTCCTCAAGCTCGGCGCCGGCACGGACGGTCCGCCGGCGACCCTCCACAGTCCGACATTCGCTCCGCCGGAACAGACGCTGGTCGTCGGCGCCGCCACCCTCGCCGCCGCCGCGGTCGGCCTGCAGGCCCGATGACCGAGAAGTGGGACGCCATCCGCGCCCGTTTCCCCGCGCTTCGCCCCCGCGACGACGGCCGAACTCCCGCGTACCTCGACTCGGCGTGCATGTCGCTCGTCCCGCAGGAGGTCCTCGACGCGATGGAGGAGTACTACACCGACTACCCAGGTTGCGCCGGGCGTTCGCTCCACCGGTTCGCCGAGGAAGTCTCCCATCGGTTCGAGGCGGCCCGCGACACGTTCGCGAAGTACCTCGAGGCGTCGTCGCCGAAGGGGATCGTCTTCGTTCGGAATTCCACCGAGGCGATCAACGTCGTCGGTCAGGGACTCCGCTGGAAGAAGGGCGACCGGGTCCTCGTCTCCGACCAGGAGCACAACTCGAACCTGGTCCTCTGGCAGCGGTTGGGACCGGAGCGCGGCGTTCGGCTCGACATCCTCCGCCTCCGCGACGACGGGACGTTCGACGGCGACGCGCTCGAGACGGCGCTCGCCCGGGGCGTCCGACTCGTGAGCCTCTTCCACACCTCCAACCTCGATGGGCGTTCGCTGCCGGTCCGCGAGATCACCGAGCGGGCGCACGACCACGGCGCCCTCGTGCTCTTCGACGGGTGCCAGGCCGCTCCCCACCGCCAGGTCCACCTGGACCGGGACGGGGTGGACTTCTACGCCATCTCAGCCCACAAGATGCTGGGGCCGACGGGCACCGGCGTGCTCGCCGGTCGGCCGGAGGCGCTCCAACAACTTCGACCCCTCGTCGCCGGCGGCGAGACCGTCGAATGGTCGACGTTGACGGAGCACGTCCTCCGTCCCGTCCCCCATCGGTTCGAGGCCGGGCTGCAGAACTATGCCGGCGTCTTGGGCGCGGCTGTCGGGGTCCAGTTCCTGCAGAGCGCGGGGCTCGAGGAGATCGAGGCCCACGACCGCGCGATCAACGCGCACGTGACCCGGGAACTCGAAGGGGAGCCTCGTCTCCGCCGCCTCGGCCCGGCCGACCCCGCGGCCCGACCGAGCGTCTTTGCGTTCGCGCTCCGCGGGATCGACCCCCACGACGCTGCCCTATTCCTCGACGAGGGGCACGGCGTCATGGTCCGGTCCGGGCGCCACTGCGTGCATTCCTGGTACGCCGAGCGGGAGCTCGACGGGAACGTCCGCGCCTCGTTCTACCTCTACACCAACATGGCGGACGCGGACCGGCTCATCGCCGGAGTTCGCGAACTGTTGGAGCGGATGCCGGACGCGCCTACCGGTACATCGGCTGCGAAGCCGGCGCCGGTCGGTCCGCGTGCCCCTTCTCGGCGGCGCGCCGCTGGATCGTCAACAGCTGCTGCTCGATCCGCTCCGCCTCGTGGTACAAAGGGACGGGGTCGAGCGGGGTCCGCAGCAAGATCCGGTTGATCGCTTCGATGACCTTCGCGGCCGCGCGGGCGTCCGGGTAGTCCGCCTGGGCCTCGGCGAGGAACGTCAGGACGTCGAACCCTCGGCGTCGCCCCTCGTTGAGGAGGACCCCGGCGATACCGGTGATGACACCCTCGATGAACGGGCTCATGTTCGGCTCGATGTAGAGCTCCCGGGCCTTCCGGGTGCTCGCCACTCCGTAGATCTTCACGTCGGCGAGCTTCATCGACCGGTGCGAGTTCGCCGGCACGCTCGGGCGGTCGACGACGAGTCCTTCCGGCGAAACGAGCATGCTGCACCGCTGCTCCTGGACCCAGTCGAGGATCGCGGTGGCGAGCGGGTGGATGATCGCCGGCGCGGGATGGAACTCGGAGACGAAGGCCACGATCTTGTCGGCGACCGGACCGCCCTTGTCCGACCGCGGGTGGCCCGCGTAGATCCGGACCGGGTGCTGGGGGTTCCCGTTCCGTACGAGCGAAACGGTCGGAAACGCCGGCGACTCGACGATGCCGATCTGCTCCATCTCGAGCGTGTCGATCAAGTAGTTCGCGACGATCGAACTGACGAGCCCGACGGAAGGGAACCCGTCGATGACGATGGCCCCCTCGACGTCGACCCGCTTGACCTCGTAGATCCGGACCCCGTCCGCGGGGATCGACATGGCGCTAGAGCGACCTCTCGGCGATCTGGCCGAGTTCGCGTCCGATCAGGTCGACGATGTCCTTGGTCAGGGCGGAGCGGATCGCCGGGGGCATGGTAGCGAGGCCCAACCGGGCGGTGCAGGTGCCGACGCGAATCAGGGCCGCGTATTCGAGGGCACGCGCCTCCAGGAGGGAACGGACCGCGTCCTTGAGGTCCTGCGCCAACTTCGGGTCCTCCTTCAGCGTCCGTTCGAGGTGGTGACGGATCTCTTCTTTGACGATGTCGCGCGCCGCCTCCTGGACGATCTCCTCGGGTCGGAGGAGGTCGCGGGTGCTCTTCAGAAGAATGTCGATGGGTTCGCCCGCGCCGGGCCCGTCACTCATCGGGCCCGCCGAGTCGGACCGGGGGGATAAGCGTTCGGTTCGGCCGGCGTCGCTCCGTCGTCGCGGCTGGGCCGCGCGCGGGTTCCGGGAAAAGAGCTTATGCCCGGCCCGGCCTGCGACGGCTCGGACGTGGGCCGGTAGATCAGTCCGGAAGATCGCTACCTTGGCAAGGTAGAGGCCGCGAGTTCAAAGGGGTCCGGCGCCGCCGGGCCCGGAGATTCTCGCCCGGTCCACTCCCGCCGGCCGCGCCGGAACGGCCGGCTCCCTCTATCGGTGGGTTCGTTCGGTGTCGAACCCCCCGGACGACGTACAACCGAACCGATTTATACGCCCGGTCAAACTGCGGGACGTGGACGCCGAGCTCTCCGAGAAGATCGCGGGAGAGGTGGTCCTGTCGGCGCATCCGGGCCGCACCCTCCGCAAGTGGCGGGAGGATTTCGGCATCTCGCAGCGGGACCTCGCGAAGTCCCTCGAGACCGTCCCGTCGGTGGTCAGCGACTACGAGTCCGAGCGGCGCGCCAGCCCCGGCGCCGCGTTCATCCGGCGGTACGTCGAGGCCCTCCTCGACGTCGACCGCCACACCGGGGGCCGCGTCAGCCAGCGGCTCGGCCTCAAGCCCCACTCCGACGGGATCGTCGGCCTCCGCGAGTTCACGGTCGCCGTCCCGCTGAAAGCGCTCGCGGAGCGACTCGATGCCGAACCCGTCAGCCGGGTCGACCTGCATCGGGACATCCACGGGTTCACGCTCCTCGACGCGCCCCGCGCCATCCTCTCGATCGACGCCAGCCGCTTCGTCGAGGTGTACGGCTGGACCACCCAGCGGGCCCTCATCTTCTCCAACGTCCGGTACGGCCGTTCCCCGATGGTCGCCATCCGCGCGCACCCGCTCAAGCCGGCCGCCGTCATCTTCTCGAACCCGGGCCGCGTGGACCCGCTCGCCATCCGATTGAGCGAAATCGAGAACATCCCCCTCCTGACCACCGAACTCGGGGCGACCGACGTCCTCGAGCGGCTCGAGGAACTGTAGAGGAACACCGATGAACCAAGACACCGGGATCGTCAGCTACGGAGCGTACGTACCGCGGTACCGAATCACGCCGGCGGAGATCGGCAACGTCTGGGGGACCGACGGGGCCGCCATGGGGGCGAGCCTCGCGGTCAAGCGCAAGAGCGTCCCCGCCCCCGACGAGGACACGATCACGATCTCCACGGAAGCGCTGCGGACCGCGCTCATCCGGGGGGCGATCGACCCGCAAGAGATCGGGGCCCTCTACGTCGGCAGCGAATCGCACCCCTACGCGGTCAAGCCGACCGCCACCGTCGTGGCCCAGGCGGTGGGCGCGACGCCGAACCTCACCGCGGCCGACTTCGAGTTCGCGTGCAAGGCCGGCACCGCCGCGATCCAGACCTGCCTCGGTCTCGTCGGCGCGGACATGATCCGCTACGGGGTCGCCATCGGGTCCGACACCTCCCAAGGGGCCCCGGGGGATGCCCTCGAGTACTCGGCGAGCGCCGGCGGCGCCGCGTTCGTCATCGGCCGGGAGCGGGTCCTCGCGAAGGTCCGCCATACCCTCTCCTACACGACCGATACCCCCGACTTCTGGCGACGGGAGGGGCAACACTATCCGAGCCACGGAGGCCGATTCACCGGCGAGCCGGCGTACTTCCGCCACGTCAGCGAGTGCGCGCGCCGGATGATGGAGCGGGCCGGGACGACGCCGAAGTCGTACGCCCACGTCGTCTTCCACCAGCCGAACGGGAAGTTCCCGCAGCGGGTGGGGAAACAGCTCGGGTTCACCGACGAGCAGATGCGGTACGGGCTCGTGACACCGTACATCGGGAACACCTACTCCGGCGCGGCGCTCATCGGTCTCGCCAACGTCCTCGACGTGGCGGAACCGGGCCAGCAAGTGCTCATGGTCGGATACGGCAGCGGCGCCGGCTCGGACGCGTTCGACTTCCTGATCACCGATGAGATCGCCAAGTTCGACCGGTCGTACGGCACCCCGGTCCAGGAGTTCCTCGACGGCGGGATCGAGATCCCGTACGCCGTGTACGCAAAGTTCCGGGGGAAGATCCGGATGGGAGGGAGCTAGATGCGCGACGTGGCGATCCTCGGCATCGGCCAGACAAGGTTCGGGGAGCTGTGGGACCGCTCGTTCCGCGAGATCGGGATCGAGGCGGGATTCCAGGCGCTCGTCGACGCGAAACTTTCCTCCGTCGACTTGGGCGCGCTCTACCTCGGCAACATGGCGAGTGGCTCGCTGATCGCCCAGGAGCACATCGCCCCCTTGATCCTCGACTACGCCGGGCTCGCGGGACACCACTTCGGCGCCATCCGAGTCGAGGGCGGCGGCGCCTCCGGCGCGCTCGCCCTCCACGAGGGCTGGCTTGCCGTCGCGAGCGGGGCCCACGACTTCGTCGTCGTCGGCGGGGCGGAGAAGCTCACGGACGTGCCCGACACGGAAGCGAACCGCGTCGCGTCCGGGACCGCCGACCACGAGTGGGAGGTCGTCTTCGGCGCGACGCTGCCGGCCCTGTGGGCGATGATCGCCCGGCGCCACATGCACGAGTACGGAACGACCCGGGAGCAGCTCGCCCGCGTCGCCGTCCACGCCCACGAGATGGGCTCGAAGAACCCCAACGCCCACTACCGGAACCGGATCACCCTCGACCAGGTCCTCGGAGCGACGCCCGTCGCCGAGCCGCTCGGGATGCTCGACTGCGCTCCGTTCTCCGATGGCGCCGCCGCGGTCGTTCTCGGGCCTCTCGACCGGGCCCGCAAGTTCACGGACACCCCGGTCCGTCTTCTCGCGAGCCAGGTCTCGTGCGATACGATGGCGGTCCACCACCGCCGCGACATGACGACCCTCGACTCGACGGTCGTCGCGGCAAAGCGGGCGTTCGCGCAAGCCCGGCGGGCCCCGGCCGACGTCCGGGTCGCCGAGGTCCACGACGCCTACACGATCAGCGGCCTGGTGGCCCTCGAGGACCTCGGGTTCGTCGAGAAAGGGGAAGCTGGGCGGGCGTTCGAGTCCGGCGCATTCGGGCCGACCGGGAAACTCACCGTCAACTCCTCGGGCGGGCTGAAGGCCCAGGGCCGTCCGTTCGGGGCGGTCGGGGTCGCGCAAGTCGTGGAGATCGTTCGCCAGCTCCGTGGGGAGGCGGGCGAGCGCCAGGTCTCGGGGGCAACGCTCGGCCTCGCGCACGACGTCGGCGGGACAGGGGCAACGAGCGTGGTCCACCTGATGGAGCGGGTGAACTGAGGGAAGGAACGATGTCGGTCGCGAGGTTCTGGAGAGAGACGCCGCGCCGCTACAATCTCGGCGGATGCCAGTGCCCCACCTGCGAGACGGTGTACTTCCCCCCGCGGGGGGTCTGCCCGGTGTGCGTGAAGCACCGGCAATCGCTCGGCCGGATGGAACCGTACCAGCTCTCCGGAGAGGGCGAGGTCGTCTCCTACACGATCGTCCACGACGCCGCCGAGGGGTTCGAGATGCAGGTCCCGTACACGCTCGCCATCGTCCGGACGGTCGAAGGACCCCAACTGACGGGGGCCGTCGTCGACATCGCGCCGTCCGAGGTGAAGATCGGCCTCCGCGTCCGGGCGACGTTCCGCAAGCTCCGCGAAGAAGGGGCCGCGGGCGTCATCCATTACGGCTACAAGTTCGCCCCGATGGACGACCGGCACAAGCCGCCGAAGCGGCCGAGCCGCTCGGAGCGAGCCATGGCCTCCGCCGGCGCCCCGGTCGCTGCGGCCTCTGGACCGTGAGCGAAGGGGACGCCGACCGCCGCCTCGGCCGACCGCCGCCGCCGGTCGGCGACGACGAGTACATCGAAGGGTACTCGAAGGGGTACGGCGACGGCCTTCGCGAAGCGCTCCGGGAGCTCCGCGCCCACGCCGGGCGCGGCGCCTCGCCGCAGGAACTCCGCATGCTCATCGAGAGCCGGCTTGCCCGGATCCCCGACGACGTCGAGGTGAAGCGCAAGGGTCTCCTCGCGCCCCCGCGGCGCGCTCCCTGGGCCAGCCTGCTGCGGCCGCCCGCGGCCCCGTCGTGGACCCCGCCTCCGTCGTCCCTTCCCGCACTCGTCGTCGAATCGGGCGAGACGTTCCTCGTGAAGGAGGACCGCCCTCGCCGCGCCTTGGAGGTCCTCGAACGGAGCGCCCCTTCGTACCGGCGGGTTCTCCTGATCTCCCAACGACCGCCGACGCTGATGAGTGTCCCTTCCGAGCGGGTCGAACTCATCCGGCCCGGCGCGGCCCGTTCCGAAGGCGGGGGGGCCGCTCCCGGACTCGACCCGAGTGCGTTGGCCGGCCGGATCCGCGAGGCCGGTGATGCGGGGCCGGTCCTCGTCTACCTCGACGCAATCGAGTTCCTGGCGACCGAGTACAGTCTCGAGGTCACTATGCGGTTCCTCGGGTGGATGACCACCGACGGAGTCCGGAACGGATCCGCGGTCGTCGCCTCGCTCTCGCCGCGCACGCTCGAGCCGCGCGACCTCTCCCGCGTGGAGCGGTTGTTCCGGATCGCCCAGTAGCCGATCTCGGAGGCGGGAAGCACGGGGCTCGACATCGCGTTCTTCACCGAGAGCTATCTCCCCACCCGCGACGGGGTCGCGCACGAGGTGAGCGCACTCGCCGGCGCGCTCACGCGCCTTGGCCATCACGTCCGGGTCTACGCGCCGAACCCGGTCGTGGGCGCGCCGCCGATGCGAGAGATGATCGAGGGGGTCCCGGTCCTCCGGATGCGTTCTCTCCCGGTACCGCTCTACCAAGAATACCGGTGGGCGCTCTGGCCGTTCCCCGCGCTTCGCTCGGAGAGGATCGCCGAGGACGTCGACGTCATCCACCTCCACACGCCCGGGATCCTGGGGAGCGCCGCCTTCCTCTCGGCCCGACGATGGAACAAGCCGCTGGTCGGCACCTTTCACACGAACGTGTGGGAGATGCGGCATTCGTTCCCGCGGTCTCCCCTCATCCAGCTGTTCTTCCGCGCGGCGTGGTGGTACACCCTCGGGACCTACACCCGGTGCGACATCGTCACGGCGCCGACGGAGCCGGCGCGCGCCGCCCTCGTCCGAGGGTCCCGGAAACCGTTCGACCGCCCGGTCGAGGTCGTCCCCAACGGGATCGAGGTCGACAAGTTCCGTCCCGGCCTCGACCGGCCGGACTGGCGCGCGCGCTGCGGACTTCCGGACGGTCCCGTGGCCACCTACCTCGGTCGTCTGACCCAGGACAAAGGGGTCCACCGGTTCCTCGACGCGATGTCGACGCTGGCCGGTCGCACCGACGTATCGGCGATCGTCGGTGGCGTCGGCCCGGAAGAAGCCACGGTCCGGAAGCGGATCGCGGAGGACCCCGGCTTGCGGGCGCGGGTCCGGTACGTCGGCTCGGTCGCCGAGGAGGAGAAGGGGGCCTTGCTCGCCCAGAGCGACCTGTTCGTTCTCCCGTCGACGTCCGACACGAGCTCGGTCGCGCTGCTCGAAGCGATGGCGTGCGGCGCGGCCCCGGTCGTCTCCAACGTCGGGGGCCCGAGCGCCATCGTGCGCGACGGCGAGACCGGGAGCCTGGTCTCCGTTCTCGACGACGGAGCGCTCGCGCGCGAGATCGGACGACTGCTCGACGACGGGGCCGGTCGTCGGCGTCTCGCGGCGGCGGCCCGGGACTGGGTCGTCCGCTCGGCGTCGATCGACGCGACCGCCCGCCGCTTTATCTCTCTCTACGAGCTACTTCTCTCCGAGAGGCGCCACGGTGCCACCGGCGACGCTACCTGAGCTCGAATCGTTCGCCCGGGGCGTTCTCGGTCCGCGGCTCGACGCGGCCGCCCTGACGGCGGCGTATCACGAGTACCTCCCCCGCCGGGTCGGTCCGGTGTGCAAGTTCCATTTCTCCGCTGAGAGCGGCGAGCCGACCGGGCTCTTCGAGGCGATCCGCGACCCCACGTTCGAGTTTGGGTCGGCGACCATCACGCTCACGGACCCCCCGGCGGCCGGACCGGCCTGGGAGTTCCTCCGACCGTTCTCGCGGATCGTGTTCTCTGCCGACGGCTCCGCCGAACTCTTCGAGCTCGACGGGAGCGGCCCGACGCGCGCGATGGTCCGGGTCCTCCTGCGCGAACACTACGCCCCGCCGACGGAGGGGAAGGGTCCGAAAGCGCTCCGCGCGGCGACCCGCGCCCTCGCCACGCCGCAGCGGGCCGTGGAGTACGCGCGCCACACCGGCGTCGCCCCGTTCTCGATCGTCCTCCTCCTCTACTTCTCGGAGGAGCGGATCCGCTACGAGCTCGACGTGCTGGAGGACCGGTTGCTCCGCGACATCCGGGCCGGGCGATTTCCGCTTGGCCGACGGGTCCGGCGACCGCCCCGGGTCGCGTACGGCGTCGATTCGTACATCGCCCGCGGAGCGCTCCCGGTCGTCTCCTCGCGGGTGCTCGAGGTCCTCACGGAAACCCACGGTACCTCGGCCGTCGAGCTCGCGCCGGTGTTTGGGGGGGCGCGGGAGCTCGTCCAGACGACGCTCCATGGACTCGCCGCCCGGAAGCTCGCCTCGTTCGACCGCCGGACCGGACTGTTTCGCCCGCGGCTCGATACGTTCCTCCCCGATTCCGACCAGCCGGAGACCGGGGAGAACGCTCCCCAAATGGCCAATCCCCAGCTCCGAACGAGCGTGCTCGAGCTGATCTCGGCGGCCGACTCGCGGGCGACCTGCCCGTTGTGCGGCGACGCGCTCCCGCCCGGCCACCGGGCGCTGCTCTGCGTGCGGTGCGAGGCCGAGGTCGGCGCCGAACCGGGTCCGGCGTAGCGAGATGGAAGTGCCGGCGGCCGGGGAGTCCGGCTTCCGGGCCCTGCTGGTCTCCTCCATCGCGTCGGCCGTCGGCGGTGCGGTCTCGGGCGTCGCGGTGAACTGGCTCGTCTACCATTACACGGGCAGCACCCTCGACGTCGCGTACGTCGGACTGACGGGGATCGTTCCGGGGATCGCGCTCGGTCTGTTCGCCGGGGTCCTCGCGGACCGGTACGACCGTCGGCGACTGATGATCGCCTCCGACCTGGTCCGGATGGCGGTGATGGCGATCCTCGCCGCCGTACTGTACTTCGCGGGATTTTCGCTCCTCATCGTCTTGGCGGCGATGACGCTCGTGTTCTCGTTCTCCGCGCTGTTCACCCCGGCGAGCCAGGCGATCCTCCCCCGGATCCTCCCCGTCGACCGGCTCGAGAGCGCGAACGGGTCCCTTTCCGCGCTCACGCAGACCGGCTACTCGCTGGGAGCCGCGGCCGGGGGCCTGGTCGTGGTCGCCTTTGGCGCGGTCATCGGACTCGGGATCAATGCGGCGACCTTCGCCGTCTCGGCCGTGTTCCTGTTCCAGATCGCCGCGGAGTTCGGGCGGCCGGTCGCCGCCGTGCCCGGAACCCAACAGTCGTTCCTCCACGACCTCGGCGAGGGGATCCGATACATGCGCGAGCACCGGCCCGTCCTCCAGGTGACGCTCGGGTTCCTGCCCGGGAACTTCCTGCTCACGATGGTCGCGGCGTTCTTCGTCGTCTACGGGGCCACCGTGTACGGAGGGGACGCCGCGGTGTTCGGCTACCTCGTTGCGGCGATGGGCGGTGGGGCGGTCGTTGGGGCGCTCGCGGTGACCCGACTGCACGCACGGCGGTTCGCGGGCCTGTTGATGGGCGCGAGTGTCCTCGCGCAATCGGCCGCCGTCGCCCTCCTCGTCGTGGGCCGGACCCTCCCCATCTCCTTGGCGGGCGCGGTCGGGATGGGGGTCTGCATCGGTCTGATCAACACCGTGTACTACTCGACGATGCAAGCGATCGTCCCGAACGAGATCCTCGCCCGGGTCCTCAGCATCGACTCGGTCGGTTCGTTCGTCGCGATCCCCGGCGGACTGCTAGTCGGCGGAATTCTCGCCGCCCGGTACGGGATCCTGTTCGTCTTCACGGTGGCGGCGATCGGGCTCTTCGTCAACGGGATCGTCCTGTTGGCGCTCCCGGGCGTCCGGTCGATCCGCTACGGTGCGTGAGTCCGCGGGAGCCGAACGGGATTGGCGGGCCTGTCGGGAGTTTCCGCGCCGGCGCGGTTCCGCCGGCGCCTTTGAACCCGAGTTTGCTGGCTTAGAAGGCCAGTGCTTCGTCCGAGCTAAGCTACAGGCCCTGCCCTTCCATCGTGCTCCGACCCTTAAATCCTCGCGGCGGCGGCGCGCGCGACGAGCCCGGCGAGGCGGAGCGGCTCCGGCCACCGGCCCTCGCGGACCGACCGACGGACCAGCGACGCCGCCTCCGCCCGGGTCGCGCCGACGACGGCGACCTGCAGGGTTCCGTCCCCGACCCGCACGGCGAACAGCGGTCGGGCGCGGATCAGTCGACGACGCATCCCCCGGTCGGACGCGAAGTACGTCCGCAACGCCCCGTCGACCGCGTCGAAATCCGGCCGGCGTCGCGTGACCGCGACCACCGGTCGCTCCAGCGACTTCGACAAACCGACGAGGTCGACCACGTTGAATCCGCCGAGCGTGATCCCGTCGAGCATCACGGCCCGGATCCCGTCGAGGTGCCCCGAGCCGCGGATCGCGTCGACGAGCCGCCGGGTCGCGTCGGTCCCGTCCACGCCGACGTCGGTGGTGAACATCCCGTCGACCCGGTCCGGGAGGGAGCACACCACCAGGGCGACCGTCGCCCTCCGGCTCGTTCGGCCGAACGGACCGTCGTCGACGCCGACGACTCGAGGGTGGGCCTTCGTAAGGGCCCGCCCCAACGATATACGGGGAGAGCCGCTCCGCCGTCCACCGTGTCCGGCGTGCTCGTCACGATCCGCTGCCCGCGGTGCGCGCGCTTTCTGGTCGCCCCCGCGCCGGCGAGCTCGGAGCCGACGTGGTTTTCGTGTCCGCATTGTGCCCAGCCGGTCCCGGTCGTCGCCCCGCGGGACCCGCCTCCGCTGTTCTCGTGGGAGGTGTATCCCCACCTATATCCCCCCGCGAACCCGCCGAAGGTGCCCGGACCGGGGGTGACCCGGCTCTTGACCGCGCTCCTCCTTACCGCGACTCTCGTGCTCGCCGGTCTCGCCGGCGGACTCGCCTGGGAAGGGGCCGCGTCCCTCTCCCCCGGAGGGTTCGCCGTTCGCGGGGTCGTGATGGAATCGCTCGGGGGCGGGGCGAGCGCGCCGCTCGCCGGCGTGGTCGTGAACCTGTCGAGCGAAAGCACCGCCGCTACGACGACCACCGGCGGGGACGGCTCCTTCGAGTTCCTCCACGTTCCCGCCGGGGGCGTGACCCTGAACTTCACGCGGCCGGGGTTCGCCCCCCTCGTGCTGCAGCTCTTCGCGTCCCAACGGTACTCGACCGCCGGCATCGGGAGTCCGGTGCACGTCACCCTCTCCCCCGGCGACCCCGGCAACGTCCGCGTGCTCACGCTCTCCCCCTTCGGGAACTTGAACGGGTTCCTCACGAGCCTCTGGTCGGCGTCGATCCTGCTCGGGATCGGGGCTCTCGTGGCCGGCATCGGCACGCTCGCGGCGTTCCGGGAGCGGAAGATCCCCTACGCGGTCGCCGGGGCGGGGGCCGCCATCGCGGCGCCCGTGGCGCCCGGATTGCTCAGCATTCTCGGCGCGTTCCCGGTGGTCACCTGGTTCGCGGCCCTCGCCATCACGGTCGGGGCGGTCGCGCTCGGACTCGGTACGGTTCGGCTGGCCGGGCAGGGCCGGCCACCGGACGACGACTGATCAGTGGGTCCGGCGACCGACGTCGGGCAAGGGGCCCCGCGACTTCGCATCGAGCGGCCGCCGGGTCCGGAATCCCCCGTCGAGCCGGTGGTAGAAGGCGACGTCGGGTTCGCCGCGGCGCCAGCAGAGGAAGACGACCTCCCGGTCGACGAGACCGTAGAAGTCGATGAGACCCGCGTCGAGGTCCTTGACCTCGATCCCCTCGCCGTGCAGGCCGTGGACCGCCGTATCGAGTTGGCCGTGGAGCGTCTCGGTCTCCCGGTCGAGTCGGTCGAGGAGACCCTTGTCGGGGTGGTCGGGCGCGGTCAGTTCGGCGCCCCAGAACGTCGCGAGCCGCTCCCGCTCTTCCGAGATCGCCTGCAGCCGCACCGCCCAGGCGCGGAGCCTTGGCAGGAGCTCGCGCAATCCCTCGAGGCGCAGGTCGGCTTCTCCGACCGTCCAGAGCTTCGGCGGCTCGGGAAGGTCGTGGGCGTCGGTGGCGGCTCCCATTTCTCCCCGACTAATCGATGCCCGGAACTCTATTTACGGGTTCGCGGGCGCCGGTGCCACCTGCGTCCGTGCGCTGGACGACCCACCCTTTCTCGAGGAAACGGGCCAGGACCTCCTGGCCATGCTCCGCGTCGCGCACTTCGAGCTCGATCGAGATGGCCACGTCGCGGGGTCCCCGGGCCGCCGAATCCCGGTCGTGGACGACCTGCCGGACGTTGGCGTTCGCCTCGGCGGCGACCCGCAGGAACTCGGCGAGCCGGCCCGGCGCGTCCGGCAGCGTCGCGGACAGCCGGAGGAGACGTCCCTCGGCCGTGAGCCCGGCGAAGAGCACTCGGTCGATCAGGAACGGGTCGAGGTTGCCGCCGCTCACCACGAGGACCGTGGGGCCGCCCTCGGCGAGCGACGGGTCCGCCAGCAGCGCGGCGAGCGGGATGGCGCCGGCCCCTTCGGCCAGGACCTTCGCTTGTTCGAGGAGCAGGAACACCGCGCGGGCGATCGTTCGGTCATCGACGACGGCGACCTTGGCGTGATGCTCCTGCAGGAGCCGGAACGGGAGGTCGCCGACGTGCCGGGTCGCGAGGCCGTCGGCAAACGTGGAGGGACGACCCCCGACCACGACGCGACCCTGCGCCATGGACGCCCGCAACGTGTCCGCGCCCTGGGGTTGCACGCAGACGATCTCGACATCCGGTTTCAGACCGCGCGCCCCGACCGCGATCCCGGCCGCGAGCCCGCCGCCTCCGACGCCGACGATGATCCGGTGGACGTCCGGGAGGTCCTCGACGATCTCGAGCCCGACGGTCCCTTGACCGGCGATCACGACCGGGTCGTCGAACGGCGGAACGTACACGAGTCCCTCGGCCGCGGCGCGGCGCAAGGCCTCCTCGTTCGCTTCCTCGAAATCGGTACCATGCAAGATCACCCGCGCGCCCAGCTCGCGGGTCGACCGGACCTTCAGCGGGGACGCGGTCCTCGCCATGACGACGGTCGCGGGGATCCCGCGGGCCCGGGCGGCCCAGGCGACGCCCTGCGCATGGTTCCCCGCCGAGGCCGCGATGACGCCGCGCATCGCCTCCTCGGCGGTCAGACCGAGGATCTTGTTCGTGGCACCGCGGATTTTGAACGCACCGGTTCGCTGGAGGTTCTCGAGCTTGAGGTACAGGCGACCCTCGGGGACGCCCGGGAACGACGGGGCCTCGATCAAGGGAGTCCGCCGGATGCTCGGGGCGATCGCCGCCGCGGCCCTTCGAACGTCCGCGAGGGTCACGGTCGGAAGCGGAACGTGGGATGGCGAATCCGGCCCCGGAATCGTCATCGGGGCATCCACGGGAGCGCGGGGATTAACGGTTGGGGTCGCATTCACCAGAGCGTCTCCGCTCTACGCGCGCGTTCGGAGCGGACCGGCCCGCTCCGGTCGTTCTCCGTCGAAAAATCGGTTCTCCGACGGCCCGTCGACGTGCGTTTGTCCGAGCCGTTATATAGGGCACCTTTCTCCCCCGTCCCCACTGAGGCAGAGCCTCTCATCGACCCATGGCACGACGTCACCGGCCCCGTCGGGGGTCACTGGGATTTTCGCCCCGCGTCCGGGCCGCCCGGCCCGTTCCGCGCATCCGTTCGTGGCCCGCCGGACCGAAGCAACCGACGCTCGAGGGGTTCGCCGGATTCAAGGTCGGCATGACGCACGCCTTCATGGTCGACTACCGAAAGCGGTCGACGACCGCGGGCCAAGAGGTCTCCGTTCCGGTGACCGTCGTCGAAGTTCCACCGATACGGATCCTGGCGGCCCGATTGTACCGCCGCAACCCGTACGGCATGCGGGTCGTCAGCGAACTCTGGGTCGACAGCCCGTCGAAAACCCTCGACCGGGCCACCACGCCCCACCCGGCCTCCTCCGCCGAACAGCGCGAGGAGTTCTCCAAAGTGCACGCCGACGAGGTCCGACTCCTCGTCCATACCCAACCCGAACTGATCACCGGGGTTCCGTCGAAGACCCCGGCGCTGTTCGAGATCCGGGTCTCGGGGGAGAAGTTCGAGGAACGTCGGTCGTTCGCGATGGCCCAGCTCGGGAAGGAGCTGACCGTCGACCAGATGGCCAAGGAAGGCGAGTTCCTCGATGTCCTCGGCATCACCAAAGGCAAGGGGTTCCAGGGCCACACCAAGCGGTGGGGCGTCAAGCTTCAGCCGCGCAAGAACTCCAAGCACCGGCGAATGATCGGCACGCTCGGACCGCACAACCCGAGCTTTGTCACGTACCGAATCCCCCAGGCGGGCCAGATGGGGTACCACCGCCGAACCATCTACAACATGCGGGTCCTCCGCGTCGTCAAGGACCCCCGCACCGAGCCGGTCTCGCCCGCCGGCGGATTCCCGCACTACGGCGAGGTCCGCTCCGGCTGCGTCGTCCTGCACGGCTCGCTCCCCGGCCCGGCGAAGCGGCTGCTTCGGTTCCGGCTGCCGATGCGGAGCCATGTCGCCGCGGTCGAGAAGGTCGACATCCGCTACTTCAGCACGCGCTCCAAGCAGGGCGGATGAGCGCCGAACCCC
>JAKIVT010000210.1 GCA_022750415.1 Thermoplasmata archaeon
CGCGGTCAAGATCCTGATGAACTCGTTCTACGGGGTCCTGGCCTCGAGCTTCTACCGGTTCACCGACAAGGAAATCGGCTCCGCGATCACCTCGTTTGCCCGGGAGGAGATCACCACCATCATTCGGGCCCTCGAGGCCGACGGCCACGAGGTCGTATACTCCGATACCGACTCCGTGTTCGTCCGCTCACCGGTGGCGGGCCTCGAAAGCGCCCGCGAGTTCGGCGAATCGATCTCGAAGCGGTTCACTCGATCCGGGGTCAACTTCGAGTTCCAGTCGGTGTTCGAGTCGTTCTTCTCCCACGGGGCGAAGAAGCGGTACGTAGGCCGTACCCTCTGGCCAAAGGAGGAACTGGTCATCCGGGGCTACGAGACCCGGCGGACCGACGCGTTCGACTTCCAATCCGAGGCGCTCCTCGAAGTGTTCGACCTCGTCCTCGCCGGGAACACGGAGAAGGCCGTGTCCCGCTCCCGCGAGCTCGTCCAGAAATGCGCCCGCGGCGAAGTTCCGCCCGCGAAGCTCGTCATCGCCCGTTCCGTGCGGGCGGAGTCGGAGTACAACGAGGGGACCCGGGACGCCCTTCCCTTCCTCCGGGTGTTCAAACAGCTGAAGGAGGAAGGGTACGACGTCATTCCCGGAATGAAGGTCGCTTGGCTCGTCACCGACGCGCGCCGCACGCCGCAGGAGATCGAGCCGTGGCGCGAAGGTCGACCGTCGCTCAAGCCACCGGATTACACCTACTATGCCGAGCGGGTCGCCCAGACCCTCGCGCGCGTTACGGAGGTGTTCGACTGGGACGCGGCGGCCCTCCTCCGGGGAAGCCACCAGCGCCGACTGGTCGAGGAAACTCCGGTCGCGGCGCCCAGTCCCGAGGCGGCGACGCTCGACACGCCGGTCGGTGAAGCGGCCAAGGGACCGAAGCGCCGGCGGCCGACGTCGCTCGCGGATTTCGGTTAGGTCGAGGGGGCGCTCGGGGGCGGCGTCCCGTAGTTCCGGGACCACGGGGGATGCGCTCCCTGGAGCGCCAGAACCGAGCCCACGACCGCGATCGGGATCCCGAGGAGCGCGATGACGGGCGGGATCTGGCGGAACAGCGTGGCGGCGAGGAGCAGGGTGAACACCGGGATCGAGGACATCAACACCGCGGGGAGGACGATCCCGGCCTCCTCGACGGCTCGGAAATAGAGCGCGGGAGCGACGAAGAAGCTGGTCAGTCCGAGGGCCGCGAGGAGGACTCCGGCACGGACCGAGGGGATCCCGAGCCCGGCGAATCCGCCGGGGACGAAGGGGACCACGAGGAGGGAGACGAGTGCCGCGAACAACGTCGCGTGGGCGATGACGGCCGAAGTCGGCCGTTGCCGGTTCTCCTGGGCGGCCGATAGGAAGTAGACCGCCACCACGAACGGGACGAGCACGGCGACGGCGGTGGCCGCCCCCGAGAGCGGTCGTACGGTCCCGCTCGCCACGATGGTCAAGGTCGCACCGGCCGTCGCGGCGAGGATCCCCCCGACGAACCACGGGTCCCGAGCGCGGTGACGTCCCTCGCGGAGCGCGACCATGACGAGGATCGGGGTGATCACCACATCGCCGACCAAGGAAAGCAGCGAGGTGTCGACGGGCCCGGCCAGGTACGTCTCGGCGAGGATGGCAAGTTGGAGCGCGACGAGGAGACCCACGCGCGCCCACGCGGCGGGGGAGCGGAACAATCCAGCGAA
>JAKIVT010000211.1 GCA_022750415.1 Thermoplasmata archaeon
ATCGCGGCGAGGAAGATGAACAGGTCGTCGTACAGGATCGCGGGCGGTCCGTACTGGATGTACTGCTGACCGATGGCGACCGCCTGGGCCCCGCCGAGGCCACTCTGGATCGCATGGTTGGTCGCATCGGCGGCCCCGTCGAGTGTCAGGTAGCCGTTGGTGCCGTACGGCCCACCCGGGAGCTGTTGCCGGACGATGGTGAACGTCAGCACGACCGGTGTTCCGCCACTCACCCAATTGAGGTGCCCGCTGAACGTCGCGAACAGGCTGTTCGCGAGCGTCGTCTCCGAACTCCGTTGGCTGGAGGGAAGACCCGCGATCGAGGCGAAGGTGAGGACCGTCGTCCCCGTTGTCGAATTGTAGGCCACCGACCGGACATTGTCCTTGATGACAACGGTCTGTCCCGCGGTGTACCCGCCACCGGTCAACGCGACGAAATTGACCGCCTTATTGCTCGACTGGATGGCGTGGGAATTCTGGAGGAACTGGCTTGCCGTTTCGGCGTGGACGACGTACGGGTAGAATCCGACGAACAGCCCGACGCCGGTCCCGAGGAGGATGATGCCGACGATGATCAGGACCCACCAGGTCCGTTGCCCGGTCTTCCGCGGCGGAGCCTTCGGGGGACCCTTCGCGGGAGCTTTCGGAGGAGCCCGGACGGCGGGAGCGCCGGCCTTGGTGGCCGGCTTGATCGCCGTCTGGCTCGCCGCCGGCGCGACCTTGGGGGTCGTTCCCGCGGGCGCCTTTGCCGGCACCTGGGTCGGCTTCGAAGCCGACCCGGCCGGGGCCGTTGCCTTCGGCGCCGTTCCCGTAGGGACGGTCGCCGGTGCCGGGGTCGGCGTGCTCGAGACCTGTGTGCTGGGTGTTCCCATCTCTGTTCTCCGTAGCGGTTACAGCGTAATGCGCCTCTGCTCTTGCTCGGCCTTCCGGCGGCGCTCCCGGAACCAGTTGCCGATCGGCCACATGGCGAGCGACGCGCCAAGGAGTCCGATGACGGCAGGGATCGTGAGGGTCGTCTGCGGGACCCAGGTGTTCTGGGCCACGGCGCCCGAGGCCACGTAGAAGACGACGTCGAACGGGGTCGTGGAGCTCACCGTCACCGTCGCCGTCTCGGTCTGGCCGAAGGCGTGGATCGTGATGACGTAGACCCCGTAGGTGACCGCCAGGAAGCCGGTTCCCGCGAGCGGGGTGGGCGCCGCAAATCCGAGCGCCGTTCCTTGCCGCGTCTCGGACCACGTGGTGTTCGAGAGCGAGAAGTTCAGGAACGGCACGAGATGGCCGGTCGAAAGGTCGACGGCCTCGAAGAAGAAGATCCCGAACCCTGGGGAGAGGACGAGTCCGCCGGGCCCGGGCGCGGGGGGTCCGGACTCAAAGTAGGTGGAGTTCCCCGACCCGATCGGGGTCCCGAAGATGTCCTTCGCGATGACGTAGAACGTGATGGAGCCTCCGGAGGGGAGGCCCGGGATGATCGCGTACGAGACGTTCGAGGTGATGGGGATCATCGCGATCGCCCCGCCAGAACTGCCGGCCGCATCGGTGTACTGGAAGTGGACCTGGGCGGGCCCGAGGGTGACGTTCTGGACCGGGGAGTGGACCGTCACGGCGACCGAGGTCCCCGTCGGCAGGGTCGTCTTCACGCCCGGGCTGACGATGACGTTCGGTACGGTCGAGTACTGCAGGTTCCCGACCACGCCGAGCG
>JAKIVT010000212.1 GCA_022750415.1 Thermoplasmata archaeon
ACCTCCAATCGATCGCCCTCGGACTGGACGGGGCCGAATACGAACCGGAGCAATTCCCCGGACTGATCTACCGGCTGAAGGAACCGAAGACCGCGATCCTCCTGTTCCGCTCCGGGAAGGTCGTGTGCACCGGCGCGAAAAGCATGCGGGAGGTCGAACTCTCCATCGCGACCGTCGCCGGCCAGATCAAGAAGGGTGGACAGAAGATCAACATGCATCCGAAGATCCAGGTGCAAAACATCGTCGCGAGCTCGGACCTCGAGGCCGAGATCAACCTCAACGCCATCGCGGTCACCCTCGGACTCGACCGCGTCGAATACGAGCCGGAGCAGTTTCCGGGACTCGTCTGCCGCATCGAAAAGCCGAAGGTCGTCATCCTGTTGTTCGGGTCCGGGAAGCTCGTCTGCACCGGGGCGCGCAAGCCTTCGGACGTCGAGGTCGCTGTGAAGAATATCACGAAAGAACTGCGCGGCGCGAGCCTCCTGCGGTAAGGCGGGTCCCGCGACCGCGCGCGTGACGCTTCCCCCCGACCTCCCGGTCATCGACCATCATTGCCACCTCTCCCCGACGGGCGAGGGGGTTCGGGCTGCCGGGCGTTTCGCCCGGGCCGGCGGAACGCATCTCTTCCTCACCACCCAGTCGTACGCTCCGGGTCCAATCCTACGGCTCGAAACGTACCGCGAGCAATTCGAGACCACGGAGCGGCTCGCAAAATCGATCCGAACCGAGACCGGAGTCGTCGTCTACCTCGCCGTCGCGCCGTATCCGGTCGACCTCGTCCAGGCGGCGGCGGCCATCGGGGCGGCCCCGGCCCTCGACCTCCACCGCTCCGCCCTCGACCTTGCCGGCCGATGGGTTCAGGAGGGGCGTGCGGTCGCGTTGGGGGAGGTGGGGCGCGCCCACTTCCCGGTCGAGCCGGACGTGTCCGCCGCCATCGACGAGGCGTTCCAGTATGCGCTCGCCGTCGCCCGCGACGCGGGCTGTCCGGCCGTGGTCCACTCCGAGAACTTGGACGCGGACGGCATGCGCGCCCTCGCTCGCCTCGCCTCCTCGGTCGCGTTCCCGCTCGGACGCCTCGTCAAGCACTATCAGCGGACGGTCGTTCCGCCCGAGGCCCGGTCGGGGATCGTCCCGTCGTACCTCGCGCGTCGGGAACTGTGCGCGGCGAATCTCCGGGAGGACGGTCCTTGGTTCTGGGAGACGGACTTCCTCGACGACCCGAAACGACCGGGGGCCGTTCTCGACCTGGAGACCGTCCCGCGTCGCGCGAAGGCGGTCGCCGAACAGCACCCGGAGGACGTCGAGCGGCTCCGCATTCCCTTCGTCTCCTCGGTGGAAAAGGTCTACGGGTTCGCTCCCTCGCGGGAGGGCAGCGGCCGATGACTCGGAAACGCGGTCGGCTGATCGTTCTCGAGGGGATCGACGGGAGTGGCAAGTCCACCCTCGCCGACGCCCTCGCCCGCCGCTGGCGGTCGGCCGGTCGGCCGGTCGCGCGCTGGCACGAACCGTCGGACCCGGATCTGGGGGCGAGAGCGGCGTTGGTCGGTCGGTCGAATCCCTGGGCGGCGGCCCTGATCTTCACCCTCGACCGGGCCGTGACCCGGCCCCAGCTCGAACGGCTCCTCGACCGCTCCGACGTGATCGCCGACCGTTCGTTCTACTCGACGCTCGCCTACCAAGGCTCGCTGCTTCCGGC
>JAKIVT010000213.1 GCA_022750415.1 Thermoplasmata archaeon
GAGGTCGTTCTGGACCTCGGCGGGTCCGGCCGTCCACGCCCAGGAGGTCCAAGCCAGCATGGTGAGAGCGGCGTAGCTTACGACGAACGCCAAAATGCTGAGGATGGCCGTCCGAAGGAGCCGCTCGTTGCCCTCGAATTGACGGAACGCCGAATCCAAGGCCGGTCGGGGTTCGGGCGGTGGCGTACTCCGCACGGACGAATCCGTCGGGGGTGCGGCCGGCGTCGCTCGGGGGAGCGGGTCCGTCATGACTCGGTGGTGCAGTCGTAGTTGTAGTCGACCGTCTCGTTCGGCGGGGTCAATCCGATGCCGAACCCGTAGCCGCCCAAGGACCCCGACGTCAGGCTGGCCGTGAACGAACCGGAGCCGCTCGTCGCTGTCTCGCTGTAGAGGGAGTCGCCAGACGGAGAAAGTACCCGGAACGTTGCGACCGAGCCGTCGGGCGTGGACCAATCGAAGGTGACCTGGGCATTCCGCGGAAATGTCATGGTGGCCACGCTCGCGTTGGTCCAGCTCCCGCCCCCAGCTTGCAGACCCCCGTTCGATTCGGAGCCTCCGCCCGAGCCGCAATTGACCGGTTTGGGCCATTGCGCAGCCGCGGTCACGGCGAGCACCGCGATTGCGGCGATCAGGACCGCCGCGAGGGCCAACCGAATCGGTCGCATACGCCGAGGACCGGTCGGGAGGGGAAAGTCGTTCCTCCGCGCCAGTCCGTCGCCGGAGGAGGTCCCGAGTCACCCGGGTCGGAGGTACCCAACCGCGGGTATCGTCGTTGGGTTGCTCAGGACATCGGCCAGAGCGACTGCGCGGCGGACTCGGCCCCCGCGCGAATCGGTTCCCACGGCCGGCGGACGAGCTCCCGGTGTCGGACGAGGCACTCGCCCTCGACAAACACCGAGTCGATCGCCTCCTCGCTCGCGGAGTAGGCGAGGTGGGACACGATCGCCTCCGGTCGCGCCGGTACCAGCGACGGGTGGTCGAGCCGGACGAGGGAGAAATCGGCCCGTTTGCCGACCTCGATCGACCCGAGGTCGTCGGAGCGCCCCAGGAGCTTGGCTCCATCCACGGTCGCCATATCGAGAAGGGTCTGCGCGGGGAGGGCGCCGGCGTCCCAGAGCTGGTGCTTCTGGAGCAACCCGGCGACGTGCATCTCCCGAAGCATCGAGAGCGAGTTGTTGCTCGCGACCGAATCGGTCCCCAATCCGACGGTGACCCCACACTCCCGCATCTCGCGGACCGGGGCGACCCCACCGGTCGCCAACTTGAGATTCGAGCTCGGACAATGGGCGACGCCGACCGACCGCTTCGCGAGCGTCTCGATCTCCCGCCGCGTCAGCCAGACGCCGTGGGCCACGACCTGGCCCGGTCCGAGGAACCCGATCTTCTCGAGCCACAGCGGGGGTCGGAGGCCGGTCTTGGCCTCGTGCTCGTGGACCTCGCGGCGGGTCTCTGAAAGATGGTAGTGAACGAGGGTCCGCTGCCGTTCGGCGAGCTCCTTCGCGCCCATCCAGGTCTGCTCGTTGCAGACGTACACGCCCTGGGGCGCGACGAGGGGGTGGATCCGCGGGTGCGTTTGCCAACGGGAGATGAATCCGGCCGCATTGTCGAGGGGCGC
>JAKIVT010000214.1 GCA_022750415.1 Thermoplasmata archaeon
CGGCACCTTCCGGACCGACAACGGGCTCGAGGTGCTCGACGTCCGCCCGGACCACCCGATCGAAGACCCGTCCCGGCTTGAAGCCGAGCTCCGCGCCCTGCCCGGGGTCGTGGAGACCGGATTGTTCGTCGGCCTCGCGTCGGCCGTTTTCATCGGCCACGCCGACGGGACCAGCGAAGAGCGCGTCGCCGCGGTGTCGCACTGACGGCGGGAATCCCGCCCGCATCGTCAGCTTTATCGAGGGTACGCGGTTGGCCCGACCCTCTTCGGGGTTAGACGTCGATGCAGGGAAAGTACATCCGGACGCGCGTAGAGGACCACGTCGGCTACATCGAGATCGCGAAGGGGAAGGCCAACACCTACGACAACGAGATGCGCCAGGAGCTCGACCAGGCGATTGAGGAGCTCCGGTTCGACGACAACGCCCGGGTCCTCATCCTGGCGAGCGGAACTCCCGGATTCTTCAGCGCCGGCGCCGACATCGAGATGCTCAAGGCCAGCGAGCCGAACTTCAAGGCGAACTTCTGCCTCTACTGGCAGGAGACGCTCGACAAGTTCGCGAAGACGCCGAAGGTCGTCATCGCGGCGCTCAACGGGCACACCGTCGGCGGCGGCCTCGAGATCGCGCTGTCGTGCGACCTCCGGATGATGGCGAAGGACTCCGGCAAGCTCGGGCTCCCCGAGGTCACGCTCGGCGTGCTCCCCGGGACCGGCGGGACCCAGCGGCTGCCCCGCCTCATCGGCACCTCGCGCGCGCTCGACATGATGATCACCGGCAAGCTGATCTCCCCGGACGAGGCGCTCCAGATCGGCCTCGTCAACTACGTCTATCCCAAGGAGTCGTTCGTGAAGGACGTTCACGCCTACGCGAGCGCGCTCGCCCACGGCCCGTCGCGCGCGGTCAGCCTGATCAAGCGCTCGGTGCTGGAAGGCGTCGAGATGCCCCTGACGGCGGGACTCGCGCTCGAGCGGGAACTCCAGAACCGGCTGTTCGTCACCGAGGACGCCAAGGAAGGTCTCGCGGCGTTCGTCGAAAAGCGGAAGCCGAGCTTTAAGGGCCGGTAGCGTAGAACCGTCGAGCGGGACCCATGGCGAAACCGGACGGGCCGAACGGAGGAGCCGCGGCTCCCCCCACGAAGACGCTCAAGGAAGGCGGCACTATCGAACCGGTCCGCGAGATCCTCTGGGGTGCCTCGGCCGGCGTCCGGAAGTACGAGACCGCCGAGGAAGTTCCCCCCGACATGCGGAAGCTCCTGGTCAAACTCATGGTCGTCCAGGCGGACACGGAGTTCGCCTCGATCCAGCAGCACCGACCGTGGCTCGACTCGGCCCCGACCCTCGAGGACCGATGGATCGAGGCCCGGATCGTCGCCGACGAGGCTCGCCATGGTCTCCAGGCGTGCCGGATCCTCCGCGACTTCGGCGAGGAAGGGCAAGGGATGATCGACGAGCTGCTCCACAAGCAGGAGGGCCACCACAAGCTCGACGCGTTCAACATGAAGTTCGACCGGTGGACCGACGCCGGCGCGTTCTGCTGCTTCGTCGACCGGGTCGGTGTCTACCAGCTCCGCGCCTTCCAGGAGTGCTCGTACGGGCC
>JAKIVT010000215.1 GCA_022750415.1 Thermoplasmata archaeon
CACGCTGCCGGCCGCCGTCGTCGACCGGCTCCCCCTTGAGGAGGCCGTCGGCCTGCTCCCGATCGCGATCTCGCACGAGCCGCTCCCGGTTTCGTTCGTCCGGGACTCGAGCGGGATCCCGGGGGAGCGGCTCGAGGAACTCCGTCGGATGGGTATCCTGCAGTCTACGGTCGAGGGACACCTCGAACTCTTGCAGGTAGTCCGGGCCGCCCTCGTCGGCCGGCTCGGTCCGGTCGAGGAACGGGAGGCGCACCTCCGTCTGGCCGCCTATTACGGGCGGAGCCACCGACCGGAGTCGGTGCGGGAACGATTCCACCACCTGGCCGCGGGGGAACAGTGGGACGAGGCGGTTCAGGTCCTGGCGCGCCACGAGCGCCCCCTTCTCGCGCTCGGGTACTCCGACGCGTTCCGCAACGCCCTCAACCACATGACCCTCGCCATGCCCCCGGGCGCCCACCGGGTGCGGGCGCTCCGCGTGGAGGCGATGGTGCTCCGGTCGCACTCCGAGTACCCCGAGTCGATCCTCGCCTTCCGGCGGGCGATCCTCGAGGCGGCCGGCGACGCCCGGATCGAGTCGGAGTGTCTCCACCAAATCGTCGACCTCTACGTGCGGCTTCACCAGGTCGCCGAGGCGGAGCACGCCCTCGACGAGGCGCGGGGCCGGGGAACCACGTCGAAGCGGCAACAGGCCATGCTCCTCATCTCCGAATCCCGGATTGTCGAGGCCCGAGGCGACCTGCTCCGTGCCAAGGGAATGTTCCAGGAGACCTTCGATTTCGCCCGCCGCTCCCGCCTTCCGGATGTCGCGCTGGAGGCGGTCGCCGCGTGGTCCCGGCTCGCCGCCATCGGAGGCGACCACGAAGCGGCCCTCCGGGTCGTTTCGCAGGGTCTGCCGGAAGCCCGCCAGTCGGGCCGGGTAGACATCGTGCTCCGCCTTCTACTCGTCCGGGCGCGTGGCTACTCCGAGACGGGCCAACGGGAGCTGGCCGAGCGGGAGATGCAGTCAATCCGGGCCGAGGCGGAATCGCTCGGGTACCTCGGCCAGCTGACCTACACGCTGAGCGGCCTCGCGGCGATGGCCATCGAAGCCGGCCGATGGGCGGAGGCGGTCAGTTACGCGCGCCAGGCGAGCACCCTCGCCGAGCGGTTGGGGAACGAGCTAGTTCTCGGCCACACCCTCGGTCTCATCGCCGCGGGGGAGACTCGGCAAGGGCTGCTCCGGGACGCCCAGCAGCATGCGGAACGGGCGGTCACCGTCCTCAGCCGACTCCCGCCGTCCGATTCGCTCGTTCTCGCCCACGGATACCTCGCCGAGGCGTGCCTCTTAAGCGGGCAAACGGCGCTCGGCAAGCGACACTACGACGAGTCGATCCGATTGGCGGATTCTCTCGGCCTGACCCAGTGGCGGGAGAACATCCGGTCCGAACTCGGCGCGAAGGTCGGGGACACCGACCCGCCCCCACCCTGAGAGAAATCTTCGAGATGCCGGGCGCCGCCGACCTCGCCCCACGGACTGCGGGGCTCACCGGTCGGCGGCGAGAGGGCGAATCGCCCTC
>JAKIVT010000216.1 GCA_022750415.1 Thermoplasmata archaeon
CCGTGGGAGCCTTCGGGGATCGTGCAATACCGGGCGCAGGCGGTGCACCGGATCTTGCCGCCGGCGAGCGGAACGAAGAGGGGAGCGGTGGCCGACTGCGGTCGAAGAGCGGCCGACACCTCGGCCTCCATCCGTCCCGAGGGCGCCGCGCGCGATAACGATTGGTTCGGGGCTCCTGCCCGCGGGTCGGCGGAAGGTTTCATCCTTCGGCCCGCCTCGTGCGACCGAGATGGGCGCCGAGGGAGCCGCGGAGATCGACGCGGTCGAGCGCGAGGTGCTCGACCGGATCGCTCCGTCGGCCGACCTTCTCGCGAGGGTCGCCCAGGTCCGCGATCGCCTGGTCGAGATGGCGACCAGCGCGGCGAAGGAGCGGAACAGCCCCCTCGTTCGCGCGCTCGTGGCCGGCAGCGCCGCGCGGGGGACGTTCCTGAGCGACCGGTTCGACTTCGACCTGTTCCTGCTTTTCCCGCCGACCCTTGACCGGGAGAGTCTCGAGCGCGAGGGAATGGCGATCGGACGGGCGATCCTCACCGCGCCGGAAAGGCGGTACGCTCAGCATCCGTACCTTCGGGGGAGGTTCGAGGAGTTTTCCGTTGAGGCCGTGCCGGGGTACGCGGTCGCCGACGGAGCCCACCCGTTGACCGCCGTCGACCGGACGCCGTTCCACCAGGCCTGGCTCGCCCAGCGGTACACTCCGGCCCTGGTGGGCCAGGTCCGGCTGACCAAGCAGTTTCTTCGCGGGCTCGGTGCCTACGGCTCCGAGGCGAAAACCGGCGGATTCTCCGGGTACCTGGTCGAGCTGCTCGTCATCAAATTCGGAGGGTTCCGGGCCCTCCTCGAGGCGGCGCGCGGCTGGTCCATTCCCACGAAGGTCTCGCACGACCTCGCGGCGAATCCGAGAGTGCCGGACGATGTCGCCTTGGTCGTGGACGACCCCGTCGACCCCGGCCGGAACGTCTCGACCGCGCTGACCCGCCGCAACCTCGCGCTGTTTATCCTCGCCTCCGACCACTATCTCCGCGCGCCCACGACCGACGCCTTCCGCGTCCGACCGACCGTCCCGATGGCACGGCAGGACGGGGTGGAGCGCTCGAAGCTGCGCGGGACCCACGTGGTCGTGCTACGGCTCGACCGGCCCCTCCTCGTCGACGACATCCTTTACCCGCAGCTCCACAAAGCCGAACGGGCGGTTGCCACCGAAGCGGAACGGCTCGGATTCGCGGTCCTCGGGACGGCGAGCGCCGCGGGAACCGCGGAGTTGATCGTGCTCCTCGAGGTGGACCACCGTGCCCTGCCGGCGGTGCAGGTCCGGATGGGGCCGCCGGTCGGGCTCGCCCGGGCCGACGACTTCCTCGCCAAGTGGACCGCGACCGGAGCGCCGGTCGTGCAGGGACCGCATCTCACCGAGGACGGACGGCTCTCGGTCGAGACGCTCCGGACGGAGCGTCAGGTCGAGACGTTGCTCGCGGAGGCGTGGGCTCGACTCCCGGTCGGCAAGGACCTTCGGGCCGGACCATCGCCGTCGATCCGCCCCCTGTCGGAGGCGCCGGA
>JAKIVT010000217.1 GCA_022750415.1 Thermoplasmata archaeon
ACTCCCAGACCCTCAAGGACGGAGGCACGATCGAACCGGTCCGCGAGATCCTCTGGGGCGACTCGGTGGGGGTTCGGAAGTACGAGAGCTCCGAGGAGATCCCCGCGGAGATGCGGAAGCTCATCATCCGTCTCATGGTCGTCCAGGCGGACACCGAGTTCGCCTCCATCCAGCAGCACCGGCCGTGGCTCGACAGCGCCCCCACGCTCGAGGACCGGTGGATCGAAGCGAGGATCGTCGCCGACGAGGCCCGTCACGGCCTGCAGGCCTGCCGCATCCTGCGCGACTTTGGCGAGGAGGGCCAGAAGGACATCGACGAACTCCTCCTCAAGCGCGAAGGGGAACACAAACTGGACGCGTTCAACATCGCGTTCGATCGGTGGAGCGACGTGGGGGCGTTCACGTGCTTCGTCGACCGCGTCGGCGTCTACCAGCTCCGCGCCTTCCAGGAGTGTTCGTACGGGCCGCTCGCCCGGGCGATGCCGCTCATGCTCAGCGAGGAGCAGCTCCACCTGAACTTCGGCTTCAGCGTCCTCAAGCGGATGGCGCGCGACGGCGCCAAGTACGCGGGGACGAAGGAGGAGGCCCAGGTCGCCATCGACAAGTGGTACCCTCGCTCCTTGGACATGTTCGGGCATTCGAACTCGGAGACGAGCCGCAAGGCGATCGCCTACGGCTTGAAGCGGTGGACGAACGAGGAGGCCCGGGCGCGGTTCATCCGCGAGGTCACCCCGCTCGTCAAGTCGATGGGCCTCGAACTCCCCGACCCGGACGTCAACCGGCGGATCCTGTAGCCCCGGTCGCGCGACGCCTTAAGCTCCTCTTCGGCTGCCGGTCGGCATGCCTCCGACCTCGGTCCGGGCCGAGCTGCGCCACGTCGTGCTCGAGGTCAGCGACCCCGCCCGTTCGAAGCGGTTCCACGACCGCGTCCTCGGGCGGCTCGGGTTCCGCCGGTTCGTCGAAGACCCGGGCTACCTGGGGTACACGAACGGGACCACGACGCTCTGGTTGATCCGGCCGACCTCGGCGCGCATCCACCGGAAACCGCCCACCGGTGAGGAGGAAGTGATCGGCGACCACCTCGCCTTCGAGGTGCCCTCGGCCGAGGAGGTCGGCCGGGTCCAGGAAGATCTCGCCCGGCAGGAGATCTACCCGATCTTCCGCATGGCCGAACACCCGGAGTTCCGAGCCGGGTACGTCAGCGCCACCTGGGTCGACCCGGATCAGATCGTGGTCGAAGTGTACAGCGTACCGGCCCGGGGCAAGAAGCGCCCGAAGGCCCCCCGGCCGAAGCGCCCCTCCCCCAAGCCGGCCCGTCGGCGTCGGACCTAGCCGGTCGCTTCCGGCACCGCTACCAGCGCGTGATACTCCTCGACGATCTCGCTCAACGGCCGTCGAGGGCTCGGCCGCTCGCGTTCCGCGAAGGCGGCCGGGAGCTGCCGGGCGTCCCCGCGGTGGCCGATGGCGATCGCGACCAGGACTTCGTACTCATCCTTCGAAACACCGGTCACCTCGTGGACCCGGTCG
>JAKIVT010000218.1 GCA_022750415.1 Thermoplasmata archaeon
AGACGGCGGCGCACCGCCGAGCGACGCGAGCGCGTGGGGACGTCGTGAACATCGGAACCCATGATCAAGCCTCCTGCTCAACCGCTTCCCGTTGTCTCGTCGACGGGGGTGGACGAGGTCGGGATCTCTCCTGACAGAACGCTCCGAGCCCGACCCCGGTTCCCCGCCACCGACAATCGGGCCGCGGCGCGGGAGGACCGAGCGGACCGCCGGCGGTGCCGCCGAAGGCTGGGGAGGACTGTGCCGGCCGGCACCTACCCTGATAGGGCGGTGGTGGCTGGTGAGCAGTCGCCCCGCTCCCGAGCGGAGAGGACCCTGCGCCATGGATCAGGTAGCCGCCCGCCGTATCTACCAGGAGCGCCTGCGGCACCTGGGATCCTCCGGCCTGAGCGACGAAGAGTCGGGTGGCCCCATGCCGGATCTCCTCAAAGTGCCGGGCCTGAAGAAGGTGACGGATAACAACCTCAACGGTCAGAGGTGGGAGGGCACGCGAAGCGGCCGCCAGGTCACGGTGTGGCGCGGCGCGAAGTGGTTCCGAATCGGGAACGAGGTGCGGGTCTCCGGACCGGCGATGGCGGTCGAGGTCAAGGGCCGGCACGGTCAGTGGCAATCCGCCGCCGGTTTCGCCAGCGCGGTCCTCGCGGAGCACGAACCCGGACCGGGGACCGTGAGCGTCCAGTCCGGCCCCGACGGAGTACGGATCCGACGACGAATCAGCAACCGGCAGTACCTCTTGCCCGAGGGTCCCTCGATCCACTGGGCCGATCTGATCCTCGCCGAACAGCTCGCCGGCACCGACAAACCCGAGACCTCGCCGCAAGGCTGAGCCAACCGGGCCCGGCCGGGACTCGCGTCTCCGAACCCGTGAGTCGACCGCCTCGGTGATGCGTCTCCGTCGCGGACCCTCTGGGCCTCGCGACCGAGCGTTCCGGCGCTGGGCGCCGGTCTGCTAAGAGGGGAGCATGGCTCGGGGCCAGTTCCTGCATGGGGTCGCGAGCGGAGACCCGACCCGCGGCGGGATCGTCCTGTGGACGCGCGTGACCCCCGATCCGGATGCGCCGGCGGCTGAGGTCCGAACGCGCTGGGTTGTTCGCGAGGCATCGTCCGGAGGAGAGGTTGCGGCCGGCGAGGCGGTCGCGGGGCCCGACCAGGACTGGACGGTGCGGGTCCTCCCGGACGGACTGGCGTCCGACACCGCCCACGAGTACGAGTTCGCGATTGGTGACGTCGTGTCGCCAACGGGCCGATTCCGTACCCTTCCCGCCGAGGCGTCGCGGCTCGATTTCGGCGTCTTCGCGTGCACGAAGTTCAACGCGGGCTACTTCAATGCGTACCGATGCCTCGCCGAGCGCGGCGACCTCCACTTCCTGGTCGGCCTCGGCGATTCCATCTACGAGGCCTCGAACACCCCGCCGGCGTCGCAGACTCCCGGGGCCAACATCGGTCGTGACTTCTCTCCGCTCCACGAGTGCTACACGCTCGAGGACTACCGCCAGCGCTACGCCCAAGTCCAC
>JAKIVT010000219.1 GCA_022750415.1 Thermoplasmata archaeon
CGGGAGAAGCTCCTCGGCGCGCCGGAGGGGGTCCATCTTCTGGATTGGGAGGTCGTCGACCTCGAGATCCACGGCTCCCGCGACGGGGTGGCCGTGGAACGGCACGCGCAGGGGCGGTTCCCCCCACGACCCGATTGGGGGTTCACGGCGACCGAGTACGCCGTCGGCGTCGCGGGCGCGATCGGCGCCGAACTGATCGTCGAGGGCGCCGTGACCGAAACCGGCGTGGTGCCTCCCGAGCGATGCATCCCGGCCCGCCCGTTCCGGGCGGCCCTCGCCGCCCGCGGGATCGAGACGACCGTCACCCCGCCGGAACCGCCGCTCCCCGCGCCCCGAATCTGAGCCGGCAAGCCCCGGAGGGGGTTTTCGCCTCAATCTAGCGTAGTATTGGCCTTCAAAGTAGCCAATGTAAACACCAACCATTCTTTGGGTTAATTGAACGTCTCACGTGGTGTACGGTAGCTACGAGTTACCGAGAGCTATCCCTCCGAGGCAATTATATATACGAACCTCCGGGTCCCGAAACCCACTCGGATGTGTTCTAAATGGTGGAGCGGAGACTCGCCCTCCCGGACGCGGCCCGGGGCCCGGAAATCGGGCCCGGGAGCGAACTGCTCGGGCGCGAGCCTTTCCGCTTCCTAACCGCGGAGGGGTCGGCCGCTCCCCGGCCCGAGCCCGAAGGCGCGGCCAAGCCGGCGGCTCCCAAGGCCGAGGGTCCGGCCTTGGACAAGGACGGCGAAGAGATCCTCCCCCTTCCGATCCCGATCGCCCGGCTGGTTCCGAGGCTGAAGAAAAGCGCCAAGCTGTTCGAGGAAGGGAAGAAGTACATCCCGAACGCGACGAGCTCGCTCATTCGGGTCGCGTCGTACGACCCGTGTCCCCCGTTCATCGCGAAGGGAAAGGGGACCAAGATCTGGGACGTCGATGGGAACGAGTACCTCGACTTCAACCTGGCCTACGGTTGCCTGATCAACGGGCACGCCCACCCGGAGATGGTCAAGGCGCTCAGCGCCCAGGCCGAACTCGGATTCCACTTCGCCTCGCCGACCGAGCTCGAGATCGACGTGGCCAAGGCGTTCCGTCGGATGGTCCCCAACTCCGAGCGGATCGCGTTCTGCTCGAACGGCTCCGACGCGACGATGAACGCGATCCGGATCGCCCGCGCGGTCACCGGCAAAGACGGGATCCTGAAGTTTGAGGGCCACTACCACGGGCAGCACGACTACGCCCTGATCAGCGCAGAGGCGCCCCCGATTGTCGCCGGCCTCGACGAGTACCCCCGCCCGCTACCGAACTCCGCCGGGATCCCTCCCGGCGTCACCGACTACGTGATGGTCGCCCCGTACAACTCCATTCCCGCCTTCGAGCGGATGGTCCGACGCTACCGCGACCGACTCGCCGCGGTGATCCTCGAGCCGATCATGGCGAACGCGGGCATCATCCCGCCGGCCCCGGACTACCTGCAGCGGCTCCGCGAGATCACGCGGGAGAACGACCTGCTTCTGATCTTCGA
>JAKIVT010000022.1 GCA_022750415.1 Thermoplasmata archaeon
CTTCGTGTCCATCGCCCAATCCTTCGGGCTGTAGCTCCCGCACGGGACCGCGCCGTTCAGCGACGTGGGCGGGGGCACACCGGAGTTGCAGCCCCCGAAGGTGTCGTTCTGCGGGTCATCCGTGGTGTGGCCGGACTCGAAGGCGAACGAAACCGGAAGGTCTCCGCCCGGGCTCCATGCGAGGGCGTCCTGGACGTTATTCGTGAGGTACTCGGGGTTGAGGGGGTAGTGCTGCGCCGTGTTGTAGAGCGTCAGGAACGAGGTCACGCCGGTCGTCGTGTCGACGACGCTGATGTTCTCGCCGGTCTTCGACCCCTGCCAGCCGGTCATGTTGACGTAGAGGTGGTCCCCCGCGTTCATCTGGAGCGGGGTGCCGTTCGGCTCGTTCATCGGCGCCGAAAAGCATGGGTCCTCGAATCCGTTCGAGAGTTGGATCTGCCACGCGACCGCGAATGCGGACCACGCCCCGACCTGGACCGCGCCGGACCCCGCCGTATCGGGGTACATCTGCAGCTCGAGGAAGCACTGGCCGTTGTAGCCGAACGGGTCGTTGAGGTTCATGCCGAACCAGATCGCGATGTAGATGTCGGACTGGTTGTGGGACGTGCTTCCATCGACCGGCAGCGACACGTTCCACGAGACGTTGCCGCCGCTTCCCGGGAGGTCGGAATAGGGGTTGATCGCGGGTTCGTCGTGCCCGATGCATCCGCCGGAGTACAGTCCCTGCCCCCCCGAGGGCCACTTGCCGACGCAGGTGCTCTTCGCGGAGGCGCCGAACGGGACCGGTGCCCCCGGCGGAGTCGCGTGCGAGCCCCATGCTGGGGGGATATGCGAAGGGGCGGGGCCGGAATACACGACCGGGGGGACGTACGACGACGGCAGCGAGGGAGCCGAAGGTCCGACGACCACGGGAGTGCCGGAGGACGGGCTGTTGGCGGGAGTCGTCGAGTGGGCGCCGGATCTGACCGCAGTTCCGACGGGGATGTGGGAAATAGCCACCCCTCCGCCCAAGAGCATCATGCCCACGATCGCGATCGCCCAGGCACTTCGGTTTGCGGCTCCCATGGGACCCTCAGTCTTCCTGCGGGGGCGCGCGGCGAGCGACCGGCGACCCGAAGGTCCCCGACCGGAACCCAGCCGTCCGAACCGCGACTCTCGCGCGCGGCTCGTTGGCGGCCTCCACGGGGCCGCCGAGGGCCCCCGAGTATTAATTTTGGAGGCACTCTCGACGACGTCCCCGGCCTCCGGGGGTCCTTTGGTGCCGGCGCTTCGCCTCGCGGAATGGTATTTGGACCGCTCGAGAAGCGCGGAGCGTCACGGTTTTCCTCGACGGCGGACCCGGCGGCCGGTCCTGACGCGACTCCGCTTTGCACGGTGGGAAGCCTCGGAGGACGGCCCGCGTGCCGGATTCTTTCCGCTCGAGGATCGGTTCAGAACATGTCGCCCCGATGGCTGGAGTACCTCGGGTCGGCGAAGACCGTCCGGAGGTCCGCTCCGGTCGTCCGACGCGGGCCGAGTGCCTTCGCCATGAGGAGGGAATGGGAGGCCGCCAGGAGCTGGTAGCCCCGTGCCCGGAGGAACCCTTCGGCATCCCGGACGAAGGTGGTCCCTTGGAACGTCAACGACCGTCGGCCGGCGAGCGCTTCGAGGCACCGCACCATCGGCTCCTGGTGTTCGCTGCCGGTCACGACCACCTCGTTGACGGACAGGTTCCATCGGCTGTCGTCCGACAGGTGCGCAATCCCAACGGTCCGTGCTCCGCGCCTCAGGAGGAGGTGACTCTCCGGCTTCCGCCACCCGAGGTAGATCCTCGTTCGGAACGACCCGGGGGTTCGGGGGACGAATCCGAGCCGACCTGCGGTCGCCTCGCGGAGGACCCGCTCGAGTCGCCGCCCGTCCGTGGTCCGCTCGGGGGTCAGCCGGTAGCCCGGATCGGGTCGTCGCTGCCGGGAACGACCGGCCTCGCCCAAGGCGCTCGGGGGCGAAAACACGTCCTTGTACCCCATCGATTCGTACAGCCGGTGGGCGCCCCAACTCCGACGGGTCCAGAGATACGACCAGTGTCGGCCCCGGACGCGCTCGCGCCGGTGGACTTCGTCGAGGAGCGACCGCGCCAGTCCGCGTCCGACCCCGTCGGGTCGCGTCAGGACGTCGGAGATTCCGACGACCACGTCGGACCCCGTAGGTCCGGTGAACGGAAGTTGCAGGGTCTCCACCCGGGAGAGGAGCTTCCCGTCCTCGACCGCATACACGGCGAAGTAGTCGGACGCCGGGTGCGGGGTCCGTCGGAGCCGCCGGATGAACTCGACTCCCTGGGGAGGGTCGCCGTCGCTGAGTTGGAACGTCCCCAACTGGGGGAGGAGCCCGGGAGGAAGACCATCCAAATCGTAGATTCGCACAGACCCACCCTACGGACCCCGGCTACAGCGCGCTACGCTTGAGCCCGCCGGATTGGGGCTGACGGATCGGGCAGTGCCCGTGGTAGTCGGACTCGGATCAAGCGGGTGCGGGGCTGGTCGGGGGAGACTTGTGCCCGGACCGGTTTCCCCCGAGAGGCACCTGGCGTCTCCGGGCGGCGATGCGGAGCAGCCGTGTCCGTTGGTTCCGCTTTTTCGCCGCCGGCGAACGCCGCTTCCGCAGTGATCCGGTCATGGATGCTGACTGTCCTCGCCGCCCGGGGAAGCGCCCGCGTGGATAGCGTCGACGACCGGCGTCCGTGGGGCTCCGGTACCCTCGGTGGCTCGTTGCATCGCGGCGTGCACCGATGACGCAAACCGGCTCGGGCACGCCCCGAAGGGACGCGGCCCGAGCCGTCGGGGAATGTCCGCCCCTAGGTCCCTTGGTTCTGGTTGAGCCAGGTTCCCGACGTCCCGCTGGATCCGTTGCTCCCAATCGCCCCGGCGTGTCCCGCGGTACCCGCCGTTCCGTTGGCGCCGCTGGCCGCCCGGTTGGCCCCCGCTCCGTTGGTCCCGCCGGTCCCTCCGGTCCCTGCTGTCCCGCCAAGGCCGGCGCCCCCCCCGACTCCCGGGCACGCCGAGCCCGCCACGCAGTTGTCGACCCCGCCGTACCCGCCGACGACGCTGTTCGCGCCGTAGGTGATCGTTCCGATCAGGGTCGCGGTGGAGGTGTTGAAGAGGGCTCCGCCGTTCGCGTTGCCGCCGGCTCCGCCGTTGCCAGAGGCCCCGCCGGTCCCGCCGTTGCCGCCGTGTCCGCCGTTGCCTCCCGCGCCGCCCTTGGCCCCAGCGCCCACGGTGGTACCGGGCCCGCCGTTGCCGCCGGAACCGCCGTTCCCGGCTGTGCCGCCCGTCCCCCCGGTGCTCGCGCCACCGCCGGAACCGCCCGCTCCACCAGGTCCGCCGACCGCGGAGCTGTACGTGAGCGAGTCGCTGGTCAGCGTGATCCCCGCCGAGCTGTAGATGGCTCCGCCGTTCGCCGGGCCGCCCGCGCCACCGACGCCGCCCGGGCCCCCGGGGGCGCCATTGGAGCCGTTGCCCCCATTTCCCCCGGCCCCGGCGAGGAACCCGGCGCCGCCGTTGCCACCGGAAACTCCGCCGCCGCCATACCCTCCGCCACCGCCGGCTCCGCCGTAGCCGCCGCCGCCGGAAGCGTAGTCGGAGCCTCCCGTACCGCCAATCGCTCCCGCCCCACCGGTCGCGACGCTGTTCTTGAAGGAATCCAGGCCGAGCATCGTCGGGCTCGCCGTGTAGACCGCGCCGCCGTCCGCCGCGCCGCCCGCACCGCCGGCCCCGCCGGGGCCGCCGGTCCCGCTCGCCATGCCGAGGGCTCCCGCCGTGCCCACAGCCCCCGCGGCGCCCGCGCCGCCGTGCTCCGCCGGCGAGTTCGAGATCCCCGAGCCGCCGAAGCCGCCGCGTCCGCCTCCGCCGCCGCCGCCGCCCGTGGTGCCATAGTAGCCGGTCCCGCCGTATCCGCCCGTACCGCCGGCACCTCCTGCGGCGTTGCTGAGGGTGAAGGTCGACGAATTGAGGTCGAGCACGGCCGTCGAGCCCTGCGAGTAGAGGTTGCCACCCTGGGCCACGCCGCCGGCGCCGCCCCGGCCGCCATTCCCCGCACCACCGTTCGCTCCCCCGACTGCCGAAGCACCGGCAGCAACCGCCGCGCCTCCAGCGCCGCCCGTGCCGCCGGTTCCCACGCCGTTGGTGGCCCCTTGGCCGCCGGAGCCGCCGGTCCCACCGATCCCGCCGACGCCCCCGGCGCCGCCGAAGCCGCCTTGGCCACCAGTGCCGCCGGACCCGCCGGACCCACCGTTGGCGTGGTTGGATTGGAAGGAGTCATTCAGGCCCTCCACGGTTCCGACCGAGTAAATCGCGCCCCCACGGGCAGGTCCGCCAGCGCTCGCATTTCCGGCATTGCCGGCGTTGCCGCCCACAGAGCCTTTCGACCCGGCGTTACCGGCCCCGCCGGTTCCGCCCAGCCCGCCGTTCCCACCCGAGGAGGAGGGAGTACCGCCGGTCCCACCATTCCCCGCGGAGTACGCGCCGACCCCGTTGCCGCCGCTCCCGCCGGTGGCCCCATTCCCTCCGGTCGCACCCGTCCCGCCGTTCGCGGTGTTCGAGTTGAAGCTGGAATTGTTCACGAAGAGGCGTCCGGTGTTGTACACCGCTCCGCCGTACGCATTGCCACCGGCGCCGGCGCCGCCGCCGTTCCCACCACGGCCACCGGCTCCGCCGACCCCGTTGGTCCCGGCCGCCCCGCCGACGCCGCCGTGCGAGGAAGTCGAGGGGGTCCCACCGGTCGCGCCGCCGCCACCGTATCCCCCCGCACCGCCCCCGCCGCCCGTGCCGCCGTACCCGGCGGTGCCGGCCGATCCGGCGTCGGCCCCGTCATACTCGAAGATGTCATTCGCGAGGACGAGGGTTCCCGCGTTGGAGATGGCCCCTCCGTAGGCGTTGCCGCCGGCGCCGCCCATGCCGCCGGCTCCCCCCTTTCCGCCCGCGCCGCCCAGTCCGCCCGCCCCGCCGGCGCCGCCTGCCGCGCCGGACGGGTTCGTCGGGCTCGCCCCAGATCCTCCCGTGCCGCCAGAGCCGCCGACTCCGCCCGTGCCGCCGCCCGCGCCGGCTCCGCCGGCCCCGCCGATGGCGTAGTCGGCGTAGAAGGTGTCGCCGACCAGAACGACGACCGAGCCCGTGGCGACCTGGATGGCGCCGCCCGAACCGGCCGCGCCCGCATGGCCCGCGCTACCCGGTCCGGCATTGCCGCCCCGGGTGCCCGCACCGCCCGCGCCGCCCGCCTGGCCGGTGCCCGAAGTTCCGCTCGGACCCGCGACTCCATTGGAGCCGGACGTGCCGGCGGTCCCGGTCGTTCCCGCAATCCCGGCCTTGGCGGTAATCCGAGCGTTGTCGAGGGAGATGCCGGTGATGTTCAGGTGACCACCGTTCACGATGAACAGTTGGTTCGCGTTCGCCCCGCTCAAGGTGACCGCGACGCCGGGGGCCGTGATGTTGACGGTAAGGGTCGAAGGAATCGTGATCGCCGAGGTCATCGTCATAGTGCACGCCGCGCCGAACTGAACGGTGCCACCGGCGAGAACGTCGGACTTGAAGGTCGTAAACGTGCACGGCGTGATGACCGTACCGTGGCTGATTCCGATCGCGGGGTGAGCCCCTCCCGACGGAGTGGGACTCGCCACGGCGAGGGTTGGCACCAGCGCGATGACCAAGACGACCGTGGCAAATCCAATCAGCGCAATTCGCAGTCTCGAGTTCGACGTTTCCGACATCCAAAAAAACCCCGGGGCGGCGGGAACCGAGTCCCGGTATATAGTCGCGGCGCGGGAAATCTCGATGGCGCACCCGGGAGACGACACGGCCCGATCTCTGGGAGCCCGGCGGGGCCGGACGGCGGCGCCGAGAAACGGGGCGACCCGACCCGTTCCGTACCCTCGTCTTTACCTCTTTATCCCCCGGAGGATTCGGCTCGGACAAGGACAGCCATGAGCGGTGAAGTAGGACACTTTGAAATCCCGGCGGACGACCCGGCCCGAGCGAGAAAGTTCTATGCCGGAGTGTTCGGCTGGAAGCATACCGAAATCCCGGGGATGGATTACACGATGGTCTCCACCGGCCCGGTCGACGCCGAAGGGATGCCGAAGGAACCCGGATCCATCGGCGGCGGTATCGGAAAGCGAGGGGGCCCCCTCGAGCACCCGGTCGTCACGATCATGGTCGATGAGATTACGGCCGCCGAGAAGGCGATCGAGAAGGCCGGCGGCAAAATCCTCGTTCGGAAGCAGCCCATCGGCGACGGCAGCATGGGCTGGACGGGCTACTTCAAGGACAGCGAAGGGAACACCATCGGCCTGTACCAGTGGCCAAAACCGTAGTCCCGTATCCTTCGGGGCCGACCCCCCGCTCGGCCCCACCCTCACGAGCCATGCCGAAACACCCACCGACGGCGGTCTACGAGTTTCGTACGACGTTTCGCGCCCCCATGAACTTCGTGTTTCGGTGGTGCACCGACTACACACCCGCGGATTCGCGCCTCGAGAAGGACGACTACACTCGCAAGATCCTGAGGAAGGGACCGCGGAAGGTCGTGTACGAGGACCTGTACGAGGGACCCGCCGGGTGGTCATGGAGTCGACACGTCGTCGACCTGCACCCCCCGAACCGTTGGCACTCGGCCTCCACCGGAAACTATCGAACCTGGGACTTGGATTATGCGCTGGAGGCAGAGTCGGCGGAGCGGACCTCGTTTTCGCTGCGGGGGGCCCGGACTCCGACCGAACTCGGGAGGAAGAACCCCTCCAAGTCCGAGATGGACCGGGAGTTGCGAAAAGTATGGGCCAGCTTCGGGCGCGCTCTCGAGCAGGAGTACCGGGCCAGCCGAGGATCCAAGACCTTGCGACGCCGCTAGTCCGCCCTCCGGGGCCGCGGTTCGCACGGCGCGTCCCCGCCCGGGTCCCTTGGACCGTCCCGCACCGGGAGCGGATCACCCGCCGGAGAGTGCCGCGATCTTGGCGACCGTATTCCAGTTCCGAGCCGTCGCCCGCGTCCCCAACTTCGATTCGAGGACGGCCATGGTCAGTCGGGACGTTCCCATTCCATCCGGGTAGACCGCGTAGAGGTCGCGGCCCCGCAACTCCACGGTTTCTCGTCCGCGGATTGCGCTGCGGAGGGCCGCCAGAGCGGGCGCCGCCGGGACGGTCTTGAGGCAGACGAGGATCAGGTGCCCGGGGTCGGCCACCGCTTCCTTCGGGAACGGATTGTGGCGCCGGATCTCCGCCCACTCGGCAGCAGACCGGACGAAGGCCACGGTCCGAAACCCGAAGGCCTCGTCGATCGCGTCCTCGAGATCCCGCTCCACCTTCGGTCCCGGAGACTTCGGCTCTCGGAACACGAGGTTCCCGGACTGCAGCACGGTCCGGACCTCCTCGAACTTCCGCCGCGCCAGCTCGGCCCGCAATCCCGCCATCGGGACGGCCCCCTGACCGCCGACGTTGACGGCGCGCAGGAGTCCGATGGAGTCGCTCATTTCCGAGCGGTGGCCCAATCCGGTCGCCAATAAATCGCTCTGCTCCGCGGCGCTGCCCGCGGACGCACCCCGGAGGCCCGGGCCGGTCCGGCTCCCCTAAGAGCCCGGAACGCCCGTGCCTCCCTCCCATGCCGGCCCCGTTCCCCTCGGATCAGTTCACGATCGAGGAGGTCGCGGATCGCGTCTGGGCGGCGATCGCGATCCCCGGGGCGAGCTCCTCGAGCAACTGCGGGATCGTCGACCTCGGGTATGCGACCCTCATCTTCGACACCTCCCACACGCCCCAGGCGGCGCACGACCTCTGGACCGCCGCCCGGTTGTGCACCGGCAAGGACCCTTCGATCGTCGTCAACAGCCACTGGCATTTCGACCACAGCTTCGGCAATCCGGCCTTCCGCGGCGCGACCTTCTTCGGGACTCGGATCACGCGCGAACGACTCTTGGCGTTCGGCACCCGATTTGCCGACGGGATCGGAGAACCGGACTGGATCCGGGACTCCGACGCGATGCAGGCGACGCTCGGGGCCACCACCGAGCCGCTGGCCCGCGATGCGCTGACCGCGAAGCTCGCCGCCCGACGCGAGCTGGGGCTCGTGCCCCGCGGAGAGATGATCCTCGTGCCCAGTTCCAACTTCGAGGGTCGTCATCGGTTTCCCGGGCCCCGGGGCGTCCAAGTGGTCGAGGGGGGAGGCCATTCCGAGAGCGACTCGGTCCTCTTCCTCGAAGACACGGAGGTGCTGTTCGCCGGGGACCTGGTCTCGGTCGGAACGCACCCCGAAATGGCGGGCGGGTCGCTGCCTCGTTGGACGACGACGCTCGGGCGAATCGAGGCGATCGGGGCGAAGGTGATCGTCCCCGGCCATGGTCCGGTCGGGACGCCGGAGGCGTGCGACGAGCTGCGAACGTACTTCGAGCGGATGGAAGCGAGGGCCGAGCAGGCCGGGCCGGTCCCGATGCCCGAACCGTACACGACGTGGCGATCCCCGGCGCGGTTCGAGGAGAACCTTGCCTTCGTGCGAAGCGGCGGTCTGGCGGGGCCCTCGGAATCGACCGGGCCCTCGAACGGGGGGCTGAAGCGGCGCTAGGAGGCCGGTTCCGGCACTTCGACCGTGACAGCGCCCCGGAGCACCTCGACGTCCGCCCCCGGCATCAGCGCGGGATTGATCGGCCACCAAATCCGGGCGCTCCGTTCCACAGCGAGGGCATCGAGCTGGCGGAGCAACGTCGCTACGGGCCCAACTCCGTGGATTCGGACCAGGTACTCGCCCCCCTCGACGAAGACCGCGGTGACGCCCCGGTCGGTGAGAGCGAGCGTCAGGAGGGCGGTCAAGGCCGGGAGGTCGCCCGGCCGGACGGCGGACCCCTTGCCCACGTTCGAGAGCCAGACGACCTCCACGTCGCGCGGCCCGAGCAGGGCCCTTCGGCGCTCGGGGAACTCTCGGCTCAGGCAGAGCCCGCGGTGGCCGGCGCTCGTTGCGTCGAGGAACCCCCGCCACGCCGGGTCCTCCCGGTCTCCGAGGGTGAGGCGGACTCCGGAAGTCGGGGGCGGGGGCCCCTCGGGGACCGGGGGTTCCAGTGGGATCGCGGCCGGGATGGAAGGGCCAGGAATCCCGGGCGGGAGCGCCGTCGGCTCGGGCGTTGCGAGGATCGCAACCATGGGGGCGATCGGTACCAACTCGGGCACGGGGATGGGCGGGGAGGCGGGCTCCGACACGGGGGCGGAGACGGGCGCCGGGACGATGACCGGAGCAACCGCGGGAGCCGAGACCGGCGGTTCCATCACCAACGCTTGGGGAGGGGGGACCGCTGCCAGGGGCACGGGAAGGGAGGCCGGCGTCGGGGCGCTGAGGGGCGCCAACGGAGGCGGGGTCGATGCCGGGGGTGGGTCGACGAGGACCTCAGGGAAGTACGTAGGCTTGACGACCGCCGCCGGTGAGGTCGGTCGGTCGGTTTCGCCGTTTCCCGGCCGAACCAGGCGGGGCCGATGCCGCGGGGTCGGGGAGGGGAGGGCCCCCCCGAACGATTCGACGAGGACGCCGGCGACGAACGGGCCGAACCCCGGAATCGCCGAGAGTTGGTCGTACGGGGCGTGGGCGATGGCCTCGAAGGTGCCAAGGCCCGCTTCGACCGCCAGGCGGACCTTCGCCGGGCCGACGACGGGGCGGCCCACGACGTGGTCGATCTGCTCGACGATCGCCCGGATGCTCTCTTCCCGCTCCCGGAGCGATTGTTCGAGGACCTCGAACTCCTCCGGTTCGGGCCGTGGCTCGACAAACTCCGGGATCCGCCGGCGGCCAGCGGAGGACCGCTGCGCCTTGCGGATCGACGGGGGGATTGGCAGCCCCGGCACGTAGACGCGCCAGCGCTCGCCCCGTCGGGTGCGTCCCGAGCTCGTCTCGGCGGGCGGGAGGGTGATGGTGCCGTCGTTCACGGCGATCTGGCCGACGCCGGCATATTGGGCCACGGCAAGGGCGTGCTTTGCCATCTCCTCGCCGAGGACCCCGTTCGCCGAGACGACCACGAGCTCGGGGGCGACGCCGCCGGCCCGTTGGAGCCGGCGTTCCAGGTGCCGGACGATCTGGTATCCGTCGAGCGAGAGGGCGGGCGCCCGTCGCCGGTGGCGCTCCGAGTCCGGCGGGAGCGAGATCAAGACCTCGCCGAGACCCCACGCCACCGGAACAACGTCGTCGGGGAGCGATTCGGCGAACTCGACCATCCCCGCGAGGATCGGCATCTGTCGGCCGTCGAGGGCGATGGAGAGGGTCCCCGCCCGGACTCCGTCCTGGACCCGGCGGGAGGGAATCTGCTCCAGGATCCGGACGACGCGGGCGGATTGGGCGCCGTACGTTTTCTGAATCGCCGGAAGGATCGGTCGGACTTCGACCCGTCGGCCCTCCCACGGCTGGGCGGGGGAGCCGACCAGGATCTCCGCAACGTGGGCGAGGCGGCTCAGGATGGGGGCCGTAACGCGGAGCCGGGTGGCCACCGCCTCGTCGTTGACCAGGAGGACCGCGCGCGGAAGCTCCGCCGTCGGCGGGATCCCAAAGCGGCGGCGACCGACTCGGAGCGCGGCCCCGAACGACAACCACCGCTCGTAGTCCCCCTCCGCCTCCGCGGTGACCACCGCGTCGAGCGCGGGGGCGAGCGTGCCGTCGAACACCGAGGCCCCGTCGGGCTGGAATGCCCGGTGGATCGCCTCCATCGCGAACGGCGCGATGGGGGCGTAGAGTTCCACCCACCTCGTCAGGACATGGTGCAGGACGCGGAGCGCGGCGACCTTCGGGGGCGGTAGCCCGCCGACGGCCAGACGCCCGGCGACCACTGGAAAGTACCCCTCCCGCAGGTCGACCTCGGCGAACCGGGCGAGGAGTCCTTGCGCCCCCGCTAGGTCGCCCGCATCGTACCGCCGGCGGACCTCCGACCGCAACCGCTCGAAGGTCGAGAGGAACGCCCGGTCCTCCTCGACGAGCTCGGGCACGTGGCTCGCAATGGGACCGTCGGGCTCGAACCCGTCGTCGAGGGAGCGTTCGAGGACCTGGCCGGCGAGGGTCCAGAATTTCCCGAGCCGCCGCGCCTCCTGGACCGCCCGGTCCTCCACCCCCGCGAGCGTCCGCGGTGGGCGGTCGGTCCGCACCAGGGCCGCTCGGAGTGCGTCCTGGCCGAACGACTCGCCGAGCGGCCCCGGCGGGAGCGTGGGCAGTACGGTCAGCCGGACGTCCGCGGGCGGCGCATCGAGTCCCTCCCGGGCGGCGAGGTGATGGAGCAACGCGGGGGCCCGACGGCGGCGGGGAAGGTACAGACGGACCGGGTCGGACGGGTCGAGCGACCGGGCCGACGCCCAGCTGTCCACGGCCTCCGAGAACGCCGGCAGGAGCCGTCGACGAACCGCGACGAAGGCGCCGCCGCAGGCGCACCGCTCCCCCGTCGGTGCCGTCGAGAGCCGCTCGCATTGGGAGCACTCCGAGAGCATCGGGTCGCCCGGGTCGACGCTCGAAGTCGTCTCCGACACCGACCAGGGAACGACCTCCGAAGTGAGGGGAACCGTGTCGTCGGGGAGGAGCCGCGCGAACTGGCCGAGGGACTCGCCGCTCAGCCGCCCGGGTTCCAGGCACCAGGCGCGGCCCGGGACCCATCGGAGTCCCGCCCCGCAGACGGCGCAGTGCGGGACGCCCCGCCGGACCATCAGCTCGGCGAACATCGAGCCGCCCTCGGCGAGGTCGCGGAGGATGAACGCCTCCGCGCTCCCGAGCTCGAGGCCGGCGTACTTGTGGGGCTTCGCCGATTCGATGAGACCGTCGGCGCCGACGACCGAAGGTCCTTCCATCCGGTGCGCCCGGGCGACGGCGGCGTCCCCGGCGCCGTGGGAGGGGGTGAGGGTGACGATCCCGGTCCCGGTATCGCTGACATCGTTCGAGGCGACGACCGATCCGGCCGGGGAAACGAGTTCGGAGAGTGGGGGATACTCGAGCGTGAGCGGGTGGGTGTAGGTCCCTCCGGCGAGGTCGGCACCGAGCTTCTCCTCGAGGACGTCGATCGTGCTCCCCGGGAGCCAATGGGTGAGCCGGTCGAGGGCGGCGCGCGAGAGGATGACCCGCTCGGTGGCGTCGCGTCGAGTGAATCGGGCGACGACGTACGTCGTCTCCGGGTTCACGAGGAGAGCGACGGTCCCGAGGAGCTTCCACACCTCGTCGGTCCAAACCAGCAGGGAGGTCGGTTCGGCCTCATCCGGAATCCCGAACCGCACGAGGTAGGCGTGGCCCGGCTCGGCGTCGTAGACGATGGTCTCGGGGGTGCGAGGCGTCCGGCAACTCGGACAAACCCGGAGGGGAAGATCCCGGGAGACCAGCACGCGGGCATCGGCGAGGTGTCCGAGCATCCATCGTCGCCGTTCCGCGAGACCCTCGGGGTCCCCCGACGGGCCGCCGACTCCGGCCCGCAAGAGTCGGGCGACGGTCTCCTCCTTCGCCGGGCCGACCCAGGGGGACCGGAGCCGGAGCGACCAATCGGCGCGCCGGCCGGAGAGTCCGAGATACCGGGATTCGGCGTCGGCGATGACCGTCCGTTGCAGCATGGTCGCAATCGAATCCGCGGGCGTGAGCGTGCCGAGGAACTGGCGCACGGGGCGCCCCGACCGGTTCGCGGAGGCTCCCGCATCGCGACGTCGCGCCCGCTCCGCCCAGAACGCCCGGCTCGCCGCCTCGACCTCGGTCGGTTCGTAACGTGGCGCGAGCCGCTCCATCCGTGCATCGGACCGGGAATGGTCCGTCGAGTGCGATGGGGGACCGACTCCGATAAACCCTCGCTCGTCGAAGGGCGCCGGTCGACGAGCGGCTCGGGGGCAACGGTTATCCCCCCGCCTCCTTCCGAGCCGTTCGGAAGGGTCGCGCGATGGCGTGGACGCAGGCGGAGGTCCGCGAGCTCAAGGAGGGCCGCTACATGCTCATCGAAGAGGAGCCGTGCCGGATCCTCTCCATCCAGATGTCCAAACCGGGAAAGCACGGCGAAGCGAAGGCCCGGATCGACGCGGTCGGCCTCTTCGACGGCTCGAAGCGCTCGGTCGTCTTCCCCGTGACCCACAAGGTCCGGGTCCCGATGATCGGCAAGCGCAAGGCGCAGATCCTCTCCCTCACCGACATCGAAGTGCAGTTGATGGACCTCGAGAATTACGAGACGTTCAGCCTCCCGATCGAGGCCGAGCTGAAGGGTCAGCTCACGCCCGGCACCGAGGTCCAGTACCTCGATGCGATGGGCGCGCGCCGCATCACCCGGGCCTAGGCCGCGCGACGCCGACCGCCGACGTCGGAGCGCGACGCTTTATATCGAGGGGCCCGCATCTTTTTAGGGCGCCCGTCGCCCCCGCCTCGGCGGCTCCGGCCGGGCCGCTCAGCAGGCGCTAGCCAATGTCCGGGTCGGGTGGAGGGATGGGGAGCGTCCCGTCCTCTCGCCTCACGAAGATCCTCCAGGAGAAGGCGGAGTCGCTGAAAAAGCGACGCCAGCTCGCCGACCAGGCGTCGGCGGAGGTCGAGGACCGGCTGAAGCTCCTCGAGGAGATCGGCGTCGTTCTTTCGGAAACCGCGGAGCGGGCCGGAAGGCTCCGGGAGCTCACCCGAAAGTCCGACTGGGAGGCCGTCGAGCAGACGGCGCGGGAGTTCGTCGCCTACATCCAACGCTCGGTCGCCCCCGCGCTCGAAGAGCGCCGGGCATCGGTCATCGCCCGGGCCGAGGCGCTCCAGCACGCGAAGGCGCCGCTCCCCGTGGACGCGACCGCCCTCGTGGACGAGCTGCGCGCCACCTCCACCGAGACCGAACTGGCCCTCGCGGTGGAGCGGATCGCGAGCCTGTTCCGGATCGTCCGCCAATCGCAGACCGATTTCTCCCTCGTGCTCCGGGAACGGGCCCGCGCCGTCGCGAAGTGGGCCGGCATTCCCGACGAGCGGATGTCCGAGCTCGACGGCCGGTTCCGGCAGGCGCTCGCCCCGATGACCGAGGGAAAGGTCGACGAGGCGATCGGGCGACTCGATGCCGAGGTCCGAGGGCAGGTCCCGGCGGCCGTCGAGCGCCGGGAGCTCGTCCGCGCTTCGGGGCTGTCCATCCTCGGCGCCGCCCGCGACCTCGGGAGCCAGCATGCGACCCTTGACACCGCGCTCGCCGTCGACCAGACCGCCTCGCCCCTCGAGTGGAGCGAGTCGGTCCCGGCCATCGAACGGGCAAGCGCCGACGTGGGAGAGGAGCTCCGGGGTCGGGTGCAGGGCGCCCTCGGCACGCTGAAAGGGACCTTGGAAGCGCTTCGGACCTCGGGGACCGACGTCACCGAGGGGATTGCCCAGATCGAGGTCCTCGCCGATCAGGTCCCCGGGGCAAGCCCCGTGGAACTTCCCCAACTCCTCGCCAAGGCCCGGGGGGTCACGGAGGAGCCCGTCGTCAATATCGTTGCCGGCCTGCTCGACGAGGTCCGCCCGAAGCTCGTCGAGGCCCGGTGGCTCGGGCGGGACGCCTCCGACGTGTTCGCCGCGATGAACCGGGCCCGCGAGGCCCTGCGGCTCAAGATCTACGGCGAGGCGCTCGCCGCCAGCCAAGAGGCGATGGACCGGGCGACCGCCCTCACCGAGGACTTGGACGCGGCCCGCGAGGAGGTCGATTCGCTCCGGTCCCTCCTCGACCGACTGAGCGCCCTCGACGTGCCGGTCCAACCGTACCTCGAGCCGCTCCGGGAGGCGCAGACGCGGCTCGAGAAGTTCGAGGTCGATGCGGCCCGCGCCACGATCCGGGAAACCATCCGGACCCTCGGCCGCTCGGCGCTCGAGCATTTCCAAGCGTACGCCGAACGACTCGCCAAGGTCGTCGACATCGCCCGCGAGCGCGGGTTTCTTCCCACCGAGACGGCCGACGCGCTCGCGAACGCGCAGCAAACGCTGGCCGACGGCTCGCTCGCCGAGGCCGGCGAGGAGCTCGCCGCGGTCGAGGTCCAGCTCCGCGCGGCCGCCGGCCCGTACGTCACCCGGGTCGTCGAGGGGCTCGAGAAGGGCTTCGAGGAGATCCACGACGACAGCCTCGTCGCGCCGGCCCGACGGTTCCTCGCCGACGCCGATGTGTCGTTGCGGGTGAAAGAGGACCTCCCCGCGTCCCTCGAGAGCCTCAAGCGGGCCGAGCGGGAGTTCGCGGCGGTGTTCGCCGCGCACGCCTCCTCCCTCGTCGAAGCGCTCGAGGAGGAGGGGCGCGCGCTCGAGGCGATGGGCGGGGCCGGCGACGAGATCCAGCGGCAGATCGACGAGGTCCAGCAGATCTTCAACATGGGCGACTTCGTCAAGGCGTCCCGGGCCTCGCAAGAGATCCGGACCCGGGCCCAGCAGCAGCAGCTCATCCAGAGCGAGGAGGCGGTCTCGCACGCCAAGCTCGCCCTCGTCGAGCTCGGCAAGATGGGGCTCGACACCGCCGGTCTCCGCGACCGGTTTGATGCCGCTCAGGAGGCCGCCCGCGACCACCGGTTCGCCGAAGCGTACCAGGGGGCGAAGGCGGTCGAAGAGGAGGCGCTCGGCATGCGGCAGAGCGCGGAAGCCCTTGTCGAGGGACTGCAGCGCGCCGGCGAACTCTGGCAGGGACTCAAGGACGACGGGGTCGCTGTCGACGCCTACCGGGAACGGATCCGGGAGACCCGCCTCGCCTACCAGGCGCTGGATTTCTCCGGCGCGAAGGGGAAGTTGCGGGCGATCGAAGAAGCGCTCGCCTCCGAGCGGGCCGCCACCGACGCGGGCCGAAGGATCACCACCGTCGAGCTGCTCTTGGAGGACGCTCAGAGGCTGGGTCTCACGACCGACCCGTACCGCCCGAACCTCGCGACCGCGGGCGCTGCCCTCGCGGAAGGCCGCCCGGTCGAGGCGCTGCAGCTCTCTACCGCCACCCAGGACGCCCTGCTCCAGATTCTCCGACCCGTTCTCGAGGAGACGGTCCGGGCGCTCGAGCAGGAGCTCGACGTCGCCCGGTCCGCCGGGGTGGACACGGGCACGGTCGTCGAGCAACTCGCCGAGGCCCGGCGGGGCATGGCGGCACCCGTGCCCACCGGGGTCGCCGAGCGCGTCGAGTCGGTCCGCGCCCAGTTGGTCGAGACCCGCGGGTTCCTCGAGCAGGCCGAGCGCGCGGTCAAGCGGGCCCGGGAGGCGTACGGCGAAGCCGAGATCGTCCGGGCCACCATCGGTCCGCTGAAGGCCCGTCTCGTCGCCCTCGAAGGCCATCTCACCGAAAAGCGGTACGCCCGGGCCATCGAGCTCGGCGGCCCGCTGGAACGGGAATTGATCCAATCCACCCACACCCACGTCGCCAGGACGCTCGCCAACCTGCAGGGGACGCTCGTCCACGTTCGCCAGGAAGGGTCTCCGACGACCGTCGCGGAGAACCTCCTGTCCCGTGCCCGGCAAGCGCTGGAAGAAGGCCGTGCCATCGAAGCGCTCACCCTGGCCGCCCAGAGCGAAGGGGAGATCGAGCGGGTGGAGCTTCAGACGAGCCTCGCGCGCGCCGCCCTCGAGACGATGGAGGCGAAACTCGTCGAGGCCGGGCGGGACGGGATCCGCGCCCCGGCCGCGACGGGCCAGATGGAGAAGGCACGCCACGCCTTCGGCCGCCAGCAGTTCCCGTCCGTATTCGAGCTCGCCCTCGAGGCGGTCGACCAGCTCGCGCTCTCGCGCGAGCAGCAACGGCGGACCCGGGACGCGCTCGATTCCGCCGACCGGCAGGTGAAGGAGGCGCTCGAACTTGGCGCGGACATCGACGAAGTCGTGCGGACCCTCGACCGGGCACGGCACCTGGCGCAGGCCGGGGAGTACCCCAGCGCCACGCAGACGGCCCGGGAGTCGGGCGACATGGCCCGCTGGGCGATCGAGCGATTGTACGCCGGTTCCTTTGCCTCCATCCGCAGCCTCGTCGAGACCATGACGGTCGCCGGCACCGGTCGCGTGCCGGCGGTCGACGAGGCCGTCGCCGAGGCCGAGGGCGCCATCCCGGCCCGCGAGTGGAAGCGGGCCTCGGACGCCCTCGAACGGGCCCGCACGGCGGCGAACGAGACGCTCGACCGGCTCCTCGACGCCCGGCGGAGCGACCTCGAGGCGCTGTACGGCGCGGTGGCCGTCTCCGGCGGACCGGAGGCCGAGGCGCGGGCGCAGGCGGCGCTCGGAATCCAGGAGGCCCGCGAACAGCGCGACTACGCGCTCGCGGTCCAGCGGCTCAGCGAGGAGGAGGGCCGGGCCCGACTCAGCCGGATCGGCGTTCTCGAACGGGCCGTCCACGAGCTCAAGGAACGGCTGTGGGTCGGCGAGAAGCTCGGTCTCGACACGACGCCCGTCATGGAGCTCTTCAGCGAGGCCAAGATCGCCTTGGAGGCCGGCAAGTACGCGAGCGTCGAGGCGAACGTCCAGCAGGGGAACGAGCGGCTCGCCGGGCTCGTCGACGCCCGTCTGGGCGAGCGGCGCCGGAGCGTCGAGAGCGAGCTCGTCTTCGCCCGCGAAGGGCTCAACGTGACCCTCGGAACGCTCCCCGAGCGCCTCGCGTCGGTCGAAGGACTCGTGAAGTCGGGCGAACTCGTCGAAGGAGCGCGGACGCTTCTCGCCGTCGAGGCGGAGCTCAACACGCGCAAGGCGCTCCACCGGGAACTCCTCAACATCCACTACCTGATCGATTCCGCGCTCTCGAAGGCCGCGGAGAAGCATGTCGACACGACCGACGCCCGGAAGCTCCTCGAAGAATCGATCCGGGCCCGGGTCGACGATTACCAAAAGGCGCTCGACAAGGCCCGCGAGTCGCTCAAGCTCCTCCAGGGCCAGTCGAAGCCGCCCGAAACGACGGCGGCGTTCTGGCCGTTCCGTCGCCAGCCGTTCTGAGCCGAACCGCCCGTCGCTCCGGCGCCGCGAGGATCGGCAGTCCAGCCGATGGCGGGCGCCAATCCTGGTCTCAAGAATTCTGTATACACTAATTATTAGTGGCACCTATATATCGGCCCGACGCTCCCTTCTCTACCATGGAGATGCTGCAGAAGCTGACCCGTCGACAACTGGAGACCCTCCAAGTCGTTGTGGCGCGGGAAGGCCTTGGACGAGGGGTCGCCCTCAAGCTCGTGGCCTCCGCCACCCATGTGTCGGCTCCCTCGGCGCTCGCCCACCTGACGCCCCTCGAGGAATTGGGATTGGTCGAACGGTTTCGGGGAAAGAGCCGGGCGACCCCGAGGGGCCGGAGTACGCTCCGCGAGTATCAGCGACATCACCGCGTGGCGGAGACCCTGTTCGGGCGCCTGGGGCTGCCGGCGGCAGAGACCTGCGTGGCGGCCCGAGAGATCGACCTGGCCATCTCGCACCGCACGGTGGAGGAGATCTGCCGTGCCCAGCGGCATCCGACCGCGTGCCCTCACGGGGAGCCGATTGGGCCGTGTTTTTCGTCGGCGAAGGGAGGCGAGGGACGCGGAGAACACCCGAGACATCCCGGGCGGGAGCAATGACCTCCCGGCGGAGGATTCTCGCGATCGCCCTCGCGGTGGTCGTGGTGGTTTCCGCGATTGGGTACGCCGCGTACGTGAGTCACGGCCCTCCGGGGAGTTCGTGCGCGGGGGCTCAAACGGCTGCTCGGCCGCTTCCGTCCCCCGGCGCCGGGTCCTACCTAGGTCCCAGGTCGGTTGACACCAATCCGTCCCGGACCTTGGTCGGGGAGCATCGAGGACCCGTCGCTTCGCCACTCCCCAGTGCGCCCTCGAGCACCCCAGCAATCCATGTCGTCGCCGCCGAGAATTTCTGGGGAAGTCTGGTCTCGCAGCTTGGCGGCAACGCCACCTCGGTCCTCAGCATCGTCTCCGACCCGAACGCCGACCCGCACGAATACGAGGCGAACACCTCGGACGCGGTGGCGATTGACCAGGCGCAACTGGTGATCGTGAACGGCGTGGGGTACGACGATTGGGCGCTCCAGCTCATCGGAGCGGACACCAGCCCCGGGCAGCTGGTTCTGAACGCAGGCACCCTCAACGGCGTAGTCGTAGGGGGCGGCGTGGTCAATGGCAATCCTCACCTGTGGTACAACCCGGTCTACGTGAACCGGACGGTCGCGGCGATGTTCGCCGACCTCGTCCAGATCGCGCCGGGCGACGCATCGCAGTTCGCGCAGAACTACGCAGCATTGAATGCCTCGCTGGCCACCCTCTACGCGGAGGCGACGAGTATCAAGACGCACTTTGCCGGCGCCATCGTGGCCTCCACGGAGGACATCTTCGTGTACCTTGCCAACTTCACGGGACTTTTCTTGGTGTCCCCACCCGAGTTCATGGAGGCGGTCGCGGAGGGGAACGACCCACCGGCTCAGAGCGTGGTCACGTTCCAGTGCCAGCTCGAGGCAGGAAACATCCGGGTGCTCGTGTACAACGAGCAGACCGTCACGCCCATCGCCGTCAACCTGAAATCGATCGCCGCGCAGCACAACGTGACGATCGTGGGAGTGACAGAGACCATCCAGCCGCCCGGGGTGTCGTTCCAGGTGTGGATGGGAGCCGAGTACCTCCAACTCTACAATGCCCTCAACGCCGTTCAGCTCGGAAAGTAGGTCCTCCGGATGGAATACGCGCCCCGTGGGAATACGCTCCCCGACAGACCGGTCTCGGTCGTTGGCTCGACCGTGGTGCGGGCCGAGCGACTGGATGCCGGGTTCCGGGACAAAGCGGTGTGGACAAACGCGAGCTTCGAGATCGAGCGAGGCGAGTTCGTGGCGGTCATCGGGCCCAATGGGGCCGGCAAGACCACCTTGTTTCGGATGCTTCTCGGTCTCCAACGCCCGTTGGCGGGAGCGTTGACCGTCTTCGGGGAGAGTCCTCGACGCGGCAACCGTCGGATCGGGTACGTTCCGCAGCGCCACTCCGTCGATATTGACACCCACATCGATTGCGACAGCTTTGTCCGCCTCGGGGTAACGGGAACTCGGTGGGGACCGGGACTCCCGAACCGTGCGGACCGGGATGCCGCGGCGGCCGCGCTGGCCTCCGTGGGGGCGGGCGAGCTCGCCCACAAGTGCATCGGGACGCTCTCGGGCGGAGAGCTGCAGAGGATCTTCCTCGCGGAAGCGATGGTCGGCGACCCGGAGATGCTTCTGCTCGACGAGCCGCTGTCGAACCTTGACCTTCGACGCAGCCGAGACCTCGTGGCCCTCGTTTCCGGATTGGTGGAGTCTCACCACGTCACCACGCTGCTCGTGGCCCACGACATCAACCCGCTCATTCAGCGACTCGACAAGGTCGTCTACATCGCCAACGGCCGGGTGGCCACGGGCACGCCCGCGGAGGTGCTGACGTCCGAGAGCCTCACCGCGCTCTACGGCGTCCCCGTGGAGGTGCTCCACGATTCCCGGGGCAATTTGGTCATCGTGGGGGCGGAGGAGAGCCTCGGGGGGGAGCACGAGTGACGTTCGACATCAGTTGGAACCCGGTGACGGACCTCCGGGTGATGTGGCAGTTCGAGTTCATGCGCAACGCCTTCGAGGCCGGTACGATCATCGCCATCGTCGCGGGCATCATCGGGTACTTCGTGGTCCTGCGGCGCTCGGCGTTCGCGACGCACGCGCTCGGCCACGTGGGCTTCTCCGGCGCCGCGGGCGCGGTCTTTCTCGGGGTGAATCCCGTGTTCGGGCTCCTCGCCTTCACAATGTCGGGCGCCACCGGGATGGCCCTCCTCGGCCGGCGCGCCGCGACCCGGGACATTGAGATCGGAACCGTCCTCGCCTTCATGCTCGGCCTGGGTCTCTTATTCCTGAGCCTCTACAAGGGGTTCGCGACCGAGGCGTACGGCATCCTCTTTGGGGAGGTGCTCGGGATCAGCACCGCGGGAGTCGTGTTCACGCTCGAGGCGAGCGTGGTCGTCCTCGTGGCGACTCTAGCGGTCTATCGACGGCTCTTGTTCGCGTCCTTGGACGAGGAGGTGGCGGAGGCGAAGGGACTGCCGATGCTCGCCCTCGGGCTCGTGTTCATGCTCCTGCTCGCCGTGGCCATCTCGATCGCGGTTCAGGTCATCGGCGTTTTGCTCATCTTTGCCCTCATGGTCACACCGGCCGCGATCGCGGTCCGCGTGACCCGAAGCCCCCTGGGAGCCATCGTGGTCTCGGCTCTTGTGGCGGTCTTCTCGGTCTGGCTTGGGCTCTCGGTCGCGTTCTTCATCAACAAGCCGTACCCGGCCAGCTTTTTCATCGTGAGCACGTCGTTCGTCATCTACGTCACGGTCCGGACCGTCGCCGCGCTCCGGGATTGGTTGCTCCCTCGCGGCGGGCGAGACGAACATACTCGCGCGGCCGCGGACCCGGGCGGGACGTAGTCCGGAGGGGCCGGGTTCCGATTGGGGCGAGGAGAATCCGCCTCTCCGGGGGCGCGGCGGGTTACGAAGGGCGGAAACTCTCCGCTAGCCGAGGTTCACGGAGCCCGTGCCGCTTCCGACAGGCGGGACCGGGGGGAGCCCGCGCGGCACGCCTAGTGGGAGCCGGTCGTACTCGACCGAGTGCTTCATGCCCCGGCGCTTGAGGAGTTGCGAGACTTGCTCGGTGATCTGGACCACTTCCTGGCAGCGGGCCGGCTTGGAGAAGTAGAACTCGGGGTGCTTCCGGTCGCAGATAGGAAAGATGAGCCGGAGGGCGAACGGCTCGGAACGGTTGTACCCCGCGGGCTTTCGACCGGCCCGAAGATCCCGGAGGTTCTCTTCCAGCAGGACCTCGGGGAGCAACGGCTCGGATTCCTTCGCGAAGGGCCGGTTGGCCTCGACGACC
>JAKIVT010000023.1 GCA_022750415.1 Thermoplasmata archaeon
ATCCCCACCGGGGGATCGAGACGGTCACCTACATGCTCAACGGGCAGGTCGACCACGGTGACACGCTCGGCAACCGGGGTACGATCGACTCGGGCGATGTCCAGTGGATGAGCTCCGGGAGCGGCATCATGCACCAGGAAATGCCGCGCCGGATGGAAGGGACTCTGGACGGCTTCCAGCTGTGGGTGAACATGCCGTCGCGCTCCAAGATGTCGACTCCCGAATATCGGGGGGTGCGCGGGTCTGCCTTCCCGACCGTGAAGACTGATTCCGGGACCCGTGTCAAGGTCGTCGCCGGGACCTTCGAAGGGGCCGTGGGGCCGGTCGACCAGCTGCCGGTCGACCCGACCTACCTCGATGTAACGGTCCGGCCGGGCGAGACGTTCACGGCCCCGACGGTTCCCGGCCACACGACGTTCGCCTACCCGATCGAGGGTTCCGGGAAGTTCGACCCCACCGAACACCGGGCGATCCCGGCCCGGACGGTCGCCGTCTACGGAGACGGAGAGTCGGTCGAGGTCCGGGCCGGCGCCGACGGCGTGCGGTTCCTGCTGGTTTCCGGGCGCCCAATTGGGGAGCCGGTCGCCTGGTACGGTCCAATCGTGATGAACAAGCAGGAAGAGCTCCAGGAAGCGATCCGCGAGCTTCGCAGCGGCGAGTTCATCAAGGACAAGCACCCCGTCGTCGACGAGTGAGCCCGGGCGACGACTACCGGATCCGCTCCAGCGCAAACGAACCGACGACGAGTCCGCCGGGGGTCGCCCGGTACTCGACCCATTCGCGGGTCTCGACGTCGCCGAGGCCAAGCACCGAGAGGAACGTCTTGTCCCGCTCCTGCTTGAACCGCAGCGCGCCGTCCATCCGGCTGAGCATCGTCTCCGTCTGGCTTTCGGGGAGCGAGCCGGTCTCGAGGGTGTAGAACGCAAGGGCGTTCCGGGGCTTCAGGATCGCCACGATGTTCTGCAGGAAGTTGAGCCGCATCTTCTCGTCCGAGGCCGTCAGGGACGCCGAGAGGCCGAGGTAGGCGACCCGGAACGACTTCGCCCCCGAGGTTTCGATCGCCTTCGACCGCTGGACCAGCGCGGTCAGGATCCCCGCGTGGTCGGTCGGCCCTCGGGCGACCGAGCGGGTCGCGGTCGCGGGGTTGGCCGTCGGGGCCTCGCTCGGACTGGCGGCGTCGACCCAGTGGACCTTGCCGAGCTGCTCGTACTCGTGGAATTGGGGAAGGACGAGACCGATCTTCTGGGCGACCTCGTCCGGAGAGCGCGAGGCGGTCACGACGACGACGGGTTCTCCCCGCCGAAGTCCTTCGGCCAGGAAAGCGTAGACACCGACCTCCTTCCCCACGAACGCGTCCCCGATGAGGAGCACGTGGGCCTTCGGCGGGATCCCTCCCAGCAGGAGGTCGTCGAGCCTCGGCGTGCCGCTCGGAACCCGGTCCACGAACCTCGGTCGGGTGGCGGGCGCGAGGAGGCTCGCATCGGGCCCCACGCTGGGCGAGGCGGGAACTTTGGAGGGGGGAGCGGTGGACCGTCGTTCGAGTGCCTGGCCCCGTAGGCTCACTTGGGACTCCCGCGCATCGAGGGTCTTCGAGCGGACGGAGAGCGCCTTTTCCCGCTGTTCGATGTCGATCCGCTGCGTCTGCAACCGGTCGGCGTCGGCCCGGACGGACCGGTCCCGTTCGGAGAGCGCCTGCTGGACCCGTTGCAGGTCCGCCAGTCGATTCTTGAGCTCGGCCTCCCGGGTCTCGATGGCGCGCATCCGCTCTTCGTAGGTGTGGAGCGTCTCCTCGTACTGCGTGGTCCTGTGGGAGGCCAGCTCGGCCTTCTCGGACGCGTCCCGCTCCTTCTCGGCGAGTCCGCTCTGCAACAGGGCGAGTTGTTCCGCCCGACGGGCGTTCTCGTCCCGGAGCGCCTGCGTTTGGGCGAGGGACTCTCGGATATCCTTCGCCTTCCGGCCGAGCGAGGCGTTCTGCTCATCCAGGACGAGTTTGAGTTGGGCGAGCTTGGTCTCGCGCTCTTCCAGGTCCCGGGCCTTCGCGTCATCGGAGGCGAATCCGGCGGAGCGGCTTCGGAGTTCGCTCTCTTGCTGGAGGATCGCGGCGGTCTTGGCCTCCAGTTCCTGCCGGCGGGTTTCGAGGAGCGCCTCGGACTCCGGAAGAGCGGCGGTTCGCCGCTCGACTTCCGACTGGCGCTGGGCGAGCTCGGCGTCGTGACGTGCGGCGTCCCCCTCGCGGGTCGTCATCAGCTGCTCCCGCTCGGCGAGCTTCGGCAGCCGGGCGGCGAGGTCCGCCTCCCGAAGGCCGAGGCTGGTGCCCCGGTCCTCGAGGGTCTGGGCGAGGGCGTTCGTCTCGGCCGCCTTGAGCGCAAGTTCCCGCTGCTGCTGCACCACGGCCTGGCTGCGGGCCTGGACGTCGGCCTCGAGGGCGGAGATGTGTCGGCGGGCCTCTTCCTGGGATTCGAGCTTGCGGCCGAGCCCGAGTTCCCCGTTCTCGAGGTTCGCTTCGCGCTCGAGGAGAGTGCTCTCCCGGAAGTGGTGGGCCTCCTCGCGCTCGCGAAGGTCATCGGCGATCTGGAACAGGCGGCTTTGGCCGGAGGTGATGATCTCCCGCTCGTGGGTCCGCGTCCCGGAGGAGATGATGTGCACGAACGAGCCGGCGACGAGGAACAGGACCGCGCTCGAGGAGAGCGTGAGCGCCAGGCCGCTCGAGGTGTCGGCCTGCGGCAAGAAGGCGACGAATGCGAGACCGACCGGGATCGCCGCCGACCCGATCGAGATGATCTTCCAGCTCGACCACGACGGCCAGGTGAAGATCAGGCCGAAGAGTGGCGCCGCGACGCCGAGCATCGCGAGCGGGAAGTACCAGGGCAGAAGCTTCCAGTTCCCCGTCGGTCCGTATTGGGCCACGTCGAGGACGAAGAGGGCGACCAGGAGGAGGTCGAGCGCCACCGCCGCGACGGTGACCGAGAAGTGGGGCTCCCAGGGCCAGAGCTGGTACACTTCCCATTTGACGCGCAGCCCGAAGACGGCGAGGAACAATCCCGCGAACAGCGGGAACATCAGGAACGTCAGGTCCTGGAGGCGCGAGGGGAGCGCCCCGGAGAGGCTCGGCTGGAGGATCAGGACGAGAAACGAGTCGAAGAGGAGCACGACCGCGACGATGACCGCGTAGTAGTGCGCCGAGCGGCCGATCCGAAGTTGCAGCAGCGCGTCGTCCTTGACAAGGTCGAGGTCTTGCGAGGACGGCACCGTCGTCGAGCGAGCGTTCACGGTCGAGCGAGCCGGCTTCGCACTCGCATCGGACAACTTTGCGACCCGGCCAGAGGCTATGCTGGTCTCCGCCACGGGAAAACCCTGGCTGGTGAAACAGGGTCGGGCCCGTTACTTAATCCTACCCGAGGGCGCGCCGTTCGGCCGCGCGGCGGCGAGCAGGAGCGCGGCGGCCTCCTGCCGGGCTTTGGGCATCGCACCGAGCTGTTCCTCGAGGGTCAGGAGCCGCTCCCACGACCGGGGATCGCCCCGAACGTCCTCGAGCCGCTCCGGAAACCCGCCGAGCCCGGGGGCGACGGCAATCGCTTCCAGGACCTCGAACCCGAGACCCGAGAGCCGCTCCTTCAGCTCGGGCTCCCCGATGGGACGAAATCCGTGCCGGGTCCGGTCCTCCGACTCGAACACCTCGTACCCCTCGCGAGTCACCCTCGGAGCGACCGCCGCGAGCGGCGCGTGGAGGAGGCGAACCACGGCGCCCCCGGGAAGGCGGCGGAGGTAGCGCGAGAGCGTCCCCGGTCCCGGGGCCGTCTCCACCACCAACCGGCCGCCGGGGGCCACCGCCTCCGCCGCGGCCTCGAGGAGCGGCATCGCGTCCTCGCCCGCAAAGCCCACCGCATTCCCCAGAACGACGACCTCGGCGAACGCTCGGGCACGGAAGGGGAGCGCCCTCGCATCCGAGCGGGCGAGTTCGGGTCGGTCCAACGTGGCCGCCCAGCGCTCCCGGAGCCCGAGGAGCATCGGCAGCGCCACGTCGACCGCGACCCGTCGGGCGTCCCCCTCCCCCACGAACGGCGTGAACCGTCCGGGGCCGGCACCCACGTCGAGCGTCCAGCCGGAGGCGGCCGAGTGCCGGCGGAGGAATCGTTCGCGAAGCACGCGGAACAGTTCCCGCTGGGCCGTCCCCTCGTACCGGCGCCACTCCCGCCCGACCCGGTACTCGTCGACGCCTCGGAACCGCTCGATGGCGGTGAGCGGCCGTTCGGTCTCCGCCGGTTGCTCCGCACCGGCGGGACGGCGGAGCCGCCGGGGCGCCGGTGGCCGAGGGAATCTTCGCACGCCCAGGCAGTCAAGGCGCTTTATATAGCCCCGACTTAAGGACCGGGAGGAATCCATGCCCTACTACGAGTGTCCGAAGTGCGGCGGCGGCTACGTGATCGACATCACCCCGACGTCCAAGGCGATCTGTGACCGGGACGGCGCCCGACTGAAGCGGACCAGCGACGCTTCGTACGAGAAGAACGCTCGGAAGGACTGAACGGGGCCCGAATTCAGGGCCCCGCCCGTGACGACATTCGGCCCGCTCGTTCGGCGCTCCGCTCGGCTCGGCGGGGGCCTCTTCGCGTTCGGCTCGCTCCAGTTCCTCGTCGCCATGGTGGTGGTCCAGCTGTACTACCCCGGGTACAGCGACACCGGCAACTACGTCAGCGACCTCGGCAGTTCCACTTCCCCGTGGGCCTGGCTCTTCAATGACTCGATCCGGCTCCTCGGACTTCTCACCATCCTCGGCGCGCTGCTGGTTCGGAGCGCGTTTGCGTCCAAGACCACGACCCACATCGGGCTCGGCGCGCTGGTCGCGGCGGGCCTCGGCGCGATTGCGGTCGGGACCTTCCCGGAGAACTCCACCTGGCCGTTCTCGGGGGTCCACAGTGCCGTCTCCCTGGTCACCTTCGTCGGGTCCGGTCTCGCCCTCGTGCTCTTGGCTCTCGCGATGTCGCGCGACACCCGCTGGCAGGGGCTTCGGTTCTACACGTTCCTTTCCGGAGTCGTGACGTTCGCGGCGCTGGTCCTGTTCGCCACGAACCGCTTTTTCGGGATTGGTCCCGGCGGGATGGAACGTGTCCTCATCGCTCCGATCCTGCTCTGGGGGATCGTGGCGGGCGTCCACCTCGCCCGGCTCGCCGTGTACGTGCCCTCCTCGACCTCGGGCGGGACCCCGACGTAGACCGGTCCAAGGCGGCCCGGACCATCTCGGCGTGGTCGAAGGCGAGTTCCGGGAGCCGTTCGACGGGCCACCAGGCCGATTCGGCGGCGTCGTCGCCCCCCTTCGGCGGGCCAGCTCGCCCGGTCATTCGGAAGACCACGCTCGCGTTCGGGCCGCGAGGGTCCCGACCGGGGCGGGAGTACACTCCGAGGAGCTCGAGGGGCCGGGCGACCAAGCCGGTCTCCTCGAGGAGCTCGCGCGCGACCGCCGCTTCCACGGACTCATCGGGTTCGACGTAGCCCCCCGGGAGCGCCCAGAAGCCGCGGAACGGCGGACGACCTCGCCGCACGAGGAGGAGCTTCCCCCGTTGAAGCCAGACCGCGTCGACGGCGAGCTTCGGTCCCCGACGGTACCGGGGCATCCCCCGCGACCACGCTCGCGGGAGGATAACCCGCGCGGTGCCGCAGCGCGAGCCGGCGTTCCGGCGGAGCGGGGAGCCCCCGCGGCGAGGCCCGTTCCTCGCTACCGTTAAGCGGAGGACCCCGGTCCGTGCCCCGATGCTGATCCTCCGCTCGAAAGCCCCGCTTCGAATCAGCTTCGCGGGGGGAGGGACTGACGTCTCGCCCTACCCGGAGGAAAACGGCGGGGCGGTCCTGAACTGCACGATCGACAAGTTCGCCTATGCCACCCTCCAGGCCAAGGACGCCCCGGAGGCGACGACCACCGTCCACTCGCTCGACTACAACGTCCGGCACGACTACGAGAAGGAGGAGGACCTCGTCTACAACGGCGAGCTCGACCTCGTCAAGGCGGCGCTCCGGTTGATCCGCCCGGTGGAGCGGGCGAATGCCCAGCGGTCGCTCGAGATGTTCCTGCACTCCGACGCTCCGCCGGGGACCGGCCTCGGAAGCTCTTCCACGATGTGCGTCGCCATCGTCGGGCTGTTCCAGCAGTTTCTTCGCGAACCCTGGACCCCCTACGAGGTCGCCGAGCTGGCGTACCGGATCGAGCGGGAGGAGCTCGGCATGAAGGGGGGCCGCCAGGATCAGTACGCCGCCGTCTTCGGCGGTTTCAACTTCATGGAGTTCCATGGCAAGCAGACCATCGTCACCCCCCTCCGCATCGGAGCCGAGGTGACGAACGAACTCGCCTACCGGCTCCTCCTCTGCTACACCGGAACGAGCCACTACTCGAACGACATCATCGCCCGGCAGCAGGCGAGCTACGCCGAGAAACGTCGGTCGACCGTCGACGCCCTCGACGCGACGAAGCGTCTCGCCGTGGACATGAAGAACGAGCTCCTCCGCGGCAACATCGACGAGATGGGCCGGCTCCTCGACGAGGGCTGGCAGTTGAAGAAACAATTCACGGACGGGATCTCGAACGACCGGATCGACGCGTTCTACCGGAAGGCCCGCGAGGCCGGGGCCCTCGGCGGCAAGCTGGTCGGGTCGGGCGGCGGCGGGTACATTCTCCTGTTCTGCGATTTCCACCGTCGGGCCAACGTCGCGAAGGCGGTGAGCGAGGCCGGCGGCCGTGTCGTCGACTTCTCCCTCGAGCCCAACGGCGTCCGGACCTGGCCGGTCCGGACGGCCGCCTGAATCCGGCGCCCGTCCCGGTCCCGAAGTTGCGGTTTCCCCGATGCGGCGCGGACTTCGAGCATAGCTTCAAGCCGTGGTCCCGGGTCCCCACGCCCGATGTCGAACTCGACCCGGTTCCTGACCGCGCTGGCCGCCACCGCCGTGCTGCTCCTCGTGCTCCCCGGCGCATTGGCCGGCGCGGCCCCCGCGCCGGCGATCCCGACCCCCGCCGTGACGATGGTGAACTCGAATGGTTCCGCCGGCTACGAGGTGGGGCAAACCTTGAACAGCTCGATCACGGCGTTCAACACCTCGTGGATCCAGCCGAGGGTCAACTGCACGACCACCAACTCGACCGCCCTCTTCGATGCGTTCCTCGTCAGCAACGGGACGATCCAGATCGCCGGTACCGGCGTCAGCTGCCGGGGCGGAATCGCCTCGTCGTTCGGCTGGTACCTTTTCACGACCACAAACACCTCCAGCCGCGCGAACCTCACGAAGATCTCGACGGCCACCCTCCCGGTCCCCGCGGGCTCCGTCGTGAAGGTCTCGTGGCTGAAGATCACCGGCAAGATGCGCGTGACCATCTCGGTCGGGACCCACAAGGTCGTGAAGACCCACGCATTCACCGGCCGGGATTTCATCGCCGAGGTGGGCGTGGTGGGCCAACCGGCGAAGCATGGGATCCTCCCCCTCGCCAACTTCGGCACGATGGCCTTCGGGAAGTCCTACACCGCGGTCAACGGAACCAACGAGGTCAAGGCCAACGGCACCACGAAGGCGCTCGGCGGCATGACGCTCTGCGCGGAGGTCACGCTCATCGACGCGACGTCGAAAGTCCTCGCGGCCCCGACGGCCCTGACCGGATCCGGGACGAGCTTCAAGATCACCTGGAAGGCGTCGACCTAGGCCGGCCGAGGCAAGGAGCCGGGTCGTCCCCCGGCTCCCAACCCGAATGGTAGGCAAAATTGGGTTCCGGCCAAGGGCCGATTCCCTCGGGGGCGGTCCTTCCGACCGGGACCCCCCGCTCGGCCGACAGGGTTCTTTGATTTTGTGAATGGTCATGTGTATAAATCGCGGGCCGCTTGCCAGAGTCGATGCCGGAAGCACCCTCGGCGCCCTCCAGCGGGCATTCGAGCCCCAAGCGGGCGATCCTCCTCGGGCTGAAGACCGCGGGGGAGAGTGACCTCGAATCGATCGCCCGTACGCTCGGGATCTCCAAGGTGGCCGCGCTGCGCCACCTCGTCCAGCTCGAGTCGGAAGGTCTCGTGGAGCGGTCGTACCGGACCGGGGGCGTCGGCCGACCGCGGGTGCAGTTTCGACTCAGCCGGAACTCGGCTCGGCTGTTCCCGGAAGCTTACGCGAAGATGTCCGTGTGTGCGCTCCAGTTCATCGAGCGGTCGCTGGGTCGCGACGCCGTCGTCCGGATGCTTCAGGAGCGGTCGCACGAGGTTGCCTCCGAGAGCCGCCCGCGCCTCGCCGGGGCCACCCTACCGGATCGCGTCGCCGAACTCGCTCAGGTCCGCTCCGAGGGCGGCTACATGGCCGAGGTCGGGAGCCGACGGGCCCGCACGGTGGAACTGCTCGAACACAATTGCCCGGTCCTCGCGATCGCCGAGCAGTTCCCTGAGGCGTGCGACGTCGAGCGGAGGATGTTCGAGTCGCTGCTCAACGCCAAAGTCGAAACCTCGCACCGGGTCGTCGCGGGGGACGCGGTGTGCCGGTTCATCGTCCGCCCGAAGGCGAGGGCGGCATGACGTCGGAGAACGGTCGACCGGTCGCGGTCGTGACCGGGGCGAGCCGGGGCCTCGGCAGCGTCGTCGCGAACTTCCTCGCGGGGAGCGGATACGACATCGTCGCCACGGCGCGCGCGTCGTCCCCGCTCCACGAGGCGGCCCGACCGTGGGAGCGCCTCGGAGCGACGGTCGTCCCCGTGTCGGCCGCGGTCGAAGATTCGGCCGGACGGGCGGCGGTCCAGAGCGCGGTGCACACGTTGGGTCGGCTCGACGTGGTCGTCCACAACGCCTCGGAACTCGGGCCGTCGGGCCGACCCAAGCTGCTTGCTCTCTCCCCCGACCAGCTCGAGACCGTGCTCCGGGTGAACGTAGTGGCCCCGGTTCTGCTGACGAAGGCCCTCCTCCCTCCGCTGAAGGCCGCGCCCGCGGCATTGGTGGTGAACATCACGTCCGATGCCGCGGTCGGGGCGTACCCCGGCTGGGGTGCCTACGGGGCGAGCAAAGCGGCGCTGGACCTCGTTACACGGACGCTCGCCCAGGAGCTCGCGGACGATCACGTCAGTGTCGTCGCGGTCGACCCCGGGGACATGCGAACCGCGATGCACCAGGCCGCGTACCTCGGCGAGGACATCTCCGACCGGCCCCTTCCCGACGTCACGGTCCCGTTTTGGGCGTGGTTGTTCGGACAATCTCCGGCCCGTGTGAACGGGCTTCGGTTCCAGGCGCAAGGGGAGCGCTGGGAGGCGAATCCGTGAGGACATCGGCCCTCGTGTTCGAGCGGCCGGTCGACCTGCAGGCCACGACGCCCGCGGAAGTCCGGCGCCGGGGGCGGGACGACGTCCGACTGCTGGTGAGCCAGCCCGACCGCCGAGAGGTGGTCCCGTTCCACGCCTTGGTCGACCTCCTCCACGAGGGGGATCTGCTCGTGGTGAACCGGAGCGCCACTCTTGCCGCGAGCCTCCCGGCCGAGGCCGAATTCGGTCCGTTCGTGTTGAATCTCTCCACCGACTATGGCCACGGAATCTGGCTGGCGGAGCCACGGTTCGGACCGGCCCGTTCCGGCCCGCTTCCCCTCCCTCCGGGGGCGGTCTTCACCGCCGGGGGATTGCGCGCCTCCTACATCGCCCCGTATCCGGGGCTCCCGCGACTCGGGTTCGTGCGGCTCGAGGGGAGCGTGAGGGAGGCGATGGACCGGTTCGGGCGACCGATCCGGTATGGGTACGTTCCCGACGCGTTCCCGCTCTCCGCGTATCAGACGGCTTTCGGGGATCGTCCCGGGAGCGCCGAGATGCCCTCGGCGGGGCGCCCGTTCACGGACGAACTCCTGGTCGGGTTACGCTCGCGCGGGGTCGAGGTGGCCCCGGTCACGCTCCACACCGGGGTTTCGAGCCTCGAGATCGACACCGAGGAAGCGGGCACATTCCCCTTGTACCCCGAGCCGTTCGAGGTTCCCGCAGGGACCGTCGACGCCGTTCAGCGGAGCCGGGCCCGAGGAGGACGGGTCGTCGCGGTCGGGACGACCGTCGTCCGGGCCCTCGAGTCGGCGATCTCGGATGGACGCCTGCGGCCGGCGGTCGGGTTCACCCGGCGGTACGTGACGCCGGAGCGGCCTCCGTCGGTCGCGGACGCGCTCCTGACAGGATTCCACGATTCCAAGACGAGCCACCTCGCGATGATCGCGGCCTTCGGCGGAACGGCCCGGTGGAAGAGCGACTACGCCGCGGCCATCGAAGCGGGGCTGCTCTGGCATGAGTTTGGGGACGTCCATCTCCTGTTCCGAGCGGCCTGCGCCCGCCGAGGGCAGGGTCCGCCCCGGCGTCGAGGGTAGGAGCCTCCGCCCCCGACGGAGCGGGCGGAGGGTTGGCCGGTCTAGTGCGACTCGGCCGGGGCGCCGGAACTCGTCGGGAGCCCCGCGCGCTGGCGCAACGAGTAGTAGAATCCGCCGAACGAGGTCGCCGTCGGAGTCCGGAGTCCCTGGACGCGGAGGGCGGCCTTGACCTCCTTTGGGGTGTTGCGAAGGTCGAGCGTCTTCGTGGCGTCGTACTTGTACTGGAAGGTGCCGTTCGGGCCGTTCGGGAACGACTCCCAGTCGCGCGCCGTCGTCGGGCGGAGCTCGTGGGGTCGCTTCGCCTCGGCCGCGCCGGAGAAAGCGGGCATCGTCAGATGCTCCTCGGTCAGCCAGATCATGGTGGCGTCGCGGATCGCCTGCTCGGTGGTCTCGTCGAGGGCGCCGGGCGCGACCTGGGATTGGACCCAGTTGACCATCGCGTCGAACGTCTTCTCCGAGTTCTCTTCCAGCATCTGCAAAACGGCGAGTCGGATCGCGCTCTTCCGCAGCTGGTTGATGCCGGTGTCGCTCAGTCGGTACTCGGCGGTGAGCCCGAGGAGCGCTTCCGCGTTCTCCGCGAGTTCCTTCAGGGGCAGCACGAAGAGCGGCGTCGCCGGCTCGTCGCCGCCGATGTACCACAGCGAGAACTCCTCCCCGTTGGTGATCAGGGCGAGCGGGGCACCGACCGCTTTGGCCTTCTTGCCGGCTTCCTGCGCCTTCTCCTCCATCGTGTCGCCGCCGCCGACCTCGAGGATGAGGCGGGGCTTTCCGGCCGGGTCGAGAAGGGCATAGTCGGCGTGGCCGTGGTCGGCCTTGATCGGGAAATCGAGGAACACCTGCTTCTTATCGTGCGGGTCCCAGCCGAGCGTGATCAGGAACGGGTTGACGATCCAGTGCTTGATCTGCTGGTCGGTGATGTCCTGCACGTCGCGGAGCACTTCGCTCCCGACCTGGTAGAACTCGTTCATCCGTCGGGTGAGGTCGACCGCTTCCATCGAGGTTTGATGGTCGGGTCCGGGGCTTAAACCTACCCGTCGCTGCGGAGAGGACCGAGGTCGGGAACCACGTGCCCAACGAGCCGCTCCGCCTCGACTCGGAGGAATGGCTCCACCCGTTGCAAGGGTCCGTTGAGTGACGGGGAGGGCGGAAGGGCGAGCGTGTCCGACAGAAGCCACTCGACTTCGTACTCGTACAACAGCGTCGAGCCGAACGCTTGCATCAGGGCCGCCAGCCGCCGCGAGCCGCTCGGAGAGAGCGTCCAGTACCGGGCGCGTTTGCCGAGGAGGGCGAACATCCGGTCGGTGAGCGCGCGATACCGGTAGGCGACCGGGCCGCCAAGGTCCCAGGTCGCGTTGGGGGGATTGGAGGCCGCTCGTTCGATCGACCGCGCCACGTCGCTCGCGGCGATGGGGCTGAGCCGAGACCGCCCATCGCCGAACATGGGGAAGACGGGGTACCGGAGGATCTGACGGAGCATGCTGCCCAGCAGAACGTCGCCCCGGGCGAACATCAGCGTCGGCCGCAGAATCGCGAAGGGAGCGCCGCCGGCGGCGACGGCCCCATCGAACCGCCGTTTGTAGGTGAGGTACGGGAGGCCGGTTTCGAGGTGGGCAGGGGCCGGGGGAACGCTGACCTGCACGACCGGGATTCCGGTGCCCGACGCCGCGAGGCGCATTCGCTCCAGCCCGTCGTAGAGGGACCGGAATCGGGATTCGGGACCCCAGCGGTACCAAGCGAGATTCACGACGGCCTGCACGTCCTTGAGGACGGGCTTCCAGTCGGTCAGTGCGGCGACGTCGGCGGGAACCCACTCCACACCAAGCTCCGATTCGCGGGCGACGGCGTGACGGTGGAGGGAGCGGACCCGCCAGCTCGGAGCGAACGACTCCAAAACGGCTCGACCGAGGAGGCCACCTCCACCCCCGACGAGGAGGACGCGCCGGTCGCCCCCCGGCACCGTCATGGGGAGACGGCGGCGACCAATGCGGCCGGCGGGTCGACGGCCCGGGCGTACGGGGCGCCGAACACCGATTCCCAAGCGGCGCGGACCGGCGCATGCAACTCGGTGACCGAGACCGGTCGGCCGAGCTCACGAGTTACCGACGTCATCACGTTCCCCGGGAGGCCGCACGGTTCGAACCTGGCGAACTCCTCGAGGTGGACGTCGACGTTGAGGGCGAATCCGTGGAAGGTCACCCAGCCTTCCACGGCGATGCCGACCGACGCGATCTTGCGCGTCCCCTCGACCCATACGCCGCGTTTTCCGGGGACGCGGACAGCGGGAACGCCCAACGTGCCGACGGCGCGGGCCACGACCTCCTCCAGGTCATGGACGAACCGCCGAACGTCCCGGCCCCGGAGGTCGAGGTCGACGATCGCGTATCCCACCAACTGCCCGGGCCCGTGGTACGTGGCCATCCCCCCGCGTTCCACCGGAACGACCGGGAGGTCCGCAGGGAGCTTCGCCGGGTCCGCGCCCCCGACCCCGACGGTGATCACCGGTGCGTGCTCGGTGAGGATCAGTGTGTCCGGAATGTGTCCGGCGCTGCGCTCGGACCGGAGCGCCCGCATGCGCGTCAGCGCATCGACGTACTCGGTCGCGCCCCACTCACGGACTTCGAGCGCCACTCGGCGGCCTCCGCGCGACGTGGAACGGCTCTCCCAGCCACAACAGGGCGGCTTCCTGGAGCGTCTCCGAGAACGTCGGGTGGGGATGGATCGTCATGGCGAGGTCGCGGACCGTCGCGCCCATCTCGATCGCGAGAGCCGCCTCGGCGACGAATTCTCCTACCGATTCGCCGGCCGCTTGGACACCGAGGACGAGTCCGGTCGTCTCGTCCCCGATGAGTTTGAGCCAGCCGCCGGTGGCGTGGGCCGCATGCGCCCGGCCGAGCGCGGCGAAGGGGAATCGGACCTCGCGCGGGTGCATCCCCGCCGCGGTCGCCTCCGCCGAGGTCGAACCGACGCTCGCGAGTTCCGGGGTCGTGAAGACGACCGACGGAATGCATTGGTGCTGGAACCGGGTGGGGCGGCCTGCGACGGCCTCGGCCGCGACGACGCCTTCCCGGTACGCCTTATGGGCGAGCATCGGGGGACGCGCGACGTCGCCGACCGCGAAAATCGTCGGGACGTTCGTTTGCTGCCGGTCGTTCCGCGCGAGGAATCCCGGCTTTCCGTCCGGCTGGACCCCCGCTTCCTCGAGGCCGAGGTCGGCGGTCGCCGGCCGTTTCCCGATCGTCAGGAACAGCTTCTCCGCCTCGAGCTCCTTGGCCCCTTCCGCGGTCTCCACCGTCAAGCGGACGCCCGACTCCGACCGGGCGAGCTTCGACGCTTTCGTCCCGAGGTGCAGCATGACCCCGAGCGCCTCGAGGGTCTTGCGGAGTTCGGCAGAGAGGTCGGCGTCTAAGCCGGGCAGGAGTTGCGGCATCAGCTCGACGATCGTGACGGCAACGCCCACCCGGGCGAGGAACTCCCCGAGCTCACAGCCGCTGACCCCGCCGCCAAGGACGAGGACGCTCTTCGGGAGGACCGTCCAGTTCAGCAGCTGCTCGGCGGTGACGACGCGGTCCCCGTCGGGCTCGAACCCGGGGATCACCGACGGGGTCGAACCCGTGGCGATGATCGCGCACCGGAAATCGATTCGTTCTCGCCCCCCGTCCGGAGCGACGAGCTCGGCGGAGGTCGGGCCGGTAAACCGGGCCTCTCCGGAAAGAACCTGGACCCCGGCCGATTTCAGGAGCTGAGCCACGCCACGGCGCTCCTTCTCAACCACCGTGGACTTCCAGCGATTCGCCGTGGCGAGGTCGAACCGGAGTCCTTCGGCCGTTACGCCCACTTCGGGTCCCTCCGTGCGGACCGAGTGGTAGAGGAGGGAGGCGTGGATCAGCGCCTTCGAGGGAATACATCCGCGATTCAGACACTCGCCCCCGAGCTCGCCTTTCTCGACGAGGAGGGTGGCGACGCCGAGTTGGCCGGCGCGGATCGCCGCGACGTACCCCCCGGGGCCGCCGCCGATGACCAGCAGGTCGGTCTTCCGTGCGTAGGTGCCGGCCATCGTCTCTCTCTGTCGGGGGACGCGACCGAGGCTAAGACGGTGCGGGGCGCCCGTCGTTCGGTGCGAAAACGTCGGTGGAAAGCGACTCCGGCGCCGGGCCCGGCGCGGCCTCCGCGACGGCGATGGCCGCCCGGACGGAAGCGTCGGACTCTTCCCGCCACGTGGAGATCGAGGCGTCGTCGGCGAGGCCGAGCGTCCGGAGAAGCCCCTCGAGCCGGAGGTATGGGTCGCGCGCCCTCGCCCGCGCCATCCAGTCGGCCGACTGGTAGCGGGTCGGGTCGTCGGAACTCGAGTGGGGGGTCATTCGGAACACGACGAACTCGAGGAGGGACGGGCCCCCGCCCGAGCGGGCGCGCGCCACGGCCGCCCGCAGCCGGTTCGTAACGGCGACGATGTCGGTGCCGTCGACCCGCTCGCCGGGGAGCCCGTAGGCGACCCCCTTCTCCGCGAGGGTCGCCGTCGCCGTTTGGCGTTCGACGGGCACGGAGATCGCCCACTGGTTGTTCGTGCAGCAGAGAACGATGGGGGCGTTCCACACCGCCGCGAAGTTCGCGCCCGCGTGGAAGTCGTTCGCGCTGCTCGCGCCGTCCCCGAAGAACGCGAGGGCGACCGACGGGTCCTTTCGGTACCTCAGGGCGTACGCCAGACCGACCGCTTGGGAAACCTGCGTCCCAATCACCGAGGACATCGACACGTAGCGGACCTCCCGCGCGCTCGGGTGGCAGGGCATCTGGCGACCGCGCGCGGGGTCGAGGTCGTCGGCGAACAGGTGGTGCATGTACGTTGTGAGGGAGTGGCCGCGCGCGAGTGCGACGAGCTGCTCGCGAAGTCCGGGGAAGACCCAATCGTCCGGGCCGATGGACAGGGCGGCGCCGACGCTGACGGCCTCCTGGCCGGTCGCCGGACCGTAGAACCCGATTCGACCCTGCCGCTGCAGGGCGAGCATCCGACCGTCGAGCACCCGCGCGAGGGTCATCCAACGGAACGCTCGGACGAGGGAGTCGTTCCAGTCCGGTCCGAGGAGCTCGGCGAGGGTGTCCCGCGAGTAATCGAGGGGGACGAGGGCGGGCGGGTCGGTCATGCCAGTTCGGCGAACAGCTGGTGCGGGTCCTCGAGGTACCCCTTGACCACGTGCAGGAACTGGGCGCCGACGATCCCGTCGAGGACCCGGTGGTCCAGCGAAACGGAGAGATTCATCAGATGGGCCGGGGCGAGCGTCCCGTCGGCGAGATAGATCGGCCGTTTGACGATCCGGTGCACCCCGAGGATCGCGACCTCCGGGTAATTGAGGATGGGCGTCGCGAGGACGCCACCGAGGGCGCCGAGGCTGGTGATGGTGAACGTGCCGCCGGTCAGCTCCGCCCGGGTGAGCTTGCCGGCGCGGCCCCGTTCGGCGAGGTCCTGGATCTCCATCGCCAACTTGGCGATGCTCTTCGTCTCCGCGTTCCGGACGACCGGGACGATCAATCCTTCAGGCGCCGCGGTCGCGATCCCAATGTGGACGTCGCGGTAGACGTGGAGTTCCTGGTTGGCATCGTCCATTCGGGCGTTCATCCACGGTTGCGCGCGGAGCCCGGCCACGACGGCCTTGATGACGAAGGGGAGGTACGACAGTTTGACGGCGTTCTTCTCGACGTGCTTCGCCATCCGCTCGCGCAGCCGGACGAGCTCGGAGGCGTCGACTTCCTCGACGTAGGTGAAGTGGGCCGCCCGATGCGTCGCCTCGGTCATGTGCTCGGCGATCACCCTTCGGACCCCGCGAATTGGGACCCGCTCGAAGTTGGCGTCGGAGGCCGAGGGACTCGCTGTCGGGGCCGGTGCGGCCGGCGGGGATGTGGAATTTGCCCCTGTCTCGGTCGAGGCCGCCGCCGCGGGGGGCGCCGGGCCGGGAGCAAGGTCCGCCTCGGTGATGCGGCCGCCGGGCCCGGTTCCTTTCACCGTGGCCAGGTCAATCCCGCGTTCGGCCGCGAGCTTCCGGAGGTAGGGCGCCGCCAGAACTCGACCCGGAGTCGACGGCGGTGCGGAAGTGGCCGCCTCGGCGGGCGCCGGCGGATTCGCCGTCGGCGGCGCCGCGACGACCGCCACGACCGGGGCGGTTGCCGGAGAACTCGACGGGGCCGGAGCGGAGGCTCCCGCACCGCCGACGTCAATCGTAACGAGGAGCCCGCCGACCTTGACCTTCTCGCCCTCCTTCGCGTGGAGGGCGACGACGGTCCCCGATTTGGGGGAGGGAATTTCGACGTTGGCCTTGTCCGTCAGGACCGAGACGAGCGGGGCGTCCTCCCGGATCGTGTCGCCGGCTTTGACGAACCACTTGACGACTTCCCCCTCGGCGACCCCCTCACCGATGTCCGGGAGCCGGAACTCGTACACCATCGGCCGATTCACCCCGCCGCGACGGCGGCCCGGGCCGCGTGGACGATTCGTTCGGCGCTCGGGAGGTAGAGATTCTCGAGGGCGTAGGGAAACGGGGTGTCGTACCCGGTCACGCGCTGGACCGGTGCCTTGAGCGAGAAGAACGCCTTCTCCGCGAGGAGCGCCGCGAGTTCCGCGCCATAGCCGCAGAAGCGGGGCGCCTCATGGACGATGACGACGCGGCCCGTCTTCTCGACGGAGGCGAGGATGGCCGCCTCGTCCAGAGGGACCAACGTCCGCAGGTCGACGACCTCGGCTTGCACACCGCTCGCGGCCAGAGTCTCGGCCGCCTGGGTACACGTTGGGATCATGGCCCCGTAGGCCAGCAGCGTGACGTCGCTTCCTTCGCGAGCGATCCGTGCCTCCCCGAAGGGGACTCGGTGCTCGCCGTCCGGGACCTCGCCGGAGACTGCACGGTAGATCCGCTTCGGCTCAAGGAACAAGACCGGGTCCGGGTCGTGGATCGCCGTCGTGAGCAGGCCCTTGGCGTCCGACGGGGTCGAGGGGATCACGACCTTCAGCCCCGCCGTGTGCGCGAAGTACGCCTCCGGGGACTGCGAATGGTAGAGGCCCCCCTTGATGCCCCCGCCGTAAGGGGAGCGAATCACGACATGGCACGGGTACTGGCCACCGGAGCGGTACCGGAACTTCGCGAGCTCGCTGACGATCTGGTCGAAGGCCGGGTAGATGAAATCGACGAACTGGATCTCCGCGATCGGCTTCAGACCGTAGAGGGCCATCCCGATGGCGGCGCCGATGATCCCTGTCTCACTGAGCGGAGTATCGATGACCCGGTCGGCCCCGAACTCCTTGTGAAGCCCCTCGGTGGCCCGGAACACGCCGCCGTTGACGCCGACGTCCTCGCCGAGGACGAGTACGTCGGGATCGGCCCGCATCGCTTCCGCGAGGCCCCGGTTGATTGCCTGGACGATCGTCAGTTCGGTCACGACTTCCCCGTGCCGGCCTTTTGCGATTCCTCGAATTCGGCCCGTTGCGCTTCCAACGCGGGAGTCCGTTCGGCGAACACATCATCGAACATCGTAAGCGGGTCGACCGGCGGCGTCGCCTCCGCTGCCTCGAACGCGGCGACAACCTCCTTCCGGGTCGTCTCCCAGAGGGCGACGTCGTCGTCTTCGGTGAGGAGGGCCGCGGCGAGCAGCTCGTGCTTCATTCGGGCGAGGGGGTCTTTCTCCTTCCAGAGCGCGAGCTCCGCATCGGTCCGGTAGCGCCGGGGGTCGTCGGACGTCGAGTGGGGTCCCAGGCGGTACACCTGGGCCTCGATCAGGGTCGGTCCCTCCCCCGCGAGCGCCCGGGCCCGCGCCTCCCGGACCGCGCGGTACACGGCGTGAACGTCCGTTCCGTCGACCACCACGCCGGGAAAGCCGTAGGCCGTGGCCTTTACCGCGAGCGTCTCGCTCTTGGTCTGCCGGTCCCGGGGCAGCGAGATCGCCCACTGGTTGTTCTGGCAGAAAAAGATCGTCGGCGCCTTGAACACGCCCGCGAAGTTGAGTCCGGCGTGGAAGTCGTTGGAGCTGGTGGTGCCATCCCCGAAGTAGGTCACGGTCACGATCTCCTCCCCCTTCCATCGGGCCGCCATCGCCGCCCCGACGGCCTGCGAGATCTGGGTTCCGACCGGGCTCGACGCCGTCACGAACCGGAATTCGCGGTAGCCGTAGTGGTTGGGCATCTGCCGCCCCTTCAGCACGTCCCCCGAGTTGCCGATGAACTGGTCGAGAAGGAGCTTGACCGGGACCCCCCGGACGAGGGCGACCGCGAGCTCGCGATACGCTGGGAAGATCCAGTCCTCCGGGTCGAGCGCCCAGGCCGATCCGACCTGCGCCGCTTCTTGGCCCTGGAGCGGGACGTAGAAGCCGATCCGTCCCTGTCGCTGGAGCGTGAGGCACCGTTCGTCTACCACCCGGGCGAGGACCATCGCCCGGTAGATCTTCGGAAGGTCCGCGGCCGGAATCTCCGTTGGATTCTCGCTGGTCGCGACCTCGGGCACCGGTGCCGATTCCGACATGGATACCCTCGGCGCGCGAGCGGGGCGACCGATATAAGAGTTGACTAATTCGGGAGTCTCACCGTCAGCGGAGCAGCGCCGCCGAGTAGGTTCCGTGGACCTCCACGATCTCGTGGAGCCAGGAATAGCTCTGGAAACCGTACGCTCCGCCATCGGCGGTGAACGAGACGTTCCCGGTCGACTCGGAGCTGCTCGAGAGCACCCTCCCGTCGGAGTTGAGGAGGCTGAAGGTGACGGTCCGGCCGTCGGACGTGTTCCACCCGAAGGTGACCGAAGCGCCCGCGGGAAACGTCCGGTACTCGACGGACGGGGTGAACCCGACCGACTCGAGGGATAGGGCGAACGAAGTCCGATACGGGACCACAACCGCGGCGAGGACCAGTACAACCGCCACGCCGAGGGCGACCCCGACCGCCCACCAGATCCTCCGATGCCGACTTCGGGCCGGCCGCCTCTCGGGTGAGGACTTGACCGACTCCACAGGAGGAGTCGGCTCGCTCTCCATGGTTTCCCCGAGCCCGGACGCGGTAAGAACCCTGTCGTGTTTCGGGACCTCACCGGCGAAGAGTTGGGGATAACCCCTTAGTACTGGTGCCCGCCTCGCGCGCGCTCCGGCCCTCCTCGAAAATGACGACCCCCCTTGCGATCCACACCCGCGACGTCCGGCGCGTCTTCGAGAGCCGGAAGGGATTCTTCTTCGACGAACTCGTCCGGACGGAGGCGCTGAAGGGGGTCGACCTCGATGTCGACGTCGGGGAGATCTTCGGCCTCCTCGGCCCGAACGGGGCCGGCAAGACCACGTTCACGAAGATCCTCTCGACCCTTCTAATCCCCACGAGCGGGACCGTGCAGGTCCTGGGCCTCGACGCCGTGAAGGACGCGATCCGACTCCGTCCGCGCATCGGGCTCGTCCTCGGCGGAGAGCGGGGCCTCTACAACCGAATCAGCGCGCGGGAGAACCTGCGCTACTTCGCGGACCTGTACGGAGTGCCCATCGAGCACCGGGACCGTCGGATCCAGGAAGTCCTCGACCGGGTCGACCTGACCGAGGCCGCGGACCGTCGGGTCGAGGAGTTCTCGCGCGGGATGAAACAGAAGCTCCACCTCGCCCGCGGGATCCTCCACTCCCCGGAGATCTTGTTCCTCGACGAACCGACCATTGGGCTCGACCCGAAGAGCGCCCGGG
>JAKIVT010000024.1 GCA_022750415.1 Thermoplasmata archaeon
GCGGATCACCTTCCACACCTGGCGCCGTGCGAACGGGTCCATGCCGAGCGTCGGCTCGTCGAGGAACAGGAACGGGGCCTGCGTGGCGAGGATCATCGCGACCAGCGTCCGCTGCTGGAGGCCCCCGGAAAGCCGGTAGGAGACCTCGTCCTGGAACTCCGCGAGACCCATCGCCTCGATCATCTCGCTCGCCCGCGCCTTCGCGGTCTCCCCGGACGCGCCCCGCACACGAAGGTACTCCTCGATGTGCTCGCGGGGGGTCATGTGGTAGAACGGCTTCCCCTCCTGCGGCACGAGGGCGATCAACGGCCGGACCGCCCCGGGATCGGCGACCACGTCGTGCCCGAACAGCTCGACCCGCCCGGAGGTCGGGGCGAGGAGCGTCGAGGCGATCTTGATGAACGTCGTCTTGCCGGCGCCGTTCCGACCGAGGAAGGCGAAGAGGCGGCCCCTGGCGATCGACAGGTCGACCGAGTCGAGCGCGAGGGTCTCGCGTTGGCGCCCGCGATACCGCTTCGTCACCCGCTCCGCGACTAAGGCGTTCATCCCCGGAGCGAGCGGCTCCGACGGAAAACGGTACTCCCGAGCCCGGGTTGGGCGGAGCCCCCGCACCGGCCCCCGCGGCCGCCGCCGGTCGCCGTTCGCTCCGACCCGGACGGCAGTCGCCCCCACGGGTGGCTCCCGGTTCGCGGGCCACCGGCCGCAACGCGATTTCACCAAAGTTTTATGAGGGTGGGCTCGGCAAATCCCGGGGTTGCCGCGCCTTGCCGGCGCACCGGGGATTGGCAATCGAATGGGAAGACCCGCCACGTCGCTGCTTGCGCTCGGAATATTCCTCCTCGTGTTTGCCGTGGGTCTCGCGGGAAGCCCCTCTTCCCCGCCCTCGGTCTCAGGGACGGTGCCCCACCCGGCGGGATCGGCCGGTCCGTCGGCGCCCGCCGCCCCCGCCACGCTTTCGCCTGCGGGTCCGTCCGCCGCGGCCCGGCCCGCCGCCCCCACTCTGGGGGTCGACGGCGCAACACCGTCGGCGATTGCGCTCAGCTGGGTCGCCAACGGGGGCGGCGGGTTCGTGAACTACTCGGTCGCGTCGTCGACCGTCGGGCCGAGTGGACCATGGCAGGTCGACGGCGTCCTCACCTCGCAGTCGACCACCTCCTGGTCGACCGGCAGCCTCGCCCCGGGGGTCAGCCTCTGGTGGCAGGTGACCGAGAACACCTGCGTCATCTTCTGTGGGAGCTCCGCGTCCAACGTCGTTGCCGTCACCCAGCCGGCCCTGGCCGCCCTCAACTTCACCTTGCCGTCGGGATCGTCCGCGAACTTCAATTGGACGAACAATGGGACGTACGGTGGGTTGCTCGGATTCGTCTCCTACGGGCTGTACGAGCGGGTCTCCGGCGGCGCGCCGAACCTTGTCGCGAGCATCTCGACCGTCGCCACGCATAGCTTCACCGCCACCGGCCTCTCGGGAGGGCTCGGCTACACGTTCTACCTCAACACCACCGACTGCTACTCCGGTTGCGGAACCGGTTCCGCCCTGCTGGCCGTGAGCTCCTCCAACTCGGTGACGTTCGGCGTCCCGGTCTCCCTGTCGGCATCCGTATCGGACGTTCGCGCCGTGGTCGACACCGGTCAGTCCGACCTGTTCAGCTGCAACCCCTCCGGGGGCCGCGCGCCGTACACCTTCGCGTGGGACTTCGGGAACGGGACCTCCCTCCCCGGGCCGGCGAGCGAGGGCCAATCGTACGCCTCCGCGGGTTCGCCGACGATCCAGTGCGTCGTCACGGACGCGGCGAGCACGCAAGCGACGTCGGCCACGACCGTCACGGTCAATCCGGCCCCCGTCCTCAACCTCTCGGCGAACGCGACCGGGGTCGACGTCGGCCAGCCGATCGGGCTGACCGGGACCGTCACCCTCGGGACCCCGCTCCTCTCGGTGGCGTGGGCGTTCGGCGACGGGCAGACCGGGTCCGGCCCCACTCTCAGCCATTCGTATGCCACCGCCGGTCACCCGACCATCACGTGCTCCGCGACCGACGCCACCACCACGACGGTGGTCCGGACCCTCGCGGTCAACGTCTCCCCTCGGCTCGCCGTCTCCGGCTCGACGAGCTCCTCCACGGGCGCGCCGGGAACGGCCCTCACGTTCTCGGCGGTCGCCCACAACGGGTCCGGATCGTTCTCCCGGTACGCGTGGACGTTTGGGGACGGGTCGAAGGCGACCGGGGCTTCGGAGTCCCACGCCTTTGCGACCGCCGGCGGCTTCAACGCCACCATCCTCGTCACCGACTCGAACGGGGCCGCCAACAGCTCGACGGTTCGGGTCGTCATCTCGGCGATTGCGGTGCAAGTAGCGACGACCCCCGCGTCGGGAACCACGAAGGATTCGTTCGCCTTCAGCGCGGTCGCCACCGGCGGAGCGGGCGGACCGTACAACGTCACCTGGAACTTCGGGGACGGCACCCACGCGTACGGCGCGACGACGACCCACCGGTATGCCTCGGCGGCCACGTTCCGGGCGACGGTCGTGGTCGCGGACCGGTTGGGGGCGACCAATACGACCTCCCTCCCCTCGCTGACCGTCACCACACCCCCGGCCGCCCCCCCGCTGGTTCCCTCCTGGGGGATTGCCCTCATCGCCATCCTGGCCGCCCTCCTCTTGGGTTTCTTCTTGGTTCGCCGATACCGGCGCCAGCAATCGGCGGCGCTCCGCTCCGCGGCTCCCTGGGCTCCCCCGACCGACCCGAGCCGGACGCTCCGGGGCCGGAAGAGCTGCCCCACGTGCGGGACCTCGAATCTTCCGATCCGGGAGACGTGTGAGAACTGCGGCTCCGACCTTCCCCGTCGAGCCCTGACGGGGTAGAGCCCACTCGGGCTTCGAGCCCCCGGGGTGACCCCTCCTTCGGGGGTGCGGCCACGCCACCGCCCGTCCGCGTTGCGTTGGGGGCGGTGGGAGTCGGAAAGCAAAGTTTGAAGAGTCGCGGGCCGTTTTGCCCCCGAGTGCGCGCGAGCGTGGGCCGATTTGTTCTAACCCCGAACCGAACCCCCCATCTGGTTCGCCTCCTCTCCCTTGCGGCGCTGGCGGCACTGCTCTTGCTGCCGACCAGCGTTGCGACCGCCTCGCCGGCCTCCCACGCCGGTCGTCCGTCCCCTGCCGCCGAGGTCTCCCCGAAAGCCCTCGGAACGCCCCCGGGCGCCGCCCCCTCCACCCAATGCGGCGCGGGGACCCCGGCCACAACGTGCGCCGCGGCCCTCGCCGCTCCGTTCCCGCCCGCCGGCGGCCGCGGGATCAATCCCTCCGCGTGGACCGACATCTCCACGATCGCCGGCGGACCTCCGCCCGCCCGCTACCTCGGCTCGATGGTGTGGGACCCTGTCGACAACTATCTCCTGATGTTCGGCGGGTACGACGCCGGCGTCAAGACCGACACCTGGGAGTTCTCCCACAACCAGTGGACCGAGGTGGGCAGTTCCGGACCGTCGGGTCGCTACGTGGCGAGCCTGGCGTGGGACTACACCGACGGGTACGCGGTCCTGTTCGGCGGATACAACGCCTCCGCCACCTACTACGCCGACACCTGGACGTACGTGGGCGGGGTCTGGACCGACGTCACTGGAAATACCAATCAGACTCCGACGGGCCGGTGGCGCGCGGCGATGTCGTGGGACTCCGGGGACGGCTACGTCGTCATGTTTGGAGGGACCAATTCCGCCGGCACCGTGCTCTCCGACACGTGGAAATTCCTGCACGGTAACTGGACCCTGCTCACTGTCTCGGGGAGCCCCACCGGGCGGTACCGGGCGAGCATGGTCGACGACCCGCTCGACAACGAAACCGTCCTCTTCGGCGGCTGCACTGCGGCCACCTGTGCCGACTCGTCGACGTGGGCCTACCACAACCTGACCTGGACGAACCTCGCCCCCACCACCCACCCGAGCGCGCGGGTCTACTACGGAATGACCTACTCGACGATCTCGAAGACCGTCCTCCTGTTCGGTGGAACCACGTCCGGCACCCTCAACACCCCCGTCGCGGACACCTGGAATTTCACCAACGGGACGTGGACCTCCCTCACGACGGCCATCCACGGGGCCCCCACGGCGATCGCCTACACGATGATGGCGTTCGACCCGCTTGACGGGTACACCGTCCTGTACGGCGGCGAATGGTCGAACAACACGTTTAGCGACCAGACCTGGGCGCTCGGGCCCTCGATCCTGGGCCAGTTGAGTGTCTCCCCGTCCACGATTGACCTCGGACAATCGACGAAGGTCAACGCGACTCCGTTCGCCTTCTCGAACTACGTCTCGTACAACTACACCGCCCTCCCGGCCGGTTGCGCAGCGGGGAACGTCTCCAACTTCACGTGCACGCCGACGGCAACCGGGACGTTCCAGTTGGATGCCTCCCTGAACGATTCGGTGGGAACCCCGGCGCTCGAGAACGGGACCCTCAACGTCGCCGCCGACCCGACGATCTCCTCGTCCGCCTGGGACCTCTCGACCGTCACCAACGGGACGGCCACGACGCTCCGGACCATCGCCTCCGGAGGCTCGGGGGCTCTCTCGTATCGGTACACGAACCTACCGAACGGCTGCGTCTCCACGAGCGTCGCGAACCTCTCCTGCACCCCCAAGCAGTCGGGAACGTTCGCGGTCCACGTCGCGGTCACCGACGTGGCGCGCTTCACGGTCGGGCTGAATGTGACCTTGGTCGTGAACGGCTTCCCGGCGTTCGGGAGCCTCCTCGCCTTCCCGGCGGCGATCGACCAGGGACAGTCGTTCACCGTCTACGCGAACATCTCGAGCGGCACCGGAACGGCGCCATTCACCTACGTGTACCACGGTCTGCCGGTGCCGTGCCCGTCGTCGAACACCTCGACGTTGGTCTGCATGCCGTCGTCGACCGGGTCGAGCGTCGTCACGGTCAACGTCACGGACCGGTTCGGCTGGTCGGTCGCTTCGGGGGTCGGCGTCACCGTCAACGCCGACCCGACGATCGCCGCCGGGGTCGCCTCCCCGAGCGCCTTCGATGTGGGCACTCCGTTCACCCTTTGGGCGAACGCCACCGGAGGGACGGGCGCGATCACGTACAACTACTCCGGCACGCCGACGGGCTGCAACCTCGGGAACCACCCGGCGAATACGTGCACGCCCACGGTCGCCGGTAACTTCACTATCACCGTGAATGCGACCGATGCCTCCGGGTTCCGCCTGACCGAGACGGTCGGCGTCGTCGTCAACCCGGCGCTGAACCTCGGCCCCATCAGCGTGACCCCCTCGACCATCGACGTGGGACAGTCCGTGACGATCCGGGCGATTCCCACCGGGGGCACGGGGCCCTTCTCCTTCGTGTTCAGCGGATTGCCGGGCAGTTGCCCGCAGACTCCGGGGACCGGCAACGTGACCTGTTCGCCCAGCGTGGCAGGACCGTACACGCTCACGGTCGCGGTGACCGACGCGTCCGGCGTGAGCGCCCCGTCCGGTGGCTCGCTCCAAGTGAACGTCGACCCGGGCGTCATCTCGTTCCTGCCTTCGGCGAATCCGATTACGATCGGACAGTCGTTCGACCTCACGGTGGTGGCCGGGAACGGGAGCCATCCCTACTCGTACGCCTACAACGGGCTTCCTCCGGGGTGTGCGAGCACGAACTCCTCGACGATCCACTGCACGCCAACGGCCACCGGCAGCTACACGCCGGGCGTGACGGTCAAGGACTCGCTCGGGTTCCCGACAACCGCGCAGACCTACCTGAACGTCACGGCGGTAGCCTCCTCGACGTTCCTCGGACTCCCGGCATTGGCCGGCTACGCGCTGATCGGCCTCGTCGTGGTCGTGGTCGCGGCGGTCGCGTACCTGGCCCTTCGGCGGCGTTCGGCGGCCCCGAAGGCTCCGCCGGAAGAGAAACCGGACCAGTGGTCGGAAGAGTCGAACGAGACGTGACCCCGCCGGCCCCTCCGCCGCACCGGGACCCGCGCGGCGCACCCCGCGCTCCGCCACGGTAGCCGCGTCGGGGGAGCTGGTCGAGCGTGGCCGCCCCGGCGACCGACGGAGCTCGGGCGTCGAGCACCCCGGTGCTCTCCCCCGAAGAGCGCCGCTGGCTGCACGACAAGTTCGAGCGGCTCGCCTCGGAGGAAGCCCAGCTCGCCGCCAGCCGAACCTCGTACTACGCCGCGATCGGGACCGTCCTGATCACCGGTCTCATCGTCGTCGCCGCCGACCTCGCCGGGAACCCCCTCGAGATGACGGGAGGGGTCACCTTCCTCGCCTCGCTCGGGGTCCTGATCTCGCTCGTCTGGGCCGTCCTCCTCCACCGGACGAACGACGCCCAGAAGATGTGGCGCGAGGCCGCCCTGCAACTCGAAACCGTGGCACCTCCGTTGGCCGGCCAGGTGCTCATCGGCATCGAGCTCCGGTCCGGCGACCGGCTGCCGGTCGACCTTCTGCGGCCCTACACGGCCCACCATGCCCGATTCTCCGCGTCGAAGCGGATCTCGTGGATGGACCGGGTCAATCCCGAACGGCTGACCGAGGTCTTGCCGATGACGTTCTTGGGGGTCTGGAGCGGCGCGCTCGTCCTGATCTGGGTCTGGTTCTTCTTCCTCCGTTGACCCGTGCTCCGACCAGATGGGTCTCACCCGGACCCGCTCCGACCGCCGAGCCGTCCGTTCTCCGTCGCGAGGAAAGGGTTGTCCCGCCGAGCCGACGCCAACCCTCGGCCCATGGGCCGAGGGACGCCCAGATCCCGACCGGCCGCTCAGGTGATCGTGATCGAGTTCAGCCGGATGCCGTTCCCGAACGTGCCCGCGTTCAGCCACGCGGAGGCGTGGCCGTGGTGGAGGGTCGCCCCGTACGCGCTCACGTACGCGTACTCGGTGCCGTAGAAGTACGTCTCGAGCTCGTACGTGTGCGTGGAGACGAGTCCATTCGCCACGAAGACCCAGGAGACCGCGCCCGTGAACGAGAACGTTCCCGGTCCGCCGGTCATGTACGAGCTGCAGTTGCCCGCGTAGCAGAACTGGTAGGACGAGGTGCCGTTCGACAGGCCCGCCCAGGCGACCGTCGGGCTCGCGATGAACGAGCCGTTCGTGGCGTCGTAGAGGTACGAGTACCCCGCCAAGGAGCTGCTGGAGTAGACGCTGCAGTACGAGTAGGTCGTGTTGCTGGTCCCCGAGGCCACCGCGCACTTGGCGGCGTTGAAGGTCGTGCCTCCCGAGACGTCGAGCGACCACTTTTCGACGATCCGGTTGTGACCGGACATCGCGGAGAACGGCACGTTCACCGAGATCGACTGCGACGCCTCGCCGTATCCGCCCAACCCGGAGGCGCATACGGCCCCCGCAGCGGTGCCGGCGAATCCGCCCCGCCCAGTGCCGGTGTGGAAGAACGGGGCCGTGACCAGGCTGGCCGTCCCGCATCCCGAGGTCGCGATCGACATCGAGGGCGTGACGATCGTCCCGGGGTACGGGGCCGAGATTCGAATCGTGTGGTAGATCGTCGGCGCGCCCATCGCACTCACGGGGAGGAGGACGACGACCAGGGCGACGAAGGCGAGGGACCCGATGGCGGCGGTCCCCATCCAGCGGTGGGCATGGGTGGGCGGTCGGCGAGGACGCGTGCCGGAAATTGGGCTGTTCATTCGACTGCTCCGTCGCTCCGAGAGCGACGGTGTCGGGAGGGCCCCGGGGTACTTAGAACCGAGACCCGTTCGCTCGCCCGGGACTCGCCCCAAGGGATTCGAGGCTCGTTTCGGCAACGACGAGTGCGACGGCGGACCGGGTCCGAGAGCCGGACGACTACCCTTCGGACGACTCGCTCGAGGAGTGGAGGCAGTCGATCTGTTCCCGGATCGGAGGCCAGGTGGGCTCCTTGAGCAGGTGGCCCGCCTTCACCCGCTTTGTCTCGAGGTACTTCGCGTTGTACGGGTTCGGCGAGACCACGAGCGGGATCCGACCCTCGATCCGCACGCCGTGGAGCTGCAGGTCGGCGATCTTCGCCGGATTGTTCGACATCAGCAGGATCGAGCGGACGTCCAGGGCCGCGAGCATCCCCGCGGCGACGGCGTAGTCCCGCTCGTCGGCTCGGAATCCGAGCGCTTCGTTCGCCTCGATCGTGTCGAGGCCAAGCTCCTGCAGCCGGTAGGCCTTGATCTTGTTCCCGAGCCCGATCCCCCGTCCTTCCTGGCGGAGGTAGAGGAGTACGCCGGCGCCCCGCTCCAGCAGTTCTTCCAGCGACAGCTCGAGCTGTTCCCTGCAGTCGCATCGGAGCGAGGCGAACACGTCGCCCGTCAGGCACTCGGAGTGAAGGCGGACGGGGACGCGCTCCTTCCCGGCGACGTCGCCGAGCACCAGCGCCGCGTGTTCCTTGCCGTCGGCGGGACTCTGGAAGGCCACGATCTCGAACTCCCCGAACCGGGTCGGGAGGTCGGCGACGGAGACGACCCGAACTCCCTGAGAGGCCCCCCGGGGCGGCGGCGCTTCCGCCGGGTGCAGCAGGTCGTTGAGTGAAGGTTTCGGCACTCCCATAGACGGGCCCGGCGCGTTGGGTTGACGAGGGGACGACCGCGGTGCCTCATGACGGTTTGGTGGGGCCGGGGATATCGCCCGACCCGCGGGGTCCGGCGTCCGGCGGGGGGGCGTCCGGTCGTTGGCTACGCCGCGGAGGGCGTTCGCTGTCCTGCCCGGGGCCTTGCCGGTCGGGGGCGCCCGACCCGACTCCGGCCGTCCCGGCGCGGGGGGTCGGACGGAAATTCGGTCTTGAGGAGGAGCTCGAGGAGGCGGTCGTGCTTGCGCTCGTCGGAGACCATGCTCTCCCACAGGATTCGCATCACACCGCCGAACCGCTCGCCCGGGTCGCCCGCGGAGCTCTCTTCGGCCGCGTGCTCTCGCGCAATGAGCCGCTGGACGTCGGCGCGGGTAATCCCCGATGGGACCGTCCGCGAGATCCCCCGGTCGAGGTAAGCTGCGAGGGCCGCCACGATCTCGGCGTGCCGAAGACTGTCCGAGGCGATCTGTCGGAAGACCGCCCGGGTGAGTTCGTCGCGGGACCGCTGGGCGAGCCGCATGCACTCCGTGACGGCCGCCTGCTCCCCCGCGATCCGAAGACGGATCCAGGCCGTAGACCCCCGTCCGGGGCGGTCGGCGGCCGATTGGATCGCCCGACGACTCCGACCACGGCCCCCCGAGCGTTCCGAAAGTTCGGTGGCCGTGGCGAGCAATGTCCCGGTCGCGGTGGGGCTCCCTCGCGAGGTCACGAGCCGTTGGGACGCCTTCCGAACGACGCCCCGCACCGTCTCGTCCGACTCGAATTCCGCGAGGGTTCCCCGCAGCCGCTTACCAGAGAGGTACTGCGAAACGGCCGACGGGACAAGTCCGAGGGCATCCGCCGCCTGGCGTTCCGAGAGTCCGAACCCCTCGACCAGCTCCCGGGCGATGAGCCCCTGCGCGACCTGCACCCACTGCCCGGCCGAGGGACCTGCGGACGACATGGGGACCGGACCGGGTCCGGATTCTTAGGCTCTCTCCAGCGGGGACCCGTGGTGTTCACACTGTGACAATTGCGCGCACCGGCATCACGCCGGAGCAGACCTTATGAACCGAACCCGATACGCCGCCGCGTCGCCGCATGCTCGGATTCCTCGAGTTCCTCCTGCTCACCGCGGTGATGGGACTCTCGATCTTCCTCTCCCTGCCGGTCATCCTCCACCCGAGGTCGCAGGGCCGGGTCGGCGTCCTGCTCAACGCCGCGGCGATCGGGATCCTCCTGTTCCTGCTGGCCGACATCTTCGGGAACGTCGCGCCGCTGATCGCGAGCTCGACGACCGCGTTCCTGACCGTTCCCTCCCGGGACCTCGCGTTCGCAATCCCGTTCGTCGTCGCCTTCCACCTCTTGGTCGCCATCGACGACTCCCGGGGACGGTCCCGGCCATCGACCCCGGCGTGGACCGCCCTCGTGGTCGCCCTCGGAATGGGACTTCAGAACTTCTCGGAGGGGCTCGTCTTCGGCTCGGCGTGGGCGGCCGGGGCCCTCGGGTTGCTCGCCGTGGTGTTCACCGGGTTCCTCCTCCAGAACATCACCGAGGGTTTCCCGATCGCCGCCCCGTACCTCGGGGTCGAGCAGAAACCGATCGGCGTCCTCTCGACCCTCTTCCTGGTCGGCGGTCTCCCCACCATCGTCGGCGGCGTCCTCGGGTTCTTCTACAACTCCGCGACGCTGGAGCTCGCCTTCGACGGCGCGGCGATGGGGGCCATCGCCTACGTGCTCCTGCCGATGGTCAAGGGGGCCTTCCGGCCTGCCGATACCCCGGACAAGACGGCCCAACGGCAACGGATCGTTTACTTCGGCGTCCTGGTCGGCTTTGTCCTGGGCTTCGTCGTCAACGCGGTCTGACCCCGCATCCTGCCGGCCTAGGCGGGGAACCATTCGGCCACGTCGAACGCTCCGCCTCCGCTCCGAAAAGCGGGTCCGGGGTCCGCCCGCTGTCCGGCCCCTTCTCCCCGGCTCCGAAGGAATCGTCGGGTCTTCTCGCGGTGGCAGTGCCGGCAGAGCGTCTGCAAGTTCGACGGGTCGAGCGGAGCCCCGCCCCGGGCGATCTCCACGATGTGGTCGACCTCCAGCTGGGGGCGTCGGTACCGGCGGTGGCAAGAGCGGCACGTGAACCGGTCGCGATGGAACGCGAACGTCCGGGCGGCGTCCCAGAAGTACCCGCCCTGGAACCGCCACTGGCACATTCTCGAACAGTACGGGGTGCGGCGGGAGGCCAAGGGAGCGCGGCAGCTCACACATCGACGGGCGAGCCGGGCGTCCCGTTTCAGCCGGGTCCCCTCGGAAAACCATCGGGCCGAGTCCCGGAGGGTGCGCGGCGGTCGGGCGGGGAACCGGCCGGTCACGCCATCGACTCCCGGGTGGAAATGAAAAACGTTCGCTTGGACCGGCGGGAGCGTAAGTACCTCGTGCCCCTCGCGCCCGGTCGGGGCGGCTTCCGACGACCAACCTCCTCGCGATCGCGCTCGTGTTGGGCGTCTACGCCGCGGTCGTCGTCCGCCAGCTGAGCGGCCGCGGTCCCGACCCTTGGGTCCCGTTTCTCGTCGGCGCCCTCGCCACGGTGGCGCTCGGGGTCGTCGCTCTTCCGGGCGCGGCGGCCGCGCTGGCGACGTCCCTCCCGGTGCTCGTCTTCCTCTTCGCCCTCTTCCTGTTCGCCTGCGAACTCGAGCGAGCCGGTGCGATCGACCGCGCGGCCCGTTGGCTCGTCGCGCTTCCAAAGGATCCCCGGAACCTGCCGTTCGTCCTCTTCGTCGGATTCGGGCTCGCTTCGGCGGTGGTCGTCAACGATGCGCTGGTGCTGCTCGGGGTCCCCCTCCTGCTGGCGGTCGCCCGGCGATTGCGGGTCGACCCGAAGCCGATCCTGCTGACCCTGGCCTTCTCCGTCACCGTCGGAAGCGTCCTGACGCCCCTGGGAAACCCGCAGAATCTCCTCGTCTCGCTCTCGAGCGGGATCCACGCCCCGGTGTTCATGTTCCTGCGCTACCTCGCGCTCCCGACGGCGGTCAATCTCGTCGTCGGTGGGCTCTACCTGCGTTGGGTGTACCGAGCGCCGTTCGCGGGGCTGGGAGCCCACTACGCGGCCGTCCGGGCCGAAGCTCCGACTCTGTTTCCGAAGGGACCGTGGGGGCCGCGGCTGCGGGCCCACCCGGCCCTCTGGCTCTTCCCGGGTACTCTGACGGTCTTGGTCACGCTCGACGTGACGTCCGCTCTCACGGGCGGCCCGCCGGTCCCGGTCTACCTCATCGCGCTCGTGGGCGCAGTCCTCCTCCTCCTCCTTTCCCCGGCCCGGGTCGCCGCGGTCCGGGGCGTCGATTGGACGATCCTGGTGCTGTTCGCCGGGTTGTTCGTCGTCGTGGCGGGCGCCACCGTGGGCGGCGTGACCGGAGCCCTCGACCACCTCCTCCCGATCCCGACCCCCGGGCACGGCGTCGGCGGGCTCGGGGCCATCGCCCTGAGTAGCCTCGGGGGACCGCAGGTGTTCAGCAACGTCCCGTGGGTCGCCCTCCAGATCCCGGTGCTCCAAGGCCTGGGCTACGGCCCGGGGACCCCCGTCGCTTGGCTGACCCTGGCCGGGGTCGCGACCCTCGGCGGGAACCTGACGCTCCTGGGCGCCGCGAGCAATCTCATCGTCGTAGAGCGGGCCGAACGGGAGGGGATCGAGATCTCGCTCGTGGAGTTCTCCCGAGTCGGGATCCCGCTCGCCCTCGTCACCACGGCAATCCTCCTCGCCTTCCTGGCCTTCGGCCTGTAGGACCGGGCGGCACGGGGACGCCGGGCGTCGACGGCCCCCTCGCCTTCGATGCCCGTGGGTCCGAGCGCCGCTCCCGTCAGGGAAGGGGTTTTCCTCTTCCCGGACCCGGCGCTCGAAGATGGGTTTCCCGCTCGGCGATTGGATCGACGCGCACGCCGGGGTTCCGCACAACCTCGGCGCCAGCGGGATGGTCGGCTCCCTTCGGTCCGTGGCCGGCTCCTTGGCCCGCCTGCCGGCTCCGGACCCGGACCGATTGCGTCGCCGGCTCGCCGTCGGGGTCGGAGTCCCGAGCGACGCACTGTTCCTCACCCACGGCGCCAGCGAAGCGAACGCGATCGTCCTCCACTTCCTCGCCGGGAAGTTGCGAACCCGGTTGGGGCGGGCGCCGCGACTGCGGGTCGAGGCTCCGGAGTACCCCCCCATACCCGACACGGGCCGGGTCGCCGGGTTCCGGGTAGTGGGGAGCGGCGGGTCGGCGGACGCCGCCGCCCTCTCCGCGCCGCGGAATCCGCTCGGCACCCCGGTCGGGGACGGGGAACTCGACGACCTCGCCGACGGAACCCTCGCCCTGCTCGTCGACGAAACGTTTCGAGAGTTCTCCGACCGCCCCTCGTCGGCCCGGGCCCGCTCTCCCGGGCGATGGATCACCGGAACCTTCACGAAGGCGTACGGCGGGGACGCGATTCGGGTCGGGTATGTGGCGGCTCCTCCCGAGTCCGTCGAACGGTTCGCCTCCTACCACGGCCTCGTCACCGACCGAGTTCCGCTGCACTCGGTGTCGGCTGCGCTGGCCCTCCTTCGCGACCGGCGGACCATCCTCGCCGAATCCCGTCGGATCTTTCGCTCGAACGAGCGCGCGCTTCGGGACGCATTTCCCGACCTCCCTCCGCTCGGGGCGCCGGTCTGGTTCGACCGCGGCGTCGACGGCGACCGCCTCGCCCGCCGCGCAGTGCGGGCGGGCGTCCTCGTGTGCCCCGGTTCCTACTTCGGTGCGCCCCACGCGGTCCGGATTGGACTTACGCGACGGACGTTCCCCGTCGACCTCCAGGCCTATCTTGCGGTCCGAAAGTCGGGTCGCTAGCTCTCGAACGGAGGGGACCCGCGCTCCCGCAGCGCCGCGACCACGCCCCGCCGGACGGACGCGAGACGCTCGGCCGGCACGACCTTGGGGGGGACCGGTGGGGTTCCCGCCTGTTCCTTCAGGAACGTTTGCGCGAATCGCCGGGCGCTTTCGGGGTTCACCTCGTGGACCATCAGAAATCCACGGGCGAGCTCGGTGAGGACGGCCCGCGGGGGCACCACCGCATCGAGCGGCAGGGTGGTCCACGCCTCCCGTCGGCCGGGGACCGGCTGCTCCGAGGACATCCCGCGTCGTCGAGCGGAGTTTCCCCCTTTAAACCCGGGTGGTCCAATGGCCCGCCCAACGCTCCCGCGGCGCCGCCAAGCCTTTTGGACCGGTCCGCGTTCGACCCGGTACCATGCCTTCCACGAGCGAGAACCCCTCGGCCGCGCCGGTCGTGCCCCGAACGGGCTCGAAGCCCTCGCGCGGGGTCCGGCTCGTCACTCCCATCCCGGGACCGAAGGCCCGGATGATCGTCGACGCCGATAGCCAGTGGATCATGACCAGTACGAAGACCTCGCCCGTGGCGGCGGCGAGCGCCTCCGGCGTCTGGGTCGACGACGTCGACGGCAATCGGATCCTCGATTTCACCAGCGGCGTCGGCGTGGTCAACACCGGTCACTGCCACCCGGACATCGTGCGGGCCGTCCAGAAACAGGCCGGCGAGCTGATGCACTTCGCCGGGACCGATTTCTACTACGAGAACCAGGTTCGCCTCGCCGAGCGGCTCAGCAAGCTGACCCCGGGAACCTACGCGAAGAAGGTCTTCTTCACCAACCGCGGCACCGAGAGCGTCGAGGCCGGGCTCAAGCTCGCGCGGTGGAACCGGCAGCGGCCGATCACCATCGGTCTCCTTGGCGCGTTCCACGGCCGGTCGATGGGGGCGCTCACGATGACGGCGTCGAAGCCGACGCAGCGGGCCCGCTTCCAGCCGTTCGCGGGCGGGGGTCACCACATCCCGGCGCCGAATTGCTTCCGCTGCCCCTACAAGCTCGAGTACCCGAGCTGCGACCTGTACTGCGCGAAGATCCTGAAGGAACTGTACTTCGAGACCTCGATTCCGCCCGACGACGTGGCGGCGTTCATCGCCGAGCCGGTGATGGGGGAGGGAGGGTACGTCGTGCCACCCCCCGGCTGGCACAAGACGATGAAATCGATCTGCGACGAGCACGGGATCCTGTTCATCGACGACGAGGTGCAGGCGGGGTTCGGCCGGACCGGCAAGTGGTTTGCCATTGAACACCACGGCGTGGTTCCGGACATCGTGACGGTCGCGAAGGCGCTCGGGAGCGGCCTCCCGATCGGTGCGATCATCGCGCGGAAGGACCTCGACTACCCCCACCCCGGGGCGCACTCCAACACGTTCGGCGGGAACCTCGTCGCCGTGGCCGGCGCCCTCGCCACCCTCGACGTCCTCGAGCGGGAGAAGTTGATCGAGAACGCTCGGGTCCAGGGCGAGCACCTCATGCAACGGCTCCGGGAGCTCCAGCAGAAGTACGAGGAGATTGGCGACGTGCGCGGACTCGGACTGATGGTCGCGACCGAATTCGTCGATGGCGGACCCGCGAAGCATCCCAACGTGACCCTCCGCGAGCGGGTCGTCGAAGAGTCGTACAAACGCGGGCTCCTCCTGCTGCCGTGCGGGAAGTCCTCGATTCGGTACATTCCGCCCCTGGTCATCCAGCGCGAGGAGGTCGACGAGGGGGTCGAGATCCTCGATGCCGCGATCGCCGCCGCTCGGCGGCGCGGATGAAGGTCGGCCGACTGCAGAGCGGGTCGGTCGCGCTCACCGAGGAGCCGGACCCGGTCGCGGGCCCGGGCGAAGTTGTTGTCCGGCTGGCCGCTTGCGGCGTTTGCGGCACGGACCTCGAGAAGCTGCGCGGCCGGTACCAGTCGACCGGACGGATTGGCCATGAGCCGGTCGGGGCCATCCACTCCGTCGGCTCGGGAGTCCCAGGCCTCCGGGCGGGCGACCGGGTGTTCGTCCACCACCACGTCCCGTGCTACACCTGCGAGGTCTGCCGGAAAGGGGACCTCACGTTCTGCCCCACGTACTCGTCGACGAACATCGACCCCGGCGGGTTCGCGGAGATGTTCCGGGTCCCCGCGGAGAACGTGTCCCGGGGCGCCATCCTGCCGCTCGACCCCTCAATCGGGTGGGAGGTGGGAACGCTCCTCGAACCGGCCGGCTGCGCCCTCACCGCCCTCCGACGGGTGGGATTCAAATCCGGGGATTCGGTCTTCATCGTCGGCCTCGGTCCGGTCGGGATCCTATACGGGGCGATCGCCCGCGCGCTCGGGGCCTCCTGGGTCGGCGGCGCCGAGATCGCCCCCCTTCGGCGGGCGGCGGCGATGCGCGCCGGTTTCGCCATGGCCCTCGACCCCCGCGATGCCCCCGAGCTCGACCGCCAGGTGCACGCCGCCACGGGAGGCCGCGGGGTCGACCTCGCCGTGGCCGCGACCGGCGCTCCCCCCGCGATCGCCCTTGCCGCCCGGCTGCCCCGCCGCGCCGGTACCATGAACGTCTTTGGGCTCCCGGAGGCCGGACGGTCGCTCGATGCCGACCTGCAGGAGCTCTACCTCCGTGGCACCCGCATCGTGCCGACGTACGCCACGACCGACCACGAGATTCGGGCGGTCCATGCGATGCTCGTCGGGCGGAATCTCGACTTCTCCGGACTCGTGACCCATCGGGTCCCCCTCGAGCGGCTCGCCGAGGCGTTCGACCTGGCCGGCCGTCCCGATACGGCGGTCAAGGTCGCCGTGACCGGGCCGGCGTTCTCCGGCTAGGTCGATGGGCGGAGCGGAGAAGCCCCCCTCGGTGGGCCGGCGACGGCGGTCCCCGCGCCCGGCCGAATCGGTCGCCAAGCTCCCGGAGGGTCCCGGGACGTTCGCACCCCGGACCGTCGTCATCACTGGAGCGACCTCCGGCATCGGGGAGGCGGCCACGCACGCCCTCGCCCGACGGGCCACGACCCTCGTCCTCGTCGGCCGGGACCCAGCCCGGTTGGCGACGGTCGCCGCGTCGCTGGCTGCCGAGCCGGGCGCTGCCGCGGTCCGCACCCACCTCGCGGACCTGTCCCGGCTGAGCGAAGTACGACGGCTCGCCGGCGAACTCACCCAAGCGTACCCCCAGATCGAGGTCCTAGTCAACAACGCCGGGGCGTACTATTCCCGGAACGAGAAGACCCCGGAACAGAACGAGCGGACGCTGGCGCTGAACGTCCTCTCCCCGTTCCTCCTGACCCGGCTCCTGCAACCTTCCCTCGCGGCCGCCTCACCCTCCCGGGTCCTCAACGTCGCCTCGGCGGCGCACACCGGCGCGAAGCTCCGATGGGACGACCTCGACAACCAGAGGAAGTACTCGGGGTTCGCGACCTACAGCCGCTCCAAGCTCGCCCTGATCCTCCTCACCCACGAACTGGCCCGTCGGTGGGCGCCGCAGCGGATCGCCGTCAATGCGCTGCACCCGGGGTTCGTCCGGACCCGGTTCGGACACGCCAACCCGGGGGCGACCGCGGCCGTGATCCGATTGATGTCCCGTCTGTTCGGCATCTCGCCGGAGCGGGGCGCGGAGACCCCGGTGTACCTGGCGACCTCTCCCCAGGTCGAGGGGGTCACGGGAGAGTACTTCGTTCGCCGGCGGGCAGTCCGTTCCTCCCGCGAGTCGTACGACGACGCCGCCGCCCTTCGGCTCTGGGACGTGTGTTCCGCCCGGACCGGGCTCGAGCCCGGGACGCGCTGACCGCCGCGATCCCAGAATCCGGACCCGAGGTCCATCCCGTCGAATCGGCGCCCCAGGGCGCCGAAGAAGGTTCTTACCGTCCCCCGGCCTCGCCGGCCCGATGCGGTACCCGCGCTTGGTCGCGATTGGAGTCGCCCTGGTGTTCGTGGCCGTCGCGTTCGCTCCGTCCGGTGGCCCGGCGACCGCCGGAAGGCTGTCGACGGTGCTCCCGGAGAATCATGCCGCGGCTGCCCCGCCGACTCCGTTCCCGTCCGCTTTGGCGAACGTCCTTCGCCACAACGTGAGCTGGACCAGCCCGGACGTCGGGCCGCCGCCGGTTTCGGCGATCCCCGAAACCCCCCCGCCACCCCTCCCGGCCACGACTCCGAAGGTCGTGTACGTGGTGAATGCGACCCGCGGTTGTTGCGGATACGTCAACCAGACCCCCGCCGGCGGGCCGTGGGACGCGGTCATCCTCAACTACACGGGGACGGCGAGCGGCGCCCTGTACGACTCCTCCTACCGGGCCTACGTCGGCGGCGCCGAGGTCCTGTTTGGGACCACGCCCGAGTACGGGACCTGGACCGTCCTCGACAACATCACGGAGTACGAGAGCCTCCTGGAACCAGGGGCGAACTTCACTTTCGACCTGAGCGCGGCGCTCCTCGGAGGATACTTCACGACCACCGTCTCGATCTCGTTCTATCCCCCGCCCGTCGGGGCGCATCCTCCCTCCGAACCATCGAAGGTCGTCCCCCTCTGGTCCCACTACCTCACTCCCTCGGTGCAGACCCTCACGGTCGATGCCACGGTTCCCGCGGATGCGACGGCGGCGACGTTGCGGCTTTGGACCTACGGCTTCGTGAACGACGAGTTCTGGTGGTCGCTCGCCAGCCCGGACCGGGCCCTCTCCATCCAGGTCAATGGCTCGGCGTTCGCCGCGGTCTGGCCGAATCCGGCGATCAACACCGGTGGGGTCGACCTGTTCCTGTGGCGACCGATTCCAGCGGCGTTCACGCTCCAAAACCGGCCGCTCGACACGAATGTGACCGGCGCCCTCGGCCAGCTGGAGGGGAACCATTCCTACACGGCCACCATGGTGGGCCGGGACTCGTCGAGCGACTGGCTGGTGGGCGGCTCGATCCTCGTCTGGACGAATCCGAACGTCACCTCGGCCACCCCAACGGGCGGGAGCTCCACCCTCTCGGGAGTCATGACCACCGGGACCACGACCTCGATGACGACGTCCTTCACGTGGTCGTCCACGCTGGCGACCGCGGCCGGCCCGGTGAACGTATCGTCCTCGCAATCGGGTACCTTCTCGGAAGCCCTGACCGGCGTGAACCATCCCGGCGCGCTGATCAACGACACGAACTGGGAGAACATCTCCCAGACGTCGTCGCTCGTGGACCGGACGACCTCGGTCGCTCCCGCGGGAAGCACGTGGGCGAACGCCACCCGGTCGTTCCAGATCGCCACGGACCTGAGCGGTTCCCAGTACGTGACCGCCACCACGAGCGGCGGCTACCCCGTCACCGCCAACTACAACGTTTCGATGCTCGACCTCGAGCAGCAGTGGACCGGCGTTTCGTCGGTCCGGTCGATCCCGGCCGTCGGGCTCTCGAGTTCGTTCCAGACCACGGTCGACAACGAGGTCACGGGAGGGAACGGCGTTTGGGGCGGGATCGAGACGTTCGCCTCGGCGAGCGCGCAGCCGAACCGACTGACCCTCACCGACATCCGCTCCGTCACCCCGAAGTACACCTCGGCTTCGACGGGCGGCCCCTCCGGGACCTCGGCCTACTCCCACGTCACCTCGGGATCGACCCACTACCCGTCCGACCCGAACGACGCGGAGACCATCCTGGAGAATCGGTACGACACCTCGCCCGCGCCCCTTCTCGCCTCGGTAAGCGCCACCCCGGACCCGGTCGACGCCGGGGGCCGACTCGTCCTCTCGGCGACGACCCAAGGCGGCGCGGGGGTCTACACCTACGCCTGGACCGGCCTCCCGGGTGGGTGCGTGAGCGTGAACGCCGCGACGCTCGCCTGCACACCGACCTCCGACGGACTGTTCGGCGTCTCTCTCGCCGTGTCGGACAGCCTCGCCGACCTCACCGTCTCGGCTCCCCAGGTCGTCCTCGTCGACCCGCCGCTGGCGGCGAACATCACGTCGGCGCAGGTCGCCGCGGACGTCGGGGGCCCCCTCGCGTTCGCCGCGAGCATCACCGGGGGTGCCCCTCCCTACGCGTGCGCGTGGTCGATCGGGGGCGGGGCC
>JAKIVT010000025.1 GCA_022750415.1 Thermoplasmata archaeon
CGAGAGATCGCGCTGGCGGGGACGGACTTCCGAGAGTGGCGACCCCTCGGGGCCGCCATTCAAGGGGCGATGCGAGAGCTCAACGCCAAGCACTCAGCGCCTGTCCACAAGGTCCGACGACGTTTGTGGATGCGGCACTAGTCGCATGTTTCCCGACTCGCAGGGCGCCCTAAAAGGTCTCGTCCGCCCCCGCCGGTCGTAGCGCGTTTCGCCCGGCTTCTGAGACCGGTGCCAGGGACGTCGCGGCCGCGGGGGTTCAGGTGTACTTCCAAGTCTGCGAGGAGTACGCCGGGGACGCGGCGCCGCCGAACAAGAGCGAGCTCAGCGTCGACCCGTCGTACGTCAGACCGACATCGCTCCGGGCCGACGGGGCTGTCGAGCTGGTCACGTTCGTCCAGGTTCCCCCGACGAACTCCCACGTCGTTCCCAGGGCCCCGCTCGCGTCGAATCCTCCCTCCAGGATGACGTGGCCGACCGTGCCGTCGTACTCCGCCACCGCGTCGGACCGTCCGGGAGGGGACGACGCCGGGAAGATTTGCGTCCACGTGCCGGCGGAGAACGTCCAGGTATCGGAGTAGTACGTTGGGGTCGACACCGCCGTGCTGGCGCCGCCGAAGAGCACCACGTAGCCGTCGTGCCCGTCGTAGGTCAGGGCGGGCTCGCCACGGGGGGCCGGACCGGCGGTCGAGCTGACGTTCGTCCACGCGCCGGAAACGAACTTCCACGTGTCGTTCAGGGCGTGGCCCGCGGAGTCGAACCCGCCGAACAGTACGACGTACCCGTCGACCGTGTCGTAGGTCATCCCCATCCCCGACCGGGCGCTCGGGGCGGAGGAAAGCGAAAGGTGAGTCCAGGTCCCACCGGCATACGTCCACGTGTCGCCGAGCGCGGAGCTGTTCGACGCCACGCCTCCGAACAAGAGGACGTAGTGATCGGCGGCGTCATACACGAGGCCCATCGAGGAGCGCGCGGACGGGGGCGAAATGGGGGTGAGCTGCGTCCAGGTGCCGCTTCCGTAGTCCCAGGTGTCCGACAAGGCCCCGACGGAAAGGTTGTACCCGCCGAACAGGAGGTCGTAGCCGTCCTTTCCATCGTAGGTGAGGCCCACATATCCGCGGGCCGTCGGATGGCTGGACGGAGCCAACTTGGTCCAGATGCCCGGACAGTTGACGACGAGATTGTCCACCGCCCGCGTGTGCACATACACCGACTGGGAGATCGGCGAGCAGCCGGGACTCGATGTGTTGAGCCAGTAGCGGCCGTCGGCGACCGGGACGCTGGCGGTTCCGTGGGACGAAAGCGGGACCGGCGTGGCGGTGCCTTGGAAATTGAGGTCCGCGGCTCCCCTCCCGATGACCGCGATGGAGACCGTCCCCCAGGGGGCCGTCTGGACGTTCTTCGCGTACGCCCCCGAGCTGATCGTACGCGCGGGAAACTGGTACTTGCCGCCGAAGGTGCTCGTCTGGTTGGGGGCTCCGCCCGTCCCGAAATCGAACCCGTAGTGCCCGGATCGGTAGGTGTAGTACGGGTAGAGGCAATTCTTCGATGGGGACGTCGACGGCGACCCGCACGTCGAGCCGTTGACCTCCGCCTCCCCTCCTTGGGAGGAACTGAACCCAATCGTGGTCGTGAACTTCGGGGACGTGCCCGATCCCAGACGGGGCAAGGCGAGGTCCACCTGGCCGCTCGCCGCCCAGCGGCCCGGCCAGTACGAGTCGCACGTGAGGTCCCCGGGCGTACACGACCCGCCGAGGTTCGAGAAGGCGTGCCCGACCTCGTAGGCGAATCCGACGGCGCCGAGCCCGCTCGCGGCCCACGTGACGATGTTCGAGGGGGAAGCGGTTGCAAAGTACGGCGAAAGCACCAAGGTTCCGTTCTTCAACGTGAGCGACCCCGAACTTCCGAGGGTCGCGTCCGCGACGTTGATCCCCCAACCGGCGGTCGTCGACATCGCCGTCCCGGTCAGGTTGACGAATAGGGTATCGCCGCTGCTGTACTCGAGAATGGAGCTGCCTACGCCGACGTCGACCGGCTGCGCGTACGCCGCGTTTTCGGTGGCGCTGAGGCAGAGGGGTCCGCAGACGATCTGCCAGACGATCGCGCAGGCGAACCATCGGTTGGCACCGGCCGAGTAGGAGGGAGAGAACGAACCGTCCGGGAAGCAGTCCTTCGGGCCGCTCCCCGACCCCGTGAACTGCGGAGCCGCGGGATAGAACTGGAGTTCGAGGACCCCCTGACTTCCACCGGCCGTCGAGTTCGTGTCGTGGACGGTCCCGCCAATCCAGAAGGCCACGTAGAACTGGCCCTGGGCGTAGGAACCGGAATCGGACGGCAGGACGAAGTGGAACCGGGCGTTGGCCCCCGATCCGGCGGCCGAGGAGAAGTAGCTCATCGTCGGTTCGTCGTGGCCGTAGCAGTACGACGGCGCGTAGCGCGCCGAGATGCCCCAAGTCCAGAGCACACCCTCGCAGTACCGGTGGGCCGCGGCGGCGGCCAAGTAAGCATCGTGGGCACCCGACGCCGGGAGGCTGGCTCCGCTGCCCGAGGCGACGCTTCGAGGGGCGTCGGCGAAGGGCAGATGGCTGGATCCGGCGCCGGCCGGCACCAGGAGCAAGCCGCAGAGCGCGAGGAGCATTCCCAGCTGCGTGGCGGTCCCCGCCACGGACCCTCGGCGGTGGAACGGGCCGGACAAGCCGCAGCTACCCGCGATCGGGCCACCGGATTTCTTCTGCCCTCTGGACCCCGTGAATCCCGTCGGTTCTCGGTCTTCGGTCGTAGGTCCCCTTCCCGGGCGGCCGACTCCACGATGACGGATAAGAATCGTCGGGCCCGGATCGTGCACCCGGACGGCTATGGGTGGGCCCTCTCGAGATCCGAACACTCGGCTCCCTTCTCCCGAGAACCCGGGAGGTGGCGTCACCCCTCCCGTCGAGGATTCCATTCCCGGCCCAAGAACCGTAGGTTCCCCCCCGCCAGCACCCGAAGCGCGGTCGCCACGTTGCGCCTTCGTGCTCCGAGGGACTTGAGCCCGGCGATGTAGCGCAGGATTTCCTTTTGCCGGCTTGGGGTCAGGGCCTCCCAACCCTCCCGCGCCCGGGGCGACCGGCGAAACCCCTCGGCCATCTCGGACGGCATGGGGTGGATAGGCCCGCCTCGGTACTCGGGATCGAACTCGACCTCGACTTCCAAGAGATCGCCGACGGCGGTCTTGGACGCGGCGCGTACGATTCCGTTCAGATACAGGAAGAAGCTCCCGTCTCCCACCGGAACCAAGTTCGTCGTCCACGGGGTCTCGGGCGCACCGTTGACTCGGAATCCCACCGGCATGGGGCGTCGCCAGTTCGGATGGAGACGGCGCGCCCGGTCCGCCGTAACGCGCACGTACGGGTTCACTCCACGGAGTTCCACCTTCGCCGGAAACCGAACCCGCATGCTCCGCGCTCCCCGAACCTTCCCTGGTGGGGAAAAGCTCATTCCGCGCGCTCCGGGAATGGACGGACGCGGTCCCACCGACCCCGGGCGGATTCCGTGGCGGGCGGGTTTATCCGACGACGGCACGGTGTCGCCCGGGAGGCGGACGCCCTCCCGCACCCCGAGGCGGACACCGGAGGATTGGGCAGCGGAGCTCGGGCGGCGGGTGAACGCACGCCTCCCCGAGGCCGAGCCGCATTCCGAATTCGGGATGCACGGCTGGCGGGTTCCGCGCCTGGGGCTCGGGGTCGATGCGCGATGGAGACGGACCCTGGACGGCCGCTTAGTGACGATCCTTCCGGCGGCGCGAAAGGCCGGCCTGACGATCCATAACGCGGACCCCTCGGAGTACCAGTTCCTCGAAAGATCCCGCGATCGCCTCGAGAAGGCCGGGTTCGGCGTGATGCGAAATTGCATCAGATGGAAGCGCACCGGCGAACCCCCGTGGGACGCGGTCGACGACCTACTCGGCAGGCTGGCCCAATCCGTAGCTCGGTAGGCGGAAGGCCGAACCGGCCCTTGGGTCGCCGGCCGCGCGGAGGAGCAGGCCGCGGGAGCCGTAGGGATTTTAACCGTCAGAACGCCCTCGGTCGGAGTCATGGGAACGTCCGCCCATTCCCGGTCCATCCGAGTCGCACCCGGACAACTGGACACGTCCGTCGTGACGACCCGGCTCCTCGTCCCGACCCCCGATCAACCGAATTGGAGCCCCTTTCAACGCGTCGCCGAGAGCCTGGCGAACCGGGCCCGGCAACTCCCAACGCACGCCCACGAACGCGAGGAGGTGCTGACGTACGTGACCGAAGGACTCGCGTCGTACCAACTCGAGAGCCTCGCTGCCGAAGCCCTGCCCCGTGGAAGTGGCCGACTCCTGATTTCCCCCGGACGGGTCAGCCACCGGATCAGCCCCACGGAGGGCGGGGCGATCCGGTGGTTCAATTTGGTGGTGGCGCTTCCGGCGAGCGTCTCCGGCGGACCGCGGCTCCAGCGGATGGACCCGCAATCACCCGCCGTCGAGGAGGACACCGTCCTCGTTCGCCCCATCGTGGGACCCCGGGCCCCGATGGCTTCGTCGGCGGGGCTGGAGTGCCAGGAGCTTCGGTTCCAGAACGAGGGCACGACGTTTCGCAAGATTGGAGCGGATCGCCGGGCCGTGTTCGCGGCGATGTCGGGTCGTGGCTCCGTCGGTCCGCATGCCATCGAAGCGGGAGAAGTCGCCTTCGTCGAGGGGATGCCCGGGGTCGCGGTCCAGGGAGACGCCGGGTTCTGGGGAATCCTGGCCACCGCTCTGGGCTAGTCTCGGGAAATGCGGGCCCCGCCACTTCTCGGCGAACTCGCAACGCTTATGTGCGGCCAATCGACTATAAGTTTGGAATACCGAACATGCGTTTCCATTGCCCCCTCACCGAGCTACTGGGCAGCCCGATCCGCGTCGACCTGCTGCGGGTGCTCGCACGCGCTCGGGGGGAGCCGCTCAGCGGTCGCGAGATAGCCCGTCGCATTTCCGCCTCGCCGTCGCAGGTAAACGCACATCTCCGCTCCCTCGCGGCCCAGGGGGTGGTCCGGTCGCAAACCCTTGGCCGGGTCCATGCATGGAGCCTGTCGACGGAGCACGCCCTGGCGGAGTCGCTCCGGCAACTGTTCGAGGTGGAACCCGCGATGCTCCACCAGTTGCGTACGAAACTGGAGGCGACCCTCCGACCGCTTCCGATTGAGCGGGCGATTTTGTTCGGATCGATTGCTCGCGGGGAGGAGGGTCCCGAGAGCGACATCGACCTCTTCATCGAAACTCGAGGGAAGGCGGAGAAGGAGCAGGTGGCAGACGCGTTGGGTCGGGCCAGTCAGGAGTTTGCCCTACGATTCGGCAACCCTTTGTCCAACCTCATTCTGACGCGCGCCGAAGTGGGGCGCGGCTCCAATCCGGAGCTTCTCGGGTCGATCGAAAGGGAAGGCCTTCGCCTGCGGGTTTGAGACCATGGCCCGCCAACGAACGACCGACGTCCCGCGCGGCCGCTCGCATGTCTATCTTCGGCGCGCGGAGCAACTCATGAAGGGGGTCGATTGGGGGATCGAGCAAGGCAATGCCAACGTCGCGGCGGTCAACGCGGTGCAGGCGTCCATTTCCGCTGTCGACGCCTTCCTCGTGCATCACCTTGGCAAGAGGTCGAGCGGTTCCGACCATCACGAGTCGCTGAACCTGGTGGCGAACTCGAGCTCGCCGGCCAAGCGCGAGATTGGTCAGCATCTTCAACGGGTCCTCGACCGCAAGAATGAAGTCGAGTATCAGGACCGAGAGGTGGCGCTCGGCGACTCGAAGGAGCTTGCCAAGCATGCTCGGAGGCTCCTCGACGCCGTTCGGAAGGATCTCGAGGAGTGATCGGAACTAGGTCCAGCGCGCTGGGCCAGGTCCAGGGAATCGCCGGAGGAGAGGACGGATTCCATGGAAGGACCCCACCCGTCCGGAGCGGTTCGAAGTTCGGCTCCGAATCCCAAGTTCCCCGAACGCGCCGGGACGACGTTTCGACTTGCAATTTTGATAGGGTGTCGGGGGGGGGATTTGAACCCCCGGCCCCAGGATCTCTCCCGGGAAGGCGGCGCCTCCCCGCTATGAGTCCCGTGCTCTACCAGGCTGAGCCACCCCGACACGGGGCTGCGACGACCGGGTCCGGGTGGGCATCCCCGGCTCCGAACTAAGCGTCCACGGAGGCGCTGGGCGGGGCCTCGGTCATGGCGGGGGCCTCGCCCGACGGTCCTTCGGCCACGTCGGCGGCCGGCTCGCTCGGGGCGGCGACCTCGATGGTTCCGAGGACGTCGGAACGACGGATCTCGATCTTCTTCAGGGGGTAGAGCGACTTGAGTCCGTGGGCAAGGACCTTGCCGAGCTCGCCGCCGAGCATCTCCCGCACGAATTCGGCGGCGGTCTTCTTCTGGGCCTCCTCCGTGAGCATCGAGCGGAGTTTGAGGCGGAGCTCGGCCTGGAGCCGGGTCTGCAATCGCTGCTCGCCGACGGCGACCGGCTTGACGATGATCTGGACCCCGTCCTTGGTCGTGACCATGAGGGAGGTGTCGATCTTCGAGCGCTTCCGTCGGGCGAGCCGCCGGACGTAGTCGCTGGTCAGTTCGTGACCGATGAACCGACTCTCGGCGGTCTTCTCCCCGGAGACCCGCTCGATCTGGAATCGGAGCTTGATGTGCGCCTTGCCGATGTCGGCTCCACCTGAGATCTCCTGCAGGGTGGTCTCGAGAGTGCGTCCGACGACCTGCTCCGGCTCGCTCGCCATGGTCTCGCCGATCTCGGCGTGATTGAACAACGAAGGGGCCCGGACGACGTACCAGTGCTTGGACCGCCACTTGTCCTTGACCGTCCGGGCGAGGGTCGTCTTCTTCGCCGGGGTTTCCTTGTCGGCCATCGGTCGCGGGGCCGCCCACTGGCATCCGATACATAATGGTGGCGGCGGGCGCACTTCGGCTCGTCGAGAGGGGGCGCGGGGACAGTGCCGACCGGGCCTGGTGCTGGACCTAGCTGTCTCCCGGAGTGCGGAGATCGGCCGAGCGGTCAAGATCGCGGCGCTCCACCCGGCGGCGGACGTGGAGGCCGCCCCGAAGGACCCCCGAATCCCTCGCGACGGCAGCCTCGCGGCGCCGCCGCTCCCCAAATTAGATATGGCGTGCCCGGCTCGGCCGCGCGTGTCGATGGCAGCCGCAGGCGCGACGCGCTCGGCGCCGCCCACCGGCACGAAGTCCACGGCGCTCCAGCTGAAGGAGCGGGGCGCCCTGGTCGAGAGCCCGAGCGAGCGGCTGCGGGCCGAGATCCTCCGTCGAATCGATGCCTCCCGGAAGCAGGGCCTGAGCCGCGAAGAAGCGGCGGCGGCGCTGTTTCCCCGGACCGTCCTTCCTACCGAGACCTACGAGGACCTGACGACCGCCCTTGTCGCGGGCTCCCACGTGCTCTTCTTCGGCCCGTCCGGTGCCGGCAAGACCAACCTCGCAAAGGAGGTCTGGGAGCTGTTCCCCAAGGACGCCTGGGTCGTCAGCGGCTGCCCGGTCCTCGACCACCCGTTCTCGGTGATCGACTCGAACGCATTCGACCGATTCCCCCCGTGCCCGATCTGCCGGCGACGGTTCGCGCCGGGGAACGATGTCTCGGCGTTCCGCCCCGACACGGTGGACCCCGCGAAGGTCCCCGCGGAACTCGTGCGGCTCCGGGAGGGATTCGGCTTCGCCCGGCTGCAGGGAAGCAGCGAGGTGTTCCCCGACCACCTCACCGGCAACATCAACTTGCGCCGGCTCGAGGAGATCGGCGACCCGATGAGCCCCCTCGTGCTCGAGCCAGGGAAGCTCCTCCAGGCGAACCGGGGCCTCCTCCTGGTCGATGAGATCGGGAAGCTCCCGCTCGGAACGCAGAACGTGCTCCTCCAGGCCCTCCAGGAGGGGACCGTCACCCCCTCGAAGTCGCGGGAGAGCTTCCCCGGCGCCTTCGTCGCGGTGGGCACTTCCAACCTCTCGGACCTCGACAACATCAACGACCCGCTCTCCGACCGGCTCACAAGCCTCCACGTTACCTACAACGCCGGGCACGCCGCGAACCGGCGCATCGTGCGGCTGGCGAGCCTCCCCGACACCGGCACGTTCGTCCCCGAGATCCTGGTGGACGCCGGGGTCCGGGTCATTGAGACCTGGCGGCAGAAGGCGTCGGACGACAACCCGGACATCGGCGAGGTCGGCTCGAACCGGACGCTCATCGATGTGGCGGCCCGGACCGCCGCCACGGCGACGTTGCACGACCACACGGTCGCCACTGTGGACGATGTCAAGGGCGGCCTGCTGCACGCGATGCGGGGACGGATCCGGGCCCGGAGCGGTGACTCGTTCCAGCAGAACGAGCGACGGGTGCTCGAGTTCGTCGACGAGCATCTCGAACCGGCGCTGAAGCGGTCCGGCGGGGTCTACTGGTGCCGCTTCTACCGGAGCGTCCTCAAGGAGAACAAGGCCGAAGGAGAAGCGGTGGTCTCCGAGGGCCGACGGCTGAAGAACGACCCCGCCCTCCTCGACAAGCTCGCGGGACCCGGCGACGAGTTCCCGAAGTTCCGGGCCTTCACCGCCTACGTCGGCGATCGGGACCGGCGCCCGAGCGAGATCCGGGCCGTCGACGCGGCGATCCGCACCTTCGAGCTCCTCGAGCGGTATTCCCTGTTCACCTGCTCCGGAGAGGAAGCGGACGACGACGCCCGCCTCTGACGCCGCGGTCGAACTCCCGGACTGTACGCAGTACCCGGAAGACGTCGGGTCGGACGACGTCCTCGACCTCGTCGACCGGGCCGCCCTGATCCGGGCCCTCGCCGAAGGCGGCGTGGACGCCGCGAAGGCGCTCATCGCCGACCAGGCGCGGAAGGACAGCTCCCTCGCGGCCCGGATCGCCGAGCTCCGCGAACGGCTCAAGCGCCAGGCGTCGCGCAAGGTCCAGCGGATCGTCGGCGAGTACGACCGGCGGGTCGGCGAGCTCGAGACCGTCCGTCGCCAGACCGAGGCGGAGCTCGCCGTGGAGCTCGCCAACGCCGAGGAACGGCGGCGGCGGGCCAAGGGACTCGACTGGTCGAAGATCGACGACGGGCTCGTGGACGACGTCTCCTCCGCCCTTCTCCTTCCGGACGCTCCCTGGATGCAGCCGGAGCGGCCGGGCATCCTCGACCGGCTGCGGGCCCTCGTGGCCCGGTTGGTCGCGTTCCTCCGCCGGCTCTTCGGGCGTCCCGCGAAGGCCGCCCCGAGGGGTCGCGGCGAGCGGTCGGTCGTGTTCGCCCGCCTCGGTCAGGGGGGCCGTTCGATTGGCTCCTCCGAGCTCGGCGACGCCATCGCCCGCCTGACGCCCCGGGAGCGGGAGGAGCTCTCCGAACGGGTCGACAAGACCCTGAGCGCCCGGGAGCGAGACCTGCGGCGCGAGGCCGAGGCGAAGCGGAAGGACGCCGACCAGCAGCGGCGCTCCCTCGAGGCCGAGCGGGACGAGGCGCGACGGAAGGCCGAGGAGGAGGCGAAGAACCGGGTCCGCGACGCCGAGTCGCGCCGGGTCGAGCGGGAATTGAAGGAGCGGGGGTTCGTCGCCGAGAAGGACGGGACCCTCGCGGTCACCTACGGCCTCGTCGAACGATTCGCCCGTCTCGTCCTCGAGGAGGAGACCCGGGAGCTCCCTGCCGATGTCCGGCTCTCGCTCTTCGGTGGCGCGTCCACGGGGATGTACGAGAAGGCCCGGCTCCGCCAGTCGGAGGAGATTGCGCACCTGGACCTCCCGAGTTCGATCCTCGCGGCCCGCCAGGCCGGACTCCGTCACATCGACGAGTCGACGAGCTTCGTCTACCGCGAGGTGACGAGCGAGCGGGTCCACGTGGTGCTCGCGTTCGATCGGTCGGGGAGCATGGCCGAGGGCGACAAACTCCCCGCAGCGAAGAAAGCGCTCCTCGCGCTCTACGTCGCCGTCCGCAAGCGCCACCCCGACGCCACCATCGACGTCGTCGCGTTCGACAACCGGGTCGACCTCCTCGACCTCGTGGAGCTCTGGGAGTGCCAACCCGGGGCGTTCACCAACACCGCGGAAGCGCTCCGGACCGCCTTCCTCCTCTTGCGCGCCTCCCGGGCCTCCCGGCGGGAGGTGTACCTCGTCACCGACGGCCTTCCCGAGGCGTACACCGACGCCGAAGGCTCGGTCCGGTCGGGCAACCTCCCCGCCGCCATGGAAGCAGCGCTCGCCCGGGCCCGGGAGCTGGCTACCGTTCGGCCGCTGAAGTTCTCGCTCGTCCTCATCCGGTCCGAGCACCCGGAGTACGAGGTGGCCGCCCGGGAGATCGCCCGCACCCTCGAGGGAACGATGGTCGTCACCGACCCGAACCGGCTCGGGGTCGAGCTCCTCGTTCGCTGGATCGGCCGGACCGAAACCGTCCGCCAGCCGGTGGCGGCCCCCCTCCCGACCGGAGCCCCGGCCCCCGCGCCCGGGGCGTCCAAGCCCCGTGGGAAACGCCGGAAGGTCGACCGACGCATGGGCGGGTAGCTACCGGCTTTTCCTGTCGGGACCTAGGCTTATACCCGATGTCCCGGTCAAATGTCCTCGAGGAGGGACCATGTCCGATACTCCCGACCAAGCCCAGCTCCGCCAGCACCTCGCCGAATTGCGCCACGCCACCGGGGGGCTCGGACGCGATATGGCCATCGAGATCGACCACATCGACGAGAAGATCAACCGCCTCGGGAAGCTGACGGCCCGGGACGCTCGGCACGCCGCCGAGGACATTCGGGACGACTTCACCGACCTCGCCCGCGCGATCGACAAGGAGGCGCACCGCCTCCCCCACCAGGTCGGGTCGGCCGCCAGTCGGGCCGGCGCCGCCATCGGGGACGCCACCTCCCGGTTCGCCCAGGCCACGGGAGCCGCGTTCGAGTCGGCCGGCTCCGCGGCCCGGGAGGGGACCAAGAACGCCCTCGCCCACGCCGCGGGGGTCCGCCGCACTCCGATGAAGGAGTGGCACAAGCCCGCGAACGAGACCGACGCGTCGTCCCGGTAATCGTCCCGCCGAATCGCCCGGCTCGGCGAAGCTCCCGGCCGCGGGGACCCCCGCGACGGCGCGCACAACCTTCTTTCGAGCCGGGGCCTTGTCCACGCCGGTGACCGGCCACGGGATTCGCCCGGCGATGGCTACCCTGGCCCTTGCCTTCGTCGTCCTCGGCTCGTCCTTGGTTCTCCCGGCTCCGGTATCGGCGGCGGTGATCGTCCTCGCATCGCCGGCCCACGCCCGGACGGTCGATTCCGAGGCGGCGGCGGGTTCGGCCGTTTTCGCGGCCGCCTCACGAACCCTGACCACCGGCCCCAGTCCCCCCCAGGTACTCCTCCCGGACCCGTCCGTGCCATCGCTCGCGCGGTCGCCGGGCCGTGTCCCCCTCCCGACCGCCCCGGCCGCCGGAGCCAGTTCGGGCGGGGGCAGTTGGCAAAAGCTCGGGGCGGTGGACGGCCGCTACGCCGGCCCGATGGCCTACGACGCCGCGGATGGGTACATTGTGGAGTTTGGCGGGTATGGGGCCCCAGGATCGACTTGGACCTACGCCAACGGGACGTGGACCAATGCCACGCGGACCGTTGTCGGAATCCCGCCCCCGCGCGCGGGCGCGTCGATGCTCTACGACCCCACCCTCGGGGAAATCATACTCTTCGGAGGAGGCGGCTCCCTCCCGGGGGGGAGATCGTACATCCTGAACGACACCTGGACCTACCACGCCGGCACATGGACGAACCGGACCGGCTCGTTCGGTGCGGCTCCGGAACCCCGGGAGTTTGCCGGGTTCGCCTACGACCCCAACGACTCCGTCGATGTGCTGTTCGGGGGATTGGCCCGGACCGGAATGGCGGGTGGGACCTGGGAGCTCTCCTCAGGGGGGTGGTCCAACGTGACCTCGCTCCAAACCAGCTCTCCCAGCCTGGAGGCGATTCCCACGATGGCGGAGGACGGCACCGACGGGTCGGTTGTGTTGTTCGGCGACGGAAACCAGACCCAATCGCGCGGCAATGAGACGTGGGAATTCACCGGGAACCGGTGGGCGAACGTGACCGGGTCGGTCGGCTCCGCCCCGCCCGCCCGGGTGGACGGGGGGGCCGCGATGGACAGCACGGGGGGAGGCGTCGTCCTCTTCGGAGGGTACGGAGCCGGCAGCCCACTGCCCCTCGGCCTCGCGGATACGTGGCGGTTCGTCCACGGGTCGTGGACCCGACTGTCGACCGGGACACCCAACCCGGAGGACCGGGTGTACGCGGAGACCAGCGACAATCCCGGGGGCTCGGGGATCCTGGTTTCCGGCGGATCGGACTATTTCAACCTGACCTTCTACACCGACACCTGGAGCTTCGGGGCCGGCCACTGGACCTTGGTGAGCGAGGGGAACTCCCCGAACCCGCGGTCCGGCCCGTCCATGGCGTACGACTCGACCACCGGGCAGGTGATCCTGTTCGGCGGGTCCGGTCTCAACGATACCTGGAGCTTCTCCCACGGTCAGTGGAGCTTGCTCCACCCGGCCCGGGCGCCGTCCGGTCGGTTCCTGGCCACGCTGGCCGACGACCCGGCCGACAGCGAGCTCGTGCTCTTCGGCGGAGAATCCATCACCGGCGGCACGCGGCTCATCTCCATCCTCAACGACACCTGGGTCTGGGCGAACGGCAGCTGGACGAACATCACCGCCACAGCGCAGGGCCCGCCGGCCAGAACTCTCGCCGCCAGCGCGTACGACTCCACCGCCCAGGACGTCGTCCTGTACGGGGGCCTCGACGCTGTCGGGGACTTCTACGACACGTGGACGTTCCACGGTGGACGATGGTCCGCGGCTCCGACGAACACGACCGTTCCCCGTGGGTCGGTAGGCGTGGCCCTCGCCAACGACCCGTCGGATTCCGGGGTCGTACTGTTCGGTGGCGAGAGCTCCGCCGCCAAGAAGTGTCCGCTGCGCATCGGACTGAACCTCTGCCAGGAGACCTGGACCTTCTCCGGCGGGAATTGGACCAACCGGACCGCATCGTCGGCCCCGCCCCCCCGGTGGGACGCGGGGATGGTGTACGACGCCTCGTACGGTACGGACCTCCTCTACGGAGGCCAAGGGTGGGGCTGCCACCCGATCCCCAACGGGTCGTCGTGCGCACCCAACCTCGAGAATGACACGTGGTCGTATGCCGCCGGCCACTGGACGAATCTGAGCGGGGGGCTCGGGACTCCGCCGGACGGAGGGGTCGGTCCGGCGTTCGCGTACGATGGGACGGACGGCGCCGCGATCCTCTACGGGTCGATGGACGGCGAACTCTCGAATGTGGCGAGCGGGTCGTGGTGGTCGCTCACCGCCGGCACCTCGTCCGGGCCGGTCTCCGTCGGCGTCCCCGCTGCCACGGCGAATCCGGTCGCGGTCGGAGGGTCGACGACGCTGTCGGTGACGGTCTCGGGCGGCGCGCCCCCGTACTCGATCGTCTGGGACGGGTTGCCGGCCGGCTGCTCGAGCACGAACGCGACCACCCTCCTGTGCGTTCCGAGCGCCTCGGGCACCTTCGCGGTGACCGTCCACGTCACCGACGCCCTCGGGACGACCGGAACCGGTTCTACCCTCTCGCTCCACGTGACGGCAGGACCGGTCGCCCTCGGCTCGGTCCAGATCATCTCGCACGCTCTCCAGGTCCAGGTCGGGGGTACCCTCGCCCTCTCCGCCCAAGCGTATGACGCGAACGGCGACGCCCTTTCGGGGGTCCGGTATGGGTGGACGCTCGCGCCGGCCAACCTTGCTACCGCGAACGTCACGAACGGCCCCGCCGTCACCCTCACGGCCCTCTCCGCGGCCGGGACCTTGGCCGTCCAAGTGAGCGCCACGTTCGGGACATCCACGGTTGATGCCGCCGCGACGGTGACGATCTACGACCCGACCGGCGCCCCGCTGAACGTCACGTCGTTCTTCGCGTCGCCGTCGTCGGTGACGGTCGGTTCGACGACGACGCTCGTGACCGTGGTGACGGGCGGGACCGCCCCGTACACGTACCTTTACAGCGGCCTACCGGCGGGCTGCGACTCGGTCAACGCGGCGAACGTGTCCTGCACCCCGACCGTGGCGGGTTCGTTCCTCGTCCAGGTCCACGTGATCGACTTCGCCCAATCGAGCCACTCGGCGTTCCTCACCCTGGTCGTGACCACGGGACTCGGGGGGGTGACCTCGGTACTGCCCGGCCCGGTGTGGATCGCGATCGGCGCCGCCGCCGTCCTCGTGGCCGTGGTGGCGACGATCCTCGTCATCCGGGGTCGAGGGAGGCCCCCCGCCCCGGAGCCGAGCACGGACCCCGAGGCGACCGATGGAGCCACCGAGGACGGTGTGCCGGACGGGGGCGAACGCCCTCCCTGAGCCGTTGGCGACGGCCGGTTCGCCGCGTAGGACCGATTGCCCGCCCGCCCCCGCGTGCCCGCCTCGCGGTCACCTTTATGCGGGCCTGGAGGGGGTTAGGAGCGGGTCCGTGTGACCGCCCGGGCACTCGCCGAGTGGCATCCGCTTCGACGGGTCGCGGCCCGCCCTCCGGGACTCGAGGCGTTCTTCGGCCTCCTCGAACCGTACACGAGCCTCTACGAACGGGTGTTCAGCCTCCAAAAGGCGAGGCGGGAACACGAAGAGCTCCTCCAGACGCTCCGCAACGGCTTCGGCGTGCAGGTCTCGAACCTCGACGAGATGCTCCTCCAGGCGGCCGGGCGCCGGGCCGAGGTCGCCCGGGAGCTGGTCGACCGGGTGGTGGCCACGGTCGCCTTCCAGGGGCCCGGGTCGGACCGGGCGCGGCGGGAGTTCCGCGAGACCGCGCGGCTCCTCGACCGGGAGCAGCTGGTCCAGACCCTCGTCCTCTCCCCCTCGATCCGGTTCGAGCGTGGACGCGGGACCCGGTCCATCTCCTCGTACACCACGCTGCGCGTCCCGCTGACCAACCTGTTCTTCCTGCGCGACCAGCAGGCGGTCACCGACCGCGGGATCGTGATCGGTCGGCTCGCGAAGCCCCAGCGGCGGCGGGAGACCGAGATCACCTCGTTCGTCTGGCGGAGCGCCGGGGAGCGCCCGGTCGCGGAAGTCGAGCGGGGAACGTTCGAGGGCGGGGACTTCCTACCGGCGGGCGATTTCGCCTTGATCGGGACGGGCGACCGGACGAACGCGACCGGGGTGCGGGAACTCCTCGAGAAGGGGCTCGGGTTCCCGGAAGTCGGCGTCGTGCACCAGCCCCGGCACCCGCTCCTCCCGACCCCGGACCCGATGGTGAACATGCACCTCGACACGTACCTGAACTTCCCGGGGGAGGGGATCGCGGTCGGCCACCGGGAGATGCTCGAAGCCGCGAAGGTCGACGTCTACCTCCGAGAGGGCGGGGCGTACCAACACTCCCGAGAGACCCGGCTCTTGCCGTACCTCGAGCAGGCCCACGGCATGCGGGTGATCGGGATCTCGACGTTGGAGCAGCTCTGTTACGCGACGAACTTCCTCACGATCCGCGACCGGACGATCGTCGTTCCCGATGTCGGCCGGAACGCCGAACGGGTGCTGGCCAACCTTCGGCGCGCGGCGGAGCGCCACCCGGCCCGGTACGGCCGCCTCTACCTGCGGGCGGCCCGGGAGTTCTCCCAACTCCGGTCCGAGGGGGGATTCTTCCCCCACAAGCCGGATATGCGGGACCTCGGGGTCGAATCGACCCAGGTCGCGCTCGAGAACCTCACGGGCGCCTACGGCGGGGCCCACTGCCTGACGGCCACGCTCGAGCGGGCGTGAGCCGGTCGAGTCCCGGTCGGCGTCGACGGGGCGAGGGATCAGCGAGCGGGCGAAGCGACGATGTGCGCCCGCCGGGCGTTCGGCTCCGGCGCCGTCGCGATGACGGACGTCAATCGGACGAGGGCCCGCGGGGTGGGCGCCGGTCGGCCGGCCGCCAGGCGCGCATCGATCGTCTCGAGGAGTTCCCGCCGATGCCGTTCGGCGAGACGGCCCAAGTCCGCCACGGAACCGGACCCGACGGCGGCGGTGACCGCGCGAACGAGAGTGGTCCGCTCGCCGCGCCGCAGCGCCGGCTGGATTTCCTTTCCGAGGTAGTCGAGAACTTCCCGGTCGGCCGCCGATCTCCCGGTGCGGTCGGGGGAGGACGAGACGCGAACGGGGCCAGGGGAGGGCATGTCGGCTCGGTTCGCTCCGCGGGAAACTCGGGTTTTCCTTACTTAAGGGTCGGGTTCCGCGCGCGTCGGCGGGTCGGTCGGGCCGTCGTCGTGGGGACACTCGCGCCCTCGCGGACGAGGCTCTCCACGGCGGTCGCCAGGTACTCCCGGTCGAGGTCGAATCCGACGAACGGGAGTCCGAGCCGCATCGCGGCGATCGCCGACGCGCCAATCCCGACGAACGGGTCGGCCGCCTGACGGATTTTCCCCGCTCCGTGGAGTCGGTAACATCGTTCGGGGAGCTCCACCGGGAACGTCGCGGGGTGGGGTCGGTCCTTCGCCCGGAATCGGATCGTCGGGTACGGGAGGAACCAGGTGTTGCCCCGGCAACGGCGGTTCGAGCCGCTCGAGCGCCATCGCTCCACGTTGGAGGCATCCTGGTACGGGACCCCGATCGCGAGACGGTCGAGCTCGACCGCGCCGGTGCGCGTGAAGTGAAAGATGTACTCGTGGCCGGAGTGGAGGTACCGCCGCGACTTCAGGGGCTTGTAGTGGCCGACGGCGAGGTCCTGGGAGAGCCCGGCGCCCTTCCCCGCGAGGTCCCAGTCGATCGCGATCGACTTCACCCAGTGGATGACGTTCTGGAGCCGGAACCGCTCCCCGACCTCGCGGGCCACGTCCCACGGGAGCCAGGGGTCCGAGGGGGACGCGCCGATGTTGAGAAACAACGAGCCTTGGGGAGTGAGGACCCGGTCGAGGGCATCGGCCGCCTTCCCGACCCACCGGACGTACTCCGCCCTCGGCCGGTCGTCGTCGTAGGCGCCGTAGGGGACCTTCCGGTTGTACGGCGGCGAGGTGACCACGCAATCGACCGACCCCGTCGGGACGACCTGGGGCAGTCCTCGGAGCGCATCGCCCTCGTAGAGGTCGACCGGGGTTCCGAGAGGTCCCCGGAGCGAAACGAACGGTTCCGGTCGGGCCACGGAAGGCCGAGGGGTCGCGGAGGAAAAGGGCGCGCCCGTTACGCGCCGGGCTTCGACGGCGGCTTCCCGCTGGCCATGGCGGTGCGGGCCTCGGCGAGCGCCTGCATCGGCTCCTTGTAGTAGAACGAGACGAGCCGGCCGACCTCCCGGTGCGTGAACGGATTCTGGCGGGTGCCGCGGGCCTCGAGCCACTTCAGGTACTCGAGGATCTCCGTCCTCTGACGGACCTCCCGCTCCATCTCCTTCATCGTGAGGTTCTTCAGGATCGCGACCCGCTCGTAAACGTACGAGTGGCCGGAGAACAGGAACGTGTCGTCGCCCGGATTCCACGAGTAGACCGAGTTGGTGATCAACTCGTTCGTCTCCGGGTCGAGACCGACGATCTCCGTCAGGCTCTGGACGCGTCGGGTCATCTTGTTCCCGACCTTCACTTGCCGCTGGAGGAGCACGAGGTTCAGCGCGGAGACGAGCGACCGGGGGAGGGAGATCGGGGGGTTCTCCATCCGGTGGACCATGGCGCTCACGCTTTCGGCGTGGAACGTCGTGTAGCACGTCTTGCCCGTCGCCATCGCCTGGAAGACGATGAACGCCTCGGCGCCACGAACTTCTCCGACCATCAGATACTGGGGGCGCTGACGGAGCGCGGCGGCGAGAAGGTCGAACATGTCGATCTCCCCGGGGGCCTTGCCGCTGACCAGGTTCTTCGCGCCGAACCCGGCGCGCGTGAGCGACGGCACCCAGTTCTCGTGTGGGAGGTTCAGCTCCCGGGTGTCCTCGATCGAGACGATCTTCATCTGGGGCGGGATGAATAGGAGCGTCGCGTTGAGGGTGGTCGTCTTCCCGGACGCCGTACCCCCGCAGACCATCATCGACTGTCCGCTCTCGATGGCGATCCAGAGGTACGCCATCATGTCCGGGCTCATCGTCCGGAACTTCAGCAGGTCGACCGGGGTGAACGGGTTGTCCCGGAACCGCCGGATCGTGAACGAGCTCCCCCGCTTCGTCACGTGCATGCCGAGCGTCGCCTGGAGACGGGAGCCGTCCGGGACCGTCGCGTCGAGCATCGGGCTCGCGACGGAGATGTGCTTCCCCGAACGTTGCGCGAGCCAGACCACGTAGTCGTCGAGGGTCAACGAATCGGCGAACTTGAGGCTCGAGCGGATCGAGCCGTACTTCCGGTGGTAGATGTACAGCGGGATGCCGACCCCGTCGCAGCTGATGTCCTCGACCTCGCTGTCGGTCATCGGCACGTCGACGATCCCGTAGCCGATGAAGTTCCTCTCGAGGTAGTAGACGATCCGGCCCTTCGTCGTCTGGCTCGGGGAGATCTCCCAGGCCTGGAACTGGTCGTCGACCATCCGGCGGAGCTCGCGGCGCTTCGTATCGATGTCGAGCTCGGGGAGCGGCTCGAACTGGTCGACGAGGAGGACCTTGAGGCGTTCGAGGAGCTCTTTCTCGATCTCGGACAGCGGCGGCTCGATCACCTCGTAG
>JAKIVT010000026.1 GCA_022750415.1 Thermoplasmata archaeon
CTACGCCCCGCAGCAGGGGACGGCGACCTGCTCGCGAATCCTGAAGAACATCGCCAGTGAGGGCCGAAAGTTCGGCCTCGGGCTCTGCGTCGTCACGCAGCGGGCCGCCCGGATCGACAAGTCCGTGCTCTCGCAGTGCAACACGCAATTGATCTTGCAGGTGACGAACCCGCTCGATCTGAAGGCGATCGCGCAGTCGATCGAGGGGTTGACCGAAGGTATGACCGAGATGATCCAATCGCTCCCCGTCGGCGTGGCGCTCGTGACCGGCGGCGGCTACCACACACCCCTGTTCTGCGAGGTTCGGCCCCGCGCGACCCGCCACGGCGGCGAGTCGGTCACCATCGTCGAGAACAACTGACCAGGCTCAGCGCCGCTGGGCTTGGCGCCGGAGTGCGCCGGCGGCGCGGCTCGAAACCTTTGTTCGGCAGCGAGCTATTCGTAGGCCGATGGACCTTCCGCGAATCGGTTGGTACCTGTTCTTCGCCATCGTTCCGGCGGCGGCGCTGTTGGGCCCGATCGCTATCGGGTCCTACTACGGAATGCCGTTCACCGGACTTCTGATCGGGACTCTCTTCTTCGTGGCCCTCCTCGCATGGGTCCAGTATCGGATCGGGTTCGATTGGTGGATGCCGCGGAACGAACTCATCGACGACCTCACCGACGAGGACACATCCGAGCGGAGTGCCCAAACCTTCCTCGCCGAGGAGGACCGGGCCTCCCAGCCGCCGCCTAAGGACCCGACCGCGTGGGACCGCTGACCCAGGGTCCGTGCAGGACCGCCGCGGACCGGCCTAACGCCCTTCCAGGTAGCCGACAACGGTCCGAACGCCGAAGCCGGTCGCGCCGGGGTTCTGGTACGCCGGCTGCCACTTCCGGGTCGAGGGGGTGGTCCAGGAAGCGCCCGCGATGTCGAGGTGCGCCCACGGCGTGGCCCCCACGAACGTTTCGAGGAACGCCGAGGCGGTCAGCATCCCGGCGACGGTCAGTTCCGTGTGGTTGCGCACATCGGCGATGTCGCTCTTGACCAGCTCGCGGTGGTAGTCGGTCAGGGGCATGCGCCAGAACGGTTCGCCGGAACGGGCCGACGCTTCGAGGAGCAGGTTCGCGAGCTTGTCGTCGTTGCTCACGAGGCCGCCCGTGTCGTCGCCCAGGGCGACCACCTGAGCCCCGGTCAACGTGGCGAGGTCAATGATCTCGTCGGGATGGTACTTGTCGACGGCGTAGCCGAGACCGTCGGCGAGGACGACGCGCCCCTCGGCGTCGGTATTCAGGATCTCCATGGTGTGGCCGTCGTACGCCCGGACGATGTCCCCCGGTCGGTACGAGGTGCCGCTCGGGACGTTTTCGGCGCAGCAGAGGATGCCCACGATCCGCGGCGCGACCTTCCGGAGCGCCGCCGCCCGGAGGATTCCGAGGACCGCGACCGCGCCGGACTTGTCGAACTTCATCTCCGACATGGTGGCCGCGGGCTTGATCGAGAGGCCCCCCGAATCGAACGTGATCCCCTTGCCCACGATGGCGATGGTCTTCCCCGTGCGCCCCGCGCCGGGGTATTCGATAACGACCATCCGCGGTGGGTGGGTCGTGGAGCCGCCGCCGACGGCGAGCAGGCCGCCGCACTTCAACTCGGCGAGCTTCTTCTCGTCGAAGACTTGGACCTTGAAGTCGAGTTCCTTGCCGAGGCGGACCGCCTCGTCGGCGAGCCGGGCGGGAGACGCGGTATCGGCCGGGAGGTTGGCGAGGTCGCGGGTCCAGACCACCGTCTCGGTGAGGACGACCGTCCGCTCGAGGTGCCGCTTGAGGCCCGCCTCTTCGCGCTGGTGCTCCTCGCCGAGGAACACCACTGCCTCCTCGACCCCTCCGTCGGTCTTGGTCTTGTAGCGCAAGAATTCGTAACCGCCGAGGGCCGCTCCCTCGAGCAACGCCTCGAACGCCGCCTCCGAGCCAACCTGCTCGGTGACGAACGACGCGAGCCGGAACCCCACGGTCCGAGCTCCCTTCCCCCGCAGCGCCCGAACGGCTTCGGCGGCCGCCCGTCGCGCGGTCTCGTGGTTCGCCGCCGTCCTCGTGCCGAGTCCGACCAAGACGACCCGTCCTTTGCCGTCGGGTCGGTGGACGACCGTGATCTCCTTCTTCCGGCCCCGGATCTCCCGGCGATCCCACGCGGCCTTCAGCAGGCCGTCGGTCGCCGCGTCTTCGCGGGCGAACGTCCTCGGGAACGCATCGTCCTTTTCGGCCCGCTGGAAGACGCCGGAGATCGATGCGTCGAGGGAGCCTAGGGTGACGTCCCTCTTGTCGAGGGCGAGCTTCACAGGGACAGGACCGTGCCTAGAACGACGGTCGGATCTTCTGGCGGTCGATCCGGACGCCGGCCGGAGTCAGGGCCAGGAGGTTCTTCGCGATCCCCGCCACGTCCCCGTTCACGTCCTTCGCGACGTTCTTGAGGTCGACGCTCATGCGCCGCACCGCGCTCTGGTCGTTGGCGATCGACGTGTAGTCGATCATCACGATGTCGCCCTGGTAGGCGAGCTTGGAGACTTGGTGCAGGTCCTCGAACCGGAGGATCTCGGCAAGGCGAATCGTACCCTTCGTACCGGGGCCGGCTTCCTCCTCGAAACCCATCGTTCCGAGGTCGAGGAACGACCCTTCCTCGAGTGTGTCGTTGCCGTGGTGGCGCCGAAGGAGACCGCTTTTCTTCATCATCGACCGGATTCGCTCCTGTCGACGGTTGCGAGGGGAGTACGCCTTTTAAGCCTGCCGTTCCAGCCGCTCCGCCGCCGACGGCCGGACGACGCCTCCGCCGACCGGGACCCGCAAACAGAACGTCACCCGGTAGATGTCCTGGCCACCCTTTCGTCCCCACAGGGTCGCCGATTCCTTGAGTGTGCCACGGAGCCGGACCTTCCCGAGGCGGGCGAGGGAGCGAGCGGCGAGGGTATCGGTGAGGTACAGATCCCAGCCCTCGGGCTTCTCCTCCTTCCAGGAGAGCGCCGCCTTCGCGGACTTGCTCGCCTCGCCCATCATGGAGTCGAACTGCTCCTCGAGCCGGGCCCGGAGCGCTGGCGATTTCTCCCGAGGGTCATCGAGGGAGGCGCGCAGCTGGATCACCGCCGTGAAGAAGTGGCCGGACCGGCGGCTGCAGTCGAGGCAGGTCCGGTGCTCGATCTTCACCTCGAACGGGATCGTTTCGGTGCGCTGCGCGCCACGGAAGACGACGTCGACCGACGCCTCCAACTGGCGGATCAGGGGGTTGAGCCCGCCCTCCGTCCAGCGGACCTTCCGCAAACCCGCTTCCGGGTGAATGACCAGGAGCGGCGTGAGGTCCTCCGGAGTCAGCAGGGTCGAGGCCCCTTGCCGCTCCCACGATTGGCCGACCTTTCGGGCGCCGCACGTCGGACAGAGCACGACTACCGGTCGCCCTTCGACCCGAACGAGAGCGGTGCGCTTCGCGGCGCAGTCGGCGCAGACCCCCTCGACGACCGGAACGTCGCTGCGACCGCAGACGACGCAGAACTCTTGGGACATGGACTTCGGCCTACCCGCTCAGTCGGACGACATGGCGAAGATCTCCGCGTGAGGAACTCCACCCAGCTTCCCCGTCCCGTCGGGCCCGACGAAGCCCCCTTCGCGGGCGATCGCGAGCACCCGCGGGCCGAGCAGGTTCGCCGTGGTGGCGTGCTGGAGCGCCCAGACCAGCTCTTCCTCCGATACCGGCCGCTCGCCGTAGAAGTACGACGTGATCGTGACCGTCCGACCGGACTTTCCGACGGGGAGCTCCTTGCCGATCAGCTCGGCGTCGCACGCCGCGACGACGACCTCGGCGCGAATGCGGTGCACCCGCATGACAATCTCCCCCGGCATTCCCGAGCCCCCCAGAATCGATGCCCGAAAGGGGATATCAGGACTGCCGGCGGCCCGGAAGAGCCCGATCCGGACGGGGTCGCGAACCTAGAACCGGATCAGCTGCCAGCGTCCGGGTCGGGTCTCGGCGATCTCGCCCTGGTTCCGGAGCATCGAGAACAGGGCGTCGACACGGTTGGGGGCGATGCCCCGGCGTTCCGCCTCGCTGTGGAGCATGCCGAGGTCGAAGGTCCCGCCGCCCGCCTCCTGCAGCTCTCGCATCAGCTCCTGGAGCCGCTCCACCCGTTCGCGTTGGTTGTGGGTGACGCCGGTCGCGATGGCGTCGATGTCCATCTTCCCCTCCGTGGTCGTCACGCGGGCGAGGAATCCCTCGACGATCCGGGTCGCCCGGTGGGCATCCTCGATGCTCACGATGTTCGAAAGCCGGGCGCGCGCGGCCGCCTCGCTGAGGCGGACGAGCGCTTCCAACTGACGGGCGGTGATCGGGACCGGGGCATCCGGCTCCTCGCCCTGCTTGCGGACGCGGACGTAGAAGTCCTCGAGGATCTTCAGGGAATCGTTCGAGAGGACCGGCCGGATGTTCCGGCGGGCATAGGCGATGTACTTCCGCAGGAGGTCCGGCGGGAACGGCGCCCCCTCCCAGGGCGGGAGCGGGCTGTCCTTCGTCATGGCCGCCATCGCAGCCCCCTGCTGGTGGGAGAGAAGGATCCGGTTCGCGAGGAACCGGTCCCGCTTCTCCTCCGGTCGGTCCTTGATCGAGTAGATCACATCGAACCGGGAAAGCAGGGTGGGGGGCAGGTCGAGCTGCTCGGCGATCCCCTTGTCGGGGTTGAACCGTCCCCACTTCGGGTTCGCCGCGGCGAGGACAGGGCAGCGGGCGTTCAAGGTGGCCGTGATGCCGGCCTTCGCGATGCTGACCGTCTGCTGCTCTAACGCCTCGTGCATCGCCGACCGGTCCTCGGGCGTCATCTTGTCGAGCTCGTCGACGATGGCCATCCCGCCGTCGGCGAGGACGAGCATGCCCGCCTCGAGGACCCACCGGCCGCCGGCGAAGTCGTCCTTCACCGCCGCGGCCGTGAGTCCCGCCGCGGTCGCGCCCTTGCCGCTCGTGTAGATGCCACGGGGGGCGACATCGGCGATGTAGCGGAGCAACTGGCTCTTCGCCGTACCCGGGTCGCCGACGAGGAGCACGTGGATGTCGCCCCGGATCCGGATCCCGTCGGCGTGGCGCTTCTCGACTCCGCCGAACAGTTGGAGGGCGATCGCCTCCTTCTCCTCCTCCATCCCCTTGATGGTCGGAGCGAGCGAGAGAACGACCTTGTCGACGACGGTCGGATCGTCCCGGAAGGCCAGGATCGTCTTCTCCTCCGCCTCGGTGATCTCGATCTCGTCGTACTCCCGCTGCTTGTACTCGAGGGAGTTGCCATGGAGCATCAGGTCGAACGTCGTGCTTCGGACGATCCCGGCGCGCGAGGCGGTCGCCCGCTGCATGCTCTTCAGCGTCCCGCTGACGACCACCCGGTTCCCCGGGATCACTCGCCCGGTGAGGTCCTCGGTGAGCAGAACGGCGAGACCCTGCGGGTGGGCGCCCCCCTTCAGGGTCTCGGGGTTCTCCTGGACCTCGATCCGCTGGGAGTCGATGTACGTCGACTTCTCTGGCATCAGCCGGAAGCGCGTCCGGCCGGCCGGCTTGCCGCACCCACCCTGGGACGTCGGGCATTCGAGAGGCTCCCGGAACACCGTCGAACCGTCGTCCTGGGGTTCTCGAATCTCGGCCCGGCACGCCAGGCACGAAAAGACCGCTTCACGGATCTGCGGGCGGACCTCGGTCGCTTTGCGGACGATCCCGTCGAGGGCGACGAACTGGTTGAGGTCGGCCTCCCGGATCATCCGGATCTGGCGGCGCGCGGTCGACGGAAGCCCGATGACCCGCATCCGGAGCCCTTCGGTCTCCGGCCCGGCGGCGGGAATCAGCTCCCGGATCGAGCGGATCCCGGCGGCGATCACTTCCTCCGGTCGCTCCAAAAGAAGGTCCGCGAGGGCGGTGTCCGACATTTCAATGGCCGAGAACGGGACCTCGAGCGACCGCTCCTCCGGGAACCGGTCGGCGAGTTCCAAGATCCGGGGGCGGAAGTCGCCCTCCTCGAGAACGGCGGCCCACCGGGCCACCAGGTCGACCCGTTCCACGAGAGTGCGAGCCGCCGTTACCATGCGACCTCCTACGGCTCCAGCCGATAGCGGTCGCGAGGGAAGAGGCGCACCTCACGGATATTGGGGACCCCTGCGAGCGCCTGGGTGAACCGGTCGATTCCGAACCCCCAACCCCCGTGAGGGGGCATGCCATACCGGAACGCCTCGAGGTAGCCGGGGAACGAGGCCGGGTCGAGGCCCGCGGAGCGGATGTTGGCGGTAAGGCGGTCGAGCCGGTGCTCTCGAGGGCCCCCGCTCGCCATCTCGAGTCCGGAGAAATCGAGGTCGAAGTACTCCGTGAGCTCCGGGTGGTCGTCCTGCCGCCGGGCGTAGAACGTCGATGCCTTGATCGACGTCGGGAAGTCGGTGATGTAGTACAACGGGACGCCGAGCTTCTGCAGGACGATCTCCCCGAGCCGCTTCTCGTCGTCCGTGCCAAGGTCTTGCTCCGAGCCCGGACGGCCGAGCCACTCGGAGACGGTCGCGAACGGGATCCGGGGGAACGGGCGCGGCGGGTCGGTAAGTCGCGGGACGAGAGGGTTCCCGGTCTCGGTGAGAAGCGTCCGCGCGTGCGCAATGGTCCGGCAGACCGCCTCCTCGAGCGTGACGCGAAGGTCCTCCGCCGAGTCGATGAACGCCATCTCCCCATCGAGCATGGCGATCTCGGTGATGTGCCGGACCGTGTCCGATGGCTCGGCCCGGAACACCGGGCCGATCTCGAACACCCGCTCGAAGTCGGCCGCCATCAGCATCTGCTTGTAGAGTTGCGGGCTCTGTGCGAGGTACGCCCGCTCGCCGAAGTAGTCGAGCTGGAACAGCGTGGCGCCGCCCTCCGCTCCCTGACGGAGGATCTTCGGCGTCTCCACTTCGGTGAAGCCGAGCGCGCGGAAGGCGATCCGGAACCCCTCGAGGACCGCGCCCCGGAGCTCGAAGATCGCCCGGTTGGCGGGCTTCCGGAGGTCGAGAACCCGGTGGTTGAGCCGCGTGTCGAGGTCGGCGCCGACCTTGTCGACGACCCCGAGGGGCAACGGAACCTCGGCGACGGTCACGATGTGCGCGGACGTGGGGAACAGTTCGACGCCCCGGTTCGACTTCTCCGACTTGCGCGCGACTCCTTCGACCTCGACCACGGACTCCCGGGAGGTGGCTTGGAACAGGTCGAACAGGGCCGGGTCGGCGACCCCTTTCTTCAGCGTGACCTGGGTCGTTCCGGACCCGTCGCGCACGAGCGCGAAGGCGACGCCGCCGAGCGCGCGATAATCCTCGAGATGGCCCGCGATCCGGACGGTCACGCCGTCCAGCGACCGGAGCTCACGCGCGAGCCGGCGCTGGGGCAACATCGGCCGGCACCCCCTTGCGCGCGAGCGCCGCCTTCACGAGCTCCAGATAGAGCGGGTGGGGGGCCTCGGGTCGGGAGAGGAACTCCGGGTGGTACTGCACCCCGAAGAAGAACGGATGGTCCGCCAGCTCGAACACCTCGACGCGGCCGTCGGGGGATCGGCCCGTCGCCCGGAGACCGTGCTCGCGGAACCGGTTGAGGTAGGCCGGGTTGACCTCGTACCGATGCCGGTGGCGCTCGGAGACTTCCGTGCGCCCATAGATCTGGGCGATCCGAGAATCCTCGGTCAGCGAGACCTTCAGGGCCCCGAGCCGCATCGTGCCTCCCAGCGTCGCGAGGGTCTTCTGGTCCTCCAGGAGGCAGACCACAGGGTCCGGCGTCGCCGGCTCCACCTCGGTCGTGTTCGCCTGCGGCAGGGCGAGGACGTTCCGGGCGAACTCGACCGCGGCCATCTGGAATCCGTAGCAGACGCCGAGGAACGGAATCCCGGTCTCGCGCGCGGCGGAGATGGCGAGGACCTTTCCCTCGACGCCGCGAGCGCCGAAGCCGCCGGGGACGAGGATGGCGTCCGCCCGGCTCACCCGGGCGAGGGCCGCCGGGTCCCTCGGAAGGTCTTCCGCGTCGTACCAGTCGAGGTGGATCGTCACGCCGAGCCGCCCCTGGACGTGGTGGAACGCTTCGATGTGCGAGAGGTAGGCGTCGCGTAGGTCCGTGTACTTTCCGACGACCGCTACACGAATCTCGGACGAATCCCGTCGGTAGGTCGCCAGGAACTCCTTCCACGCCGTGTAGTCCGGTTCCCGGTCCGGAAGTCCGAGAAGCTTGGTCAGCTGCTGGCCGACGCCCTGCGCCTCGAGGACGAGCGGGACCTCATAGATCGTCGACTGGTCCGGTACCGAGATGACCGCCTCCGGGGTCACGTCGCAGAACAGGGAGATCTTCGCCTTGATCTCCGGGGCGAGCGGCGCCGGACCTCGCGCGATGATCATCGTCGGTCGGATCCCGATTGCTCGGAGTTCGCGCACCGAGTGTTGCGTCGGCTTCGTCTTCGCTTCGCCGACCGGCCCGACCACGGGGACGAGCGTCGTGTGGACGAACGCCATGTGCCCCTCGCCAAGCTCGTAGGAGAGTTCCCGGAGCGCTTCGAGGAACGGCATCGACTCGATGTCGCCGACCGTCCCGCCGACCTCCACCAGCACGACGTCGGCCCCGGAGGTCTGGAAGACCTCCCGGATCCCCCGCTTGATCTCGCCGGTGATGTGCGGGATAATTTGAACGGTGTTGCCGAGGTAGTCGCCCCGGCGCTCCTTCTCGATGACGGTGCGGTAGACCTTGCCGGTGGTGAGGTTGTGCGTCCCGACGAGGCTCTGGTCGAGGAATCGCTCGTAGTTGCCGAGGTCGAGGTCGGCCTCGGTCCCGTCGTCGAGCACGAACACCTCGCCGTGCTGGTACGGGTTCATCGTCCCCGCGTCGACGTTGAGATACGGGTCGACCTTCAGGATCGTGACGGCGATCCCGCGCGCCTTGAGGAGGCGACCGAGGGACGAAGTGGTGATCCCCTTCCCGAGGCCGGAGATTACGCCTCCGCTCACCACGATAACTTTCAAGGTTCGCACCGCGAGGGGGAGCGGGGTCGAGGGATAAAGTCTATCCAAAAGGGGCCGGGAAACGGCACGCCGTCGCGACGCGGCGAGGGGAGAACGCCCCCTCCCGGCCAGCCGTTCTGGTGGGAGGGTTCGCTCAGGTCGACGACGTCGACTCGAGCGCGCGCTGGCACCATCGGCAGTTGTGGAGCCACGGCTCGTTCATCGTGCCACACGAGGCGCACTTGATGTACTGCTGGCTTCCCTGCGCCGGTTGCTCCGCCTCGACACGGGCCTTCATGATCGTCTCCGGCCCGCGGGGACCGGCGACCCAAGTTTGCCCGGCGGTTTCTCCGGCGAAGGACGGGGGGGCCGGTTCGGCCGCCGGCGCGACCTCGGCCGGGGCGGCGCGCGTGCGGGGCTTTCCGACGATCCCGACGACGAGCAGGAAGCTTCCGATGGCGGCCAGGATAATCCCGACGAACGTCAGAATGACGAACCCGTCCGTCTGGACGGTGGCGTTGACCGAGGGTCCACCGCTAACGGAGAACCCGTAGGTCCCGCCCGAGGCGACCGCGAACGAAAGGGAACCCGAGCCTCCGTGGCCGGTGGCGATGGGATTCCCGGCGTTCTGGCAGTTGGCGGCGGGGCAGTCGTAGACGCTGAACGTCTCGCCCGAAGTTCCGCCCGACCAGGAGACCGTCATGGTCCCGTCGATGACCGTGTTGAGCGTGGCAGCCACGGCGTTGGGGGAGACTGGAACGGCGACCGAACTGCTCTGCTGGAACGTCAGGCCCGCGGCCAGCACGCCGAGGACCAGCAACACGATGCCGACGATGACCAAGCCCTTTCGCATGGACTTCGGTAGCGGCCGTTCCTCAAAACCCTTCGCGGGTCCCGATTTTTCGGCGGAGACGGTCTGTCATGCCGGCACGGAGCGGCCGGAGGGAGCGCGCTTCGACCGGCCAAATTCGGGGAGCGACGCGATCCGGTCGGCCGGAAACACCGGCCCGTCCACGCACACATGGTACGGTCCGAGCGAGCAGGCGTCGCACATCCCGAGCGCGCACTTCATGTGCCGTTCCACGGAGCACACGACCTCGACGTGCTTCGGGCGAGCGGCGGCGATGACCTTCTGCATCATCACTTCCGGTCCGCACGTCCACACAACGTCGAACTCGTTTTCGGCGAGGAGTCCCTCGACCAGTTTCGTAACGTACCCGCGCTCGCCGGCCGAGCCATCGTCGGTCGCGATCGCGATCGACGCCCCGGCCGAGCGGAGCCGTTGCTCGAACAGCAACTCGGCGCGTGTCGTGGCGCCGAGCGCCGCCGTGACCGTCGAGCCGTTGGCCAGCGCCGCCTCCGCCGCGGGGGCGAGCACGGCGGTTCCCGACCCTCCGCCAACGAGGAGAATCCGGCCGGGGGAAACGTCGAAGCTCGTACCGTAGGGTCCGCGAATTCCGACCGGAGCTCCGACCGGAATGTCGAGGATGTGGCGACTCGTCGAACCCATCGCCTTGACCGTGACTCCCTTTCGTGCTCCGACGTAGGCGAGGGACATCGGCAACTCGTCGTCCCCGGGAATCCAGAGCATGACGAACTGCCCCGGGCGGGCAGTTCGGGGGTCGTCGAACCGGAGCGTGATCGTGGAAGGGGTCTCGACGACCCGCTCGACGACGGGGACGACGGTCCGCACGGGGCCGGCGTATCGAAGCGAGGGTTAAGCGGTTCGCCCGGCCGACGCCGACCTCGGGTGCGCCGCGCCGACGGCGGCGGCCCACGAGGAGAATCCCAGCGCGTCGAGCCGGAGTGGGAGCTCGCTCGCGAGCCGACCGAACACCCCGATCCCACCGAAGGCGACAGCGGTCCCGACCTCGACGGCCCGGGCTCCGGCGAGCGCGTATTCGATCGCGTCGTCGGCGGTTCGGATTCCTCCCACACCAACGATGGGGATGCGGAGCGCTTCGTAGAGCTGCCAAACGATTGCCACGCCGACGGGCTTGATCGCGGCTCCGCTGAGGCCGCCGAGGCCGTGGGCGAGCACGGGTCGCCGGAGCGTGAGGTCGATCGCGAGCGCGCGCAGCGTGTTGATGGCGCTGATCGCCGCCGCGCCGCCGCGCTCCGCGGCGAGGCCGAGGGCGACCGGGTCGGCGGTGTTCGGGGTGATCTTCGCGATCACCGGAACCGAGACTGCGCAGACGACGGCCCGGACGACTCGTTCGACTTCCGCCGGGTCGGACCCGACCTCGGAGCCGAGCCCCTTCGCGTGGGGGCAGGACAGGTTGAGTTCGAGGGCGAGGACGCCCGTGGCGGCCATCCGCTTCGCGACGTCCGCGAACGAGTCCGCATCACCGGCAAAGACCGAGCCGATGGTCGGGACACCGGCGGAGAGCGCCACGGCGATCTCCCGGGGATATTCCTCGATCCCGGGATTCGGCAGTCCCATCGCGTTGAGCATGCCCCAGGTGTCGTACGCTTCGATCGTCGGGTTCGGATACCCGTCCCGCGGTTCGGCCCCGATCGACTTGGTGATGACGCCGCCGGCGCCGGCGTCGAACGCTCCCTTCAACGACTCGCCGCTCTCGCCCCAGATCCCCGAGGCGAGGAGGAACGGGTTCCGCAGCCGGATTCCCGCGAGTTCCACCTCGACGGCGGCCACAGTCACCGTCGGACCGGCGGTCGTCTTATATTACTACTCCCGGTAGAGCGGCCCCGCGATGCATCTCGACAAACTCACCGACGCCGGCCGGGCCGCCCTCGAGCGCGCGTTCGCGCGCGCCGCCGAGCTCCGGCACCTCTCCGTGGAGCCGGAGCACATGCTCCTGTCCCTGCTCTCGGAGGAGACCGGGCCCGCGGCGGAGATCGTCCGCCAACTGCACGCGGACCCGGCGAAGATCTCGGCGAAGCTCGAGGAGCACCTCGCCACCCTCCCCACCGCGGACCACGTGGCCGCCTCCGAGCAGTACATTTCCCGACCGCTGACCGCGGCCATCGAGGCGGCGGAAGCCGAGGCGGCGAAGCGGAAGGACCGGTACACGAGCGCCGAGCAACTCCTCACGGGCATCGCTTCGACACCCTCGGAGGCGCGCGAGATCCTGGCGGACGCGGGGGTCCGAAAAGCCGGCATCGCGGAGGCGCTGAAGGCGTTGCGGGGCATGGCCGGCTCCGTCGAAAGTCGTCAAGACGACGCCCAGTACAAGACGCTCGAAAAGTACTCTCGCGACCTGACGGCCCTGGCCCGCGCCCGCAAGCTCGACCCGGTCATCGGGCGGGACGACGAGATCCGTCGGGTCATCCAAATCCTATCGCGGCGGACCAAGAACAACCCGGTTCTGATCGGGGACCCGGGCGTCGGCAAGACCGCGATCGTCGAAGGGCTCGCTCTCCGGATCGCGACGAAGGACGTTCCGGACTCCCTGAAGGAGAAGCGGATCCTGGCCCTCGACCTCGGAGGACTCTTGGCCGGAGCGAAGTTCCGCGGCGAGTTCGAGGAGCGACTCAAGGCGGTGCTCAAGGAGGTCGAGCTGGCGGAGGGGAAAGTCGTCCTGTTCATCGACGAACTCCACACGCTCGTCCACGCCGGGGCGACCGAAGGAGGCGCCCTCGACGCCTCCAACATCCTCAAGCCGGCGCTGGCCCGCGGAACCCTGCACTGCATCGGCGCGACGACGATCCAGGAGTACCGCAAGTACATCGAGAAGGACGCGGCGCTCGAGCGTCGATTCCAGCCGGTGGTCGTGGCGGAGCCCAGCGTGGAGGACACGATCTCGATCCTCCGGGGCCTCAAGGAGCGGTACGAATTGCACCACGGCGTCGTCATCCACGACGCCGCCCTCGTCGCGGCGGCCACCCTCACGGCGCGCTACATCTCGGACCGCCACCTTCCCGACAAGGCGATCGACGCCGTCGACGAAGCGGCCTCCATGGTCCGACTCGCCCTCGACTCGCGTCCTCCCGAGCTCGACCAGCTGGCCCGTCGGGTTCGCCAGTTGGAGATCGAGCGGGCCGCGCTGGCGCGGGAGAAGGATGCGGCGTCCGCCGACCGACTGAAGAAGCTCGAAAAGGAACTCGCGAATCTCAAAGAGCGCGAGACCGCGCTGACCGCGCGCTGGAAGCGGGAGAAAGACGCCGTCGAGGCGGTCCGAACGCTCCGTCAGCGACTCGACGTGATGAAGGCGGAAGAAGAAGCGGCCGAGCGGTCCGGGAACCTCGAGTCGGCCGCGCGGCTCCGCTACGGCACCGTCCCGGCGCTCCAGCGGGAGCTCGACGAGAAGGCGAAAACGCTGCAGAAGTCGGACGACGACACCCTCCTGCGGGAGGAGGTCGACGAGGAGGACATCGCGCTCGTCGTGGGGAAGTGGAGCGGCGTTCCCGTCAGCCGCATGCTCGAGACGGAAACCAAGCGGCTCCTCGAGATGGAGCAAGAGCTGCAGAAGCGGGTGGTCGGCCAGGACGAGGCGATCCGCGCCGTCGCGGCCGCGGTCCGACGTTCGCGGAGCGGGCTCGCCGACCCGAACCGACCGATGGGGGCGTTCCTGTTCGTGGGCCCGACGGGCGTCGGAAAGACCGAGCTCGCGAAGGCGCTCGCGGGGTTCCTCTTCCACTCCGAGCGCGCGCTCGTCCGCATCGACATGAGCGAGTACATGGAGAAACACACCGTCGCGCGGCTCATTGGAGCGCCGCCGGGGTACGTCGGCTACGAGGAGGGGGGACAGCTCACCGAGGCCGTTCGACTCCACCCCTACACGGTCATCCTGTTCGACGAGATCGAGAAGGCCCACCCCGACATCGTCAACGTGCTCCTGCAGCTCCTCGATGACGGTCGGCTGACCGATGGCCAGGGACGCACGGTCGATTTCCGCAACGCCCTCGTCATCATGACGAGCAATCTCGGCACCGAGCTCCTCGCGGCGGCGAAGACCGACGAGGCCCGAAAGACCGCGATCGAGGGGGCGTTGCGGACATTCTTCCGGCCGGAGTTCCTCAACCGGCTCGACGACGTGGTCGTCTTCCGGACGCTCAATGAGGCGGAGATTGAGAAGATCGTCGACCTGCAGATCGCCCTCATCCAGGCGAGGCTCCGGGACCGGCGCGTCGAGATCCGGACGACCGACGGGGCCCGGAAGCTCCTCGCCGCGGAGGGATTCGACCCGGAGTTCGGCGCCCGTCCCCTGAAGCGGACCATTCAGCGGCTCGTCCTCGACCCGCTGACGGTCCGACTCCTCGCGGGGGAGATCGCCGACGGGTCCCGGGTCAGCGTCGAGGCGCGAGGCCAAGAGGTCCGGCTGGTCGCCACGACGCCGAAGGCGGGGGAGTAGGAACCGTGTCGACCGCCGTGACCGTCGCCGTCGTCGGGGCCCGGGACCAGGCGAAGGAGCTCGGGAAGAAGGGCACCGCCTCCGACGTGACCCTGTTCAACGCCGTTCGCGACGGCCACGCCGTGACCCTCATCGAACCGACGCAGTTCCCTGAGAAGTTCGCCTCGTTGCTGTTCGCGCTCGCGATGGCCGACCGGACCGTCTTCATCGTGGACGCGATCGGCCGGGAGATCGCCGAAACGGCAGCGGTCGTCGACCTGTTCGACACGCCCGTCGACATGGTCCTCGCACCAGGGGTCGGAGAGACTGAACTCCGGAAGGCGTTCAAGGGCACTCGCCTCGAGACCGCGCCGGCGATGCCCCTCGACTATCCGAAGCTTCGGGCGACGATCGACGGATGGACGTCGGGAGAATCGCCGGGGACCCCGCTCGTGCGTCTCGACCACGCCTTCCCCGTGAAGGGGGTCGGCGCGGTCGCCCTGGGCGTCGTTCGGCGGGGGACCCTGACCGCCCACGACAAGCTTCGGCTGTACCCGACCGAGAAGCTCGTCGAGATCCGCTCCCTCCAAGTGCACGACGTGGACGTGAAGAGCGCCGAGTTCGGCGAGCGCGTGGGCGTCGCAGTGAAGGGCGTGGACGCCGACGAGTTGTCCCGCGGCCAGGTCCTCGCCCCCGAGGGTACGCTCCAAACTGCGACCGAGATCGACGCGAAGGTCGACAAACGGTGCCGGTACTACAAGGGCGAAATCTCGGAAGGACTCGTCGGCAACCTTCTCGTTGGATTGCAGTTCGTCCCGGCGACCGTGACGTCCGGCAAAGCTCCCGGCCCGATCCGGGTCACGACGGACCGACCGGTTGCCTTCGCTCCCGGGGACACGGCCATCTTGGCCGACCTCTCGGCGGCGCCCGGACCCCGGGTGGCCGGACGCCTCGTCCTGCAACCTGCGTAGGGGCGGGAACCCGCTCGGGCCCTCGCCCCGGCGTGGAATTTACGGCTTTTTCTTTTCGTCGCTCTTCTCGTTGCACCCGCACGTATCGCACATCGTCTTCCACCTCCGCGACCGTCGAAGGCACGTCGCTATTTCAGACCCACCGCGCCGGCGGATATCGGCCCCGCGCTCCGCCAGACACCAAGTGCGTTAGGCGAGTCGTGCTGGGAAGGCGGGCGGGGCCCGTCTCAGGCAAACATGGTGACGGACTCCTTGTGGAGTTCTTCCTCGCCGATGACCTTCTCGACCGCCCGGTCGAAGTCGACGATGGAGACCGTCTCGCGCTCTTCCCGGATCGCCCACATGCCGGCTTCCGTGCAGATCGCCCGGATGTCGGCTCCCGTCGCGCCCTCGCACCGGGCCGCGAGCGACTCGAAGTCGATCGCCTCCTTCAGTGCCATGCCGCGGGAGTGGATCTTGAAGATCTCGACTCGACCCAGGTAGGCTGGGACCGGCACCTCGATGATCCGGTCGAATCGGCCGGGCCGCAGGAGGGCCTCGTCGAGGATGTCCGGGCGGTTCGTCGCCGCGATGATCTTGACGTTGGAGAGCGGCTCGAACCCGTCCATCTCCGCGAGAAGCTGCATCAGGGTCCGCTGGACCTCGCGGTCGCCGCTGGTGGCGACCTCGAGGCGCTTCGCCCCGATCGAGTCGACCTCGTCGATGAAGATGATGGTGGGCGCCTTCTCCCGCGCGAGCTGGAACAGCTCACGGACGAGCCGGGCCCCCTCGCCGATGTACTTCTGGACGAGCTCGCTCCCGACCAGCCGAACGAAGGTGGCGTTGGTGTGGTGGGCGACCGCCTTCGCGATCATCGTCTTCCCGGTTCCGGGTGATCCAATCAGGAGGACTCCCTTCGGCGGGTCGACACCGACCCGCTTGTACAGGTCGGAGCGGAGGAGCGGGTATTCGACGGCCTCGCGGATCTCCCGAACCTGGTCGGTGAGCCCCCCGATGTCGGCGTAGGTGACCGAGGGCTTGTCGACAATCTCGCTCGCGGCCACGAGCGGGTCGAGGGAGGCGGGCAGCACGCCCATGACGGCGAGGGTCTGCTTGTTGAGCGCGACCCGGGAGCCGACGGTGATCTTCTCGTGCTCGACGGTCTCGGCGGAGTTGACGACGAAATCCGGACCGGTCGAAGACTTGACGACGACGCGGCCGTCGGTCAGGACGTCCCGGACGCTGCCCACGATGAGCGGGGGGTAGCGGAGACGGTCGAGTTCGGTCTTGAGCCGCTTGACCTCGCGCTGGAGTCGGAGGATCTCCGCCTCCATGTAATGCCGCTCGCTCTCGACCCGCTTGATCGCTTCCGCGAGTTGGCTGTTGCGGAGTTCGAGGAAACTGACCCGGTCGAACCCTTCGCCGGACGATGCCGACGCATCCGAATCCGCCATCAGTTTCGAACCGATCCTCGTCGTCGGTGACCCGGCGACAATTGTATCGACGCTCAAGAGCGCCGCCGCTTATAAGAGGTCGCGGTTCGTGTGGCGCGAATGCGAGTGCTCCGAGACGGTTCGACGACCGTCGGGGCGGCGTTCGCACCGGGCCACCTCACCGGAGTTTTTGCTCCGCGATTGGGAGCGAAGGACCCGCGTGCGCGAGGTTCCGTCGGGGCGGGATTGGTGCTCGAGCTCGGCGTCCGGGCTGTCGCCCGCTGGACGCCCGGCGCCCCCGACCGGGTCGTCGTCCGGTCGACTCCCACGACGTCCGCCCCGATCTCGCTCGAAGCCGCTCGCCGGACGAAGTCGGAGCTCCGCGGTCGGCTTTCCGTGACGCTCACGCACCAGCTTCCAATTGGGCAGGGCTTCGGGATGAGCGCTGCCGGCGCACTCGCGACCGCACGGGCATCCGCACTTGCCTTGGGGACCTCGCCGAGGAAGGCTCTTGAGATTGCCCATCTCGCGGACCTGTTCGGAGGAGGGGGCCTCGGCGGCGTGGCCGCGATCGCCGGCGGCGGCCTCGAGGTCCGACGCCGACCCGGGATTCCTCCGTGGGGGGAGATTCGTCGGAGCCGGTTCCCCTACCGGGTCTTCTTGGCGACGGTCGGCCCGCCGATTCCCTCGCCCGGCCTTCTCCGGAACGCGCACTTCCTTACCCGGGTGGAAGCCGCGGCGGCCGAGGGATTGCGGGAGCTGGGAACTCGCCCCACTCCGACGAGCTTCCTCGCCGCCTCACAACTGTTCAGCGACCGGCTCGGGCTGGGCCCAGTGGGTCTCCGTCGCCGGCTGGACCGAATTCGCCGAACGGGGGCGTCGGCCGGCCAGGCGATGTTCGGCCGCGCGATCTTCGCGGTGGCCCACGACTCCGCCGAGCGCTCGCGACTGGTTCGGACCTTGGCGGCCGAACGACTTTCCGCCGTCGAGATGGCGGTGCTCCCGCCGACGTCCGAAACGCTTTAACCCCCAGCCCAGTCGGGGCCGTCCCATGACGCGGAAGCCGGCCCGGATGTACCGCTCGATCGAGGGGCAGGTATACACTCGGCAGGAGTACATGGGTGGCATTCCGGTCTGCCGCATCACCCAATTCGATACCGGGAACCTCCGCACCGTGTTCCCGCTCTCCCTCTCGCTCGGCTGCGAGGAAGCGGCCCAGGTCCGGGACACCGCCCTCGAGGCCGCCCGCATCAGCGCGGTGCGAGTGATGGAAAAGAACGCGCCGAACCTGTACCACCTGAAGATTCGCCGGTACCCGCATCAAATCCTCCGCGAGCACAAGATGGCGATGGGCGCCGGTGCCGACCGGATCTCGAGCGGCATGCGCGGGGCCTTCGGCAAACCCGTCTCGCACGCCGTGCGGGCCCAGATCGGAATGGAACTCCTCACGATCCACACGACGGAGGAGCATCTGGCCGACGCGAAGGAAGCGCTCCGGAAGGCGTCCCACAAGCTCCCGAGCCCGACCCGAGTGATCATCCGGCATCGGCCGATCGCACCCGTGGCCGCGTAGTTCCCGCCTGCGAGGGCGCGGTCGCATCCTCGTTGGGCTCAACCGCCGGCGGACGCCGGAGCCCGCGCGATCAAGACCGGACAGGTCACGTGGTGACTGACCGCGTCCGAGACGCTGCCGAGCAGAAGCCGCTTCGCCGTCGAGAGACCGCGCGAGCCGAGCACGAGGAGGTCGGTGGGGTTCTTCTCCACCCAGGCGATGATCTCGTCGACGAC
>JAKIVT010000027.1 GCA_022750415.1 Thermoplasmata archaeon
ACCGCCTCGTAGCCGTCGGTGAGGAGCTTCTTGGGGGAGAGGTCGGCCCCGGCGCGCTCGCCGACGACGAACGTGACGTCGAGGTTCTTCCAGCGGGCGAGGTCGGTGTCGAGGTCGTCCGCGTCCAAGTGGTAGCGGGGGATCGTGTTGACCTGGCCCCCGAGGAACGGCTCCTGCTCGAAGACCGTCACGGGGTGACCGCGGACGGCGAGGTCCCAAGCGGCCATCAGGCCGGCCGGGCCGGCGCCGATGACCGCGACCCGTTCCTCGCGCCGCTTGGAGGGAACGTAGAGGAGGTCGGATTTTCCGAAGTCGAGGGCCGCGCGCTTGAGGTGGCGGATGGCAATCGGGACGCCCCGTCCGGCCATGATGCAATCGTCCTCGCAGAAGTGGTAACAGGTCTTGCAGAGGACCGTGGAGAGCGGGTTGTCGCGGAGTGTGAGCCGTGCCGCTCCATCGAAATCCCGCTCCCCGATGAGGATATTGTACCCCTTGCAATCCTGCGTGATCGGGCAGCCCTGGACGCAGTAGGGCATCGCACACTGGAGGCAGCGTTGCCCCTCAAGCACCGCCTGCTCGAGGGTGTACGGCTCATCGATGAGCGCGAACTTTTTCACGCGCTCCTCGCGCGGCTGCTCCTCGATCGGTACTCGTTCGTATCGGTCCATGGTCGGAGCGGACCCTCGGCCGGGTCCGAATCGTTCCTTTGTTCCGCGCGTGCGCTAAAGAGGTCGCGGGTCCCCGAGAGTCGCCGTCGCACGGCACGCGAAAAATCGACGGAATCGCGGGCTCACGATGCCGGCGCCCGTGCGCAGTCGGCGTCGTCGGGACCAGCCGACTCGAACGGCACGGCTCTTCGAGGGCGGGGTGCATTCCTGTTGGCCTGACGTCCGAGCTCGACACGAATCCGGGGATTATCGCGACGGATCGACCTCTGGCGGGCAGCGGCCGAATCGGGGCCATGGTCACGCTCGGCCACGCGGGAGCGCGCGAGCGGTGAAAGCTAGGCCACGCACGCGACGCCCAAACCGTGCTCGAAGCAGGGGCGTGGCCGAGCCGGGCCACCGGCTGCGGGGCTCGGGTTCGGGATGGCCGGCTCGGGCCGCCGATTTCGGGGCGTGCGAGGGCGCCTCACGGTGTCGGAGGTGTACAAACAACGCAGACAGGAGCGGGACGAGCCTATATATACGGGTGGTCCGATGAGCTTAAACGGTCACTATGAAGGGACACACCCCCTCCGCGGCCCGGTCTTCGACGGTGGCGAACGCTCCGAAGGGGCCTTCGAAGGCATCCAAATCCAACGCTTCCGACGAGGCTCCCCCCCAGGATGCCTGCCCCGAGTGTGGGTCTTCGCACTTGACCCGGGACGACATGCGGGGTGAGATCGTTTGCGCCGACTGCGGCCTCGTGGTCGACGCCTCCGCGCTCGTTTCCGACCGCGGGCAGCGCGGTTCCAAAGAGGACACGGGCCGTGAGGCCCGGGGCTGGGGACCGGTCATCTCCCCGCTCATGCCCGACAAGGGACTGTTCAGCGAGATTGGCGTCCCGACGCGGGACTTTCAAGGAAACTCCCTCTCGCGGCACGCCTCGTTGAAGTTCTACCATCTGCGAAAGCTCAATCACCGGCTTCGGGCGGCCCGCACCCATCAGCGGAACCTCGTCGTCGCGCTCGGGGAACTGAACCGGCTCGCCGGGGTCCTCGGACTGTCTCGGGAGGTCAAGGAGTCGGCGACGTACATCTACCGCCGCGCGCTCGAGCACAAGGCGACGCGTGGCAAGAAGATCGTCGCGCTCGTCGCGGCGTCCGTCTACGCCGCTTGCCGTCAGTGCCACGTCCCGCGGACGATGAAGGAGATCATCGCCCACTCGAAGGCCACCAAGATCGAGGTCGGCCGGGCGTACACGCTCCTCGCGCGCGAGCTCAAGCTGGGCTTGAAGCCCGTCGAGCCTCGGGACTACCTGGTCCGCTTCACGCAGGACCTCAACCTCTCGAAGGAGGTCCGGCACAAGGTGCTTGACCTGCTCGAGCAGGTGGAGCAGGTCTACTCGACCTCGGGCGTTCTGCCGAACGGGATCTTGGCGACGATCATCTACATCGCGTCGAACCTGATGGGCGAGCCCCGAAGCCAGGACCGAATCGCGGCGGTCGCGAACGTCACGCCCGTGACGATCCGCAATCACTACAAAGAGCTCCTCGACCTCTTGGGCCTCCCCAAGAACCTGACGAACCCGCAGGCGCGCGGCACCACCCCGCTGCCGATGCCCCTGCCCCGGCCTTCGTCCGTTCTCGAGGAGAGCTCGATCGGCGCTCTGAACTAGACCGTCGACGGCCGGTGGGGTTCGACTCCGCCGGCGAACGCTTTAGAGACCGGCCGTTGCCCCTCCCGTGGCGGCGGCCTCCCCCCTGAGCTACTCGTCGGTCCGGGCGTACCTGGAGTGCCCGCTCCGATGGAAGTATCTCTACGTCGACCGTCTTCCGGAGGCCCCGCGGAGCTACTTCTCGTTCGGCAGGACCATCCACTCGGTCCTCGAGGAGGCGGTCCGCCCGCTCATCATCCCCAGCGCCCGCCGGACGCCGAGCGGGACGTCCCAGCGAACGCTGGAGGACTTCCATGCCGGTCGCGCTTCCTCCTCCATCGCCGAGGCGAAACCCGTCGGGGAGACCGCCGCCGTTCTCGAGATGTACCGGCGGGCGTGGGTTTCCGACGGCTACACCTCCCCGGAGGAGGAGTCCCGCTACAAGCGTCTCGGCGAGGAGATCCTCACGGGGTACTGGGAGACGCTGCGCGCGGATCCGCCGACGCCCGTGGCCATCGAGGAGCACCTGCAAGCGAGCTGGCAAGGCATCCCGGTCCACGGGTACATCGACCGCGTGGACCGGACCCCGGGTGGCGGTCTCGACGTGGTCGACTACAAGACGAGCCGCGAACTCTCCCGGACCGAGGCGAAGGAATCCGATCAGCTTGCGCTCTACCAGGTGCTGGTCCAGGAGAATTTCTCCGACCCCGTCGAAAAGCTGACGCTCTACCATCTGCGTTCGCTCACGCCGCTCCGGACGGAACCCCGGACTCCTTCCGTCTTGGAGGAGCTCCACGGCCGGGTCGCGACCGTCCGGGACGGAATCCGGTCGGCCGAGTTTCCGCCAACCCCTGGCCGACAGTGCACCCGCTGCGACTTCCGGGGAATCTGCCCGGAATTCAAGGAGGTCCCGGGAACCGACAAGGAGCGGCTCGCGCTCCTCGTCGACCGGTTTCGAGAGCTCCGGGAGCGCGAGCGGACGCTGGGCGGGGAGCTCGAGGCGACGGCGACCGAGTTGCACCAAGCGGCCGAGGAGCTCGGCCTTCACCGGATCCCGGGAACCCACGATGTGGCGGTCCGACGACGGGAGGAGAGCTGGCGGTTCGACCGACGCCGCGTGGGCGAGGTCCTGGAGGAGCATGGCCTCACCGACCGGGTCGACCGGGACGACCCGGAAGCGGTCCGGAAGTTCGCGAAGGACCCGGAGGTACCGGCCTCGGCCCGCGAAGCGATCACTTCGGCGGGGAGCCGTCGGACCCGGTGGTATTGGGAGCTCGAACGCTGAGCCCCGGACGTCGAGGAAACGTCCGCGCAAAGGCTATCAGACGAACGCTTGTCCGTTCAATATGGGTATAGCACTTTCCACGCCGGAGCGGGTGGCTCCGGTCGCCGCGCGGCTGCCGACCATCACGACCGTCTGCTCCCACTCCTCCCTCCAGATCTTCCACGGTGCGAGGGTCGAAGGATTTCGCAGCCTCGGGATCTGCGCGGGAGCCCCTCCGAAGTACTACGACGCATTCCCGCTGGGTCGGCCCGATTCGTTCCTCTCGGTTCCCTCGCTCCAGGAGGTCGCGAGCCAGACCCAGAAACTGAAGGACGCAACGGCGGTCGTCGTTCCCCACGGCTCGTTCGTGGAGTACGTCGGCCCCGAGCGGTTCGCCGAGCTCGACGTTCCCGTCTTCGGCAATCGGGCCGTCATTGCCTGGGAGTCGGACCGCGAGAAGGAGCGAGAATGGCTCGACTCCGCCGGCGTGCAGATGCCGCGGCGGTTCGCCACCCCGGCCGATGTCGATGGTCCGGCGATCGTGAAGTACTACGGAGCGAAGGGCGGCAAGGGGTTCTTCCTCGCCAAGAACCGCGAGGCGCTCGACGGGTTCCAGCCCTCGGGACCCCACGTGATCCAGGAGTACGTTCTCGGAACGCGCTACTATCTCCACTTCTTCTACTCGCCCCTCTCGACCGACGGCTACCGCGTCGGCTCTGGCTCGCTCGAGCTCCTGGGGATGGACCGGCGGGACGAAGCGAACATCGACGAGCTCTACAAGCTCGGAGCCCACGAGGAGTTGCTCCGCGCGGGGATTCGCCCCACCTTCGTCGTTACGGGCAACGTCCCCGTGGTCATGCGCGAGTCGCTCCTCCCCCAGGTGTTCGATGTTGGGGCCCGGATCATCGAGAAGTCGATCGAGCTCTTCGGTGGGATGGTCGGTCCGTTCTGCGTCGAGGGGATCATGACCGAGGACTTGGTGTTCAAGGTGTTCGAGATCTCGACGCGGATCGTGGCGGGGACCAACGTCTACGTCCACGGCTCGCCCTACTCCGACCTCGTCGCCCCCGACCTTTCGATGGGCCGACGGATCGCGCTGGAGCTCAAACGGGGCCGCGCCGAGGGCCGTCTGCAGGAAATCCTGAGCTGACGCGCACGCCACTTCCGGCTTAAGAACCGAGCCCGGCTCGCCGACCGACCATGTCCAACGCCGTCGAAGCCCGCGCCCTCTCGAAGACGTACCGCCACTCCGGCGGCACGACCGACGCGCTCTCGGGAGTCGACCTGACGATCCCGACCGGGCGTGTCTACGGGATGATCGGGCGCAACGGCGCCGGCAAGACGACGTTCGTCCGCATCGGCGCGACCCAGCTCGCCCTCACGAGCGGCTCGATGAGCGTGCTCGGGTACGACGTCATGACGGAGACGTCGAAGGTCCGGGCGCGAATCGCGGCGGTCCCGCAGGAATCCCGGCCGCTGTACTTCCTCAACGTGTTCGAGCTGATCTATCTGTATCTCACGATCCGCGGCACGGAGGCGCGCGACGCCCGGAAGCGTACCGAGGCCGTCCTCGCCGAGCTCGGACTCGCCGATTCCCGGAAGCGGCTCGTCAGCCACCTGTCCGGCGGCATGCGACGCCGCGCGATGGTGGCGATGGTCCTCGCCTCCGACGCCGACGTTCTCTTCCTCGACGAGCCGACGACCGGTCTCGACCCGATCGCGCGCCGCGAGGTATGGACCGCCATCCGACGGGCCATCCGGGACGGACGGACCGTGCTCCTCACCACGCACTACCTGGACGAGGCCGAGGCGCTCTCGAGCCGGCTGGCGCTGCTCGACGGCGGGCGGGTCCTCCTCGAGGGGACCCCCACCGAGATCCGGGAACGGGTCCGTCAGCCGTTCCGCCTCGTCGTCAGTGGCGTACTCGGCCGCGCCGAACTCGAACCGTTCGGGAGCGTGAGCACGGTGGAGGGCGGCTACCTCGTCTTCGCCAAGGAGGCACCGGCGCGGGAGCTCGCGCAGTTGGCGCTCTCGAAGGGCGCCCGGGTCTCCCTCGGCCCCGTCACGCTCGAGGACATCTTCCTGCAGGTGGTCGGCAAGGCGATCGACGCCGACGACGTGCCCGCGGAGGCGGCCGAATGACCGAGCGCCACCGGCTGCGCAGCGTGCTGTGGCTCGCCTACATGAACGGCATCGTGCCGATGCGGACGCAGCCGCTCTACCTCCTCAGCATCCTCGCTTCGCCGCTGTCGTTTCTCTTCTTCGTCACGGTCGCCTCGGGCGGCACGCTGTTCCTCTACGGGATCGCCGGCGGGATGCTTCTCACCGTCCTCTCGGTCGGAACCTCGCTGCAGACCGACATGTCCCACTACCGGACCGACCTGAAGTTCCAGGACGTCATCGTCGCCTCCCCCGTCGAGGCCCCAGTCTACGTCGTTGGGATCGCCCTGTCCGAGTTGATCTACTCGCTCCCCGGCATTGCGGTCTTCATCGCCCTCGGCGCGTGGGAGGCGCCGGTCGCGCTGGTCGGCGCGGTGACGATCTTCGCCGTGCTCCTTATGGTCTGGGCCCTCGCGACCGCGCTCGGCTTCACGCTCGCGACGTTCTTCGCCGACGTTCGGGAGACGTTCGTCTTCTCCTCCCTCGTCTCCCTCGGCCTCACGGTCCTGCCCCCCGTCTACTACCCGATCTCCGCCATCCCCGCGTCGGTCCGCTGGCTCGCGTACCTCTCCCCCACGACCTACGCCGCCATGCTCATGCAGGGGGCCTTTGGCCTGCAGCACCTGACCTTCTCCTCCCAAGTGATCGATTGGGCCGTACTAATCCTCTCGAGTCTCGCCTTGCTCTCGATTGCCGCGCTCAAAGCGCGGTGGCGCGACCCGTAGTCGAAACCTCCCGCGTCCGACCCGCGGAATTCCTCCCGCCCGGCGCCATTGGGGCGGCGGCCGTCCCATTCTGGCCGCGGTTCGGCGTGAAGACGGTAGGGTTGATATCCCAGAGATTCGCAAGTTCTCTCGGAGTCCCCCCCCTGGGACGAGGATCCGGGTCCTCGTCCGGCACGCGGGAGACTCCCCACTGGGACCCGTGACCGAGGCCGACCCTGCACCTGCGTACCAGCGGGCGAAAGCCTTGTTGGACGCCACCGGGCTCTTCGAGGCCGGCCTCCGGCCGCCGGCCACCGGCGAGGCGCGCGAGGGCGATCGGCTCCCACCCCGTCGGTCGTCTGCGGAGGAGCGGGAGCTCGAGCACCGCGCCGTCCTGGCCGAGCTCGTCGAGATCCATCGGCTTCTCGGAGTGCCGTGGGAACCGGAAGGGAAGGTTCCGCCGAGGCCGACACTCGCCCCCGGTTCCGCCTCCGGTGGCGCGACCGCCGACCCGGGGGAGTCGAGTTCGAGGGGGGCAGAGAGCCCCTACCTGGACGACCGGCTGGCCGCCGCCTCCGAGGTCGCCGACGCTCTGTCGACCGAGTTCGAGGCAATCCAGCAGCAGACGAATCGACTCGGCGGCTCCGTGGCCACCCTCCGAGAAGAACTCGGCCGGGCCTCCGAGGAGCTGGCGTTCCTCCGGTCCGGTTCCGGATTCGATTCCCAACCGTCACAACGGGACCGCGCCCCGCGAGCCGATGCCCCAACGGTCCGGCCCACGAAGACGTCGGGACGCTCCGGTGGGCCGGCGTCGGCCACCGATTCCGGGCCGGCGTACGATTCGTTCACGGTTTCCCGGTACAACGAGACGGTCGGGGAGGTCCGGAGGCGGCGGCGCTGGCTCTTCGGCTCGACCCTCGCCCTCGCGACCGGGATCAGCGCCGTCCTGGTCGCCGTCGCGTACCTGGCGCACGAGCCGATGCCGCCGTGGTGGCTGGCGGGCTTGCCCCTCGTCTGGATGATCCCCGTCCCGTTCTTCCTCGCCTCGTTCGTCGGGACCCATCGGATGCTTTCGACCCACTCGCTGGAGCTCCCGGAGGCCCGGTGAGCCAACCGACCGTCATCTTCCAGGTCACCGCCATCGGCGACTCTCCCCACGCTCTGGCCGCGAGCGTCCGGTCGGTCCTCTACTGGGTCCGGCGCACGCCGAAGCTCCGATACCGGTACCTGCTCTGGCTCGTCGTGGAGCCGCAGGGATACGCGACCGACCCCGACCTGTACGAGTCGCTCCGGCGCGAGGGCGCCGTGGTCATGGTCATCCCGACCGACTACCGAACTCGCCGGGGCACGTCGGGAAAGGGGAGGGCACTCCAGTACGCGACCGAGGAACGAGTTCGTCGGGGACTCTCCGACCCGCTCGTGTGGGTGTACCACCAGGATGAGGAGACCTGCGTGGGCCAGGACACGCTGGAGGGAATCTCCGAGTTCGTCGCGCAGGGGGACCGGCTCGTCGGCACCGGTGTGATCCTCTACCCCCTCGATTGGGTGGGTTCGCCGAGCCACGTCCAAGAGCTGACCCGGTCGTTCGACGACTTTCGGGTCCTCGATTCGATGACCGCCGCCGGGAACCCGACGTCCGGGTTCCACGGCTCGCACTTCCTCGCCCGGGCCGACGTCGAGGACGCGATCGGGTGGGACGCCGATGGATACGTTCCGGGCGAGGACCTCCTGTTCGAGATCCGCGTCCGTCGGGAGTTCGGCTCCGTCTTCGGACTCCTCCGGGGGTTCGCCTACGAGAAAGGCGCCTTCTCGATGCACGACCAGCTGCACCAACGTCGGCGCTGGGTCCACGGGGTCCTCTACACGCTCCGACATTCCAACGAAGTCCCCGCGCGTCGCCGGGCGATGCTGGCGTACTCGGCGCTCTCCTGGTTCTCCGCGTTCCCGTCGGTCGTCGTCCTGGTCGCGAGCGCGGCGTTCCGCTACGGCCCGCTGCTCGTCGCGACCGGCGTCTTCACCGGGTTCATCTGGACTTCGATGGTCTTCGCCTACGTCGAGGGATACCGGCTCCATCGTCGGTACATCGCGCGTCGCCCGTCGCTGCTCCGGATCGCCCTCCACGGAGTCCTCGGAGCGCTGGTCGATGTCGCGGCGCCGTGGTACGCCTTGGCGACTCACCCGTCCAAGGGGGACTTCATTCCGAAGGACCGGCCGACGAGCCATGCGCATCGCCGCCCGACGGTGCCGACGGTGCCCGCCTGATTCGGACGCGCTCCGTACCGCGCCTCCGCGCGGTCGGGCTGCCAAGAATTGGCGAGCGCTTATGTACGGGGACCGTGCTCGCGCGGCTCGCATGCTTTCGTTCGCGGACCACCGTTCGTTTTCGAGTCCGGACGACCGCTTCCAACACTGCACGTTCTGTGGCAAGGAACTCGTGGTCCTGCCGAACGACCGGCGCGGTGGGAGTTGCTTCGACTGCCTCTCGCTCCTCGGTCCGGACCCGGTTCCGTGCCCCGAATGCGGGCTCGATGTTCCCCTCCCTCAGCGCTCCGCCGGGTGTCCCCGGTGCGGGAGCCTCCTCCTTCCCTGACGCTCCGCGCCTCCGTCGCGATACTGTTATCGCCCTCGGCCCGTCCCTTCTCTTCGGAGGTGCCGAGGTGGCTCAGTCCGGTACGGCGCGAGTCTGGAAAGCTCGTGGCGGAATACGCCTCGGGAGTTCAAACGCCGCCGCCGGACCCACCGGTGCGGCGGAGATTCTCCCCCTCGGCGCTCTCCCCACTTCCCGAGGGATCCCGTGAGCGTTCCGCCCCGGCAGGTGACGCCGACCCTCCTTCACATCGGGTCGATCCTTTCGCACCTGCAGGGAAAGGACGCCCTGCAGGAGGTGTGCCGCTTCCTGCGCGCGGAGTTCCCGCACTACCGATGGGTCGGGGTGTACGTCCTTCGGGGGACGACGCTGGAGCTCGCCGGCTGGGACGGCGACCAACCGACCGAGCACGTGGCGATTCCGCTCGACCAGGGCGTCTGCGGGAAAGCGGCCCGCGAGGCTCGCACGGTGATCATCGACGACGTGCGAGCGGCGCCGGAGTACCTCGCCTGTTTCCTCGAGACCCGGGCGGAGATCGTCGTACCGATCCTGGATGGGACGACCGTTCTCGGCGAGATCGATATCGACGGGACGACCGTCAAGGCGTTCGACGCGAGCGACGCGGCGTTGCTGGGGAAGATCGCGGCGAAGCTCGTGGCTCCGACCTCGGACGTCCTCCGGCCCGCTGCAAGCCCCGGGCCATCGCCGCCTGCGCCGCCCTGAGCGCCCCGCGAGCGTCGAAGGGATCGAACTCACTGGGGCGCCGGGGGCCGGCCCGGCGTACCTCGCGCGTCAGGGCGTCGAGAGCGCGCGTCAGTTCGTCGATGATGGGAATGTCCGCGGCCCGCGCCGTCCGAGACAGCGGATTCAGGTCGATCGCGATCACGCGCTTGCCCATCGCCTGGAGGGCCTCCGTCCGGTCCCCGTCTTCCAACGGCACGAGACACACGTCGGCCACCAGGATTCCCCGCCGGTCCACGTGGGCCCGGTCGCTCGGCAGCCCCGGAATCCGACCGGTCGGTCGGACGCCGAGGACGTCGTGGACCCCCGCGTCCGTCAGGACCCGCGCGATCCGCGCCGCCCGGCCCGGCGTCCGGTGGAACAGATTGACTTCGACCTGGAGGCCAGGCCGAACCCGTTGAAGCGCCGCGAGGGAGGATGCTGCGAGCGAGGCCACGTTCCCATTCACCGAGACGACCGGCCGCTCCGCATTGACGAGCCACGTCGCCGCGGCGCGGATTGCCTCGCGGGCGGAGGGGGTCGTCCGCTCTCCGAGGAAGTAGTCGAACGCCTCGGCCCGCCCGTGCGCGATCAATCCCTCGGGGACGACGATCCCCTTCCGGGCGGACTCGGCCAATCGGGCCCGGATCCGAAGGCTCGCGTACCGCGGATGGCGAGGAGAGAGACGGGTCATGCCGGTGGCGGTCCCGGCCTACGGCTCGGCGGGCGGTGGGGCCGGTCGCTCGCCGTTGGTCGTCGGCGTCGCGAGGCCGGCGTGGGACTCGAGCGCCGCGACCCGTGCCTCGAGCGGGGAGAGGCCGTCTTCGATCGTCTTCTGGACCACGAGCTTCAGGCTTTCCTCGAGGGCGACAATGTCCCGCCCGAGGTCGGCGATCCGCTGGGCGTTTTGGTTGAGGAGAAGTCGGGTCTGGGTGGCGACCCGGTAGGTGTCGCTCACGTCCTTGAGGATCTGCCGGGAGCCCTGCGCGAACGTCTCGATCGATTCCCCGACGGGCTTCCACTTGGCGTCGAGGTTCGCCCCCAGCCCCTCCTGGAGCGCGACCGCGAGCTTCTCGTGACCATCGGCGAGCCCCTTGTCGACGCGGGCGAGCAGGCTCGTGTCGAGCGCATCGAGCCGGGCGCGAACGTCGGCTTCGGCGCTGGCATCGTGCTCCTCCAGCCGTCCCAGCCGATCGTCGAGCCCCTGCAACCGGGAGACGAGGTTCGAGTACGCCGTCCCAATCAGCGTGTCGAAGTGCGAAGTGGTGAGCTCTTGCGAGCGCAGGAGGAGGTGGAGGACCCAGTGGTCCTTTCCCTTCGCCTCGGCGAGCGGGCTCTTCTCGAGCCGGTCGCGGACCTCCCGGCTATCGATGAGCTGTTGCAGTTCCTTGAGGACCTCGACCCGGAGCGTCGGAGCTCCGGGAGGAGCGGCCGGGCGCCCGCTCATCCAAGGGTCGGATGGGGGTCCGGCCACTATATAGGTTGGTGTCGCGGCCCGACGCCGTCCTCGGGGAGGACGACCGGGATCCGCCGCCCGAGCGACGCGCGCTCCGGGCGGACGTGAAGGGTGAAGGCGTGGAGCCCCACGCCGGCCGAAGCGGCCCGGACCAATGCCGCGGCGAAGTCGGGGTCAAACGCCGCGTTCGGCCGGAACTCCTCGACATCGTCCCGTTGAACCGCGAAGAGGACGTCGGCCCGACGCCGACGACCCACGAAGCGGGTCAGCACCTCCAGATGCCGACGTCCCCGCTCGGTCGGGGCGTCGGGGAAGAGCGCGGTGCGTCCGACGCGCAGGTTCGAACTCTTCACCTCGAGGAGAGCCCGCCAGCCAGTGGCGCCGGAATTTCGGACTCCGAAATCCAGACGGTGATGTCCGAGGCGTGCTTCGGGAATCCAGGGGCCTGGAGCGAGCTCCTCGATCTCGTTGTTGGCGAGCGCCGCCGCAAGCAGTCGGTTGGCGAGCCCTGTGTCGACGGAGACGGTGGACCGTCCGTGGCGAACCGCGACGAGAGTGAACTCCGTCTTCCGGAGGCCACCCGGTGCCGCGGGAACCACCCAACCGGTGGTGATCCCGGAGACGAGGAGTTCCTCCATTCGACCCGGATTCGGAACGTGGACCCGCCGCGTCCTCCCGTTCGGGTCTCGGACCAGGGCCAGGAACCGGTTCGGGCGCGCGAGGAGCCGGACCCGGACCACCGGGCGGGGGTAGTGGAACCAGGTCGTCACGCGCGCCGGTCGTTCGGGTCGAACCCCGGTCCGAGCAGCTCCCGGGCAACGAGGAGCCGGCGGATCTCGCTGGTGCCCGCGCCGATCTCGAGGAGCTTCGCGTCCCGCGCGAGCCGCTCGACGGGGTAGTCCCGCATGTAGCCGTACCCCCCGTAGACCTGGATCGCATCCAGCGCGACCCGGGTCGACGCCTCGCTCGCGAAGGTGAGCGCGGCGCAACTCTGTCGGCCGCTCCGCTTGTCCCCCTGGACCGACGTCAGAGCCGAGAACATCATCAGGCGCGAGGATTCGAGGGCAAGGTACATGTTCGCGATCTTCTCCTGGATCAATTGGAACTGGCCGATCTTCTGGCCGAACTGTTCGCGCTCCCGGGCGTACCGGACCGAGAGGTCGAGGCACTCCGCGATGATCCCGACCGGAATGGCGGAAAGGACCGCCCGCTCGACGTTGAGGCCCCCCATGACGATCCCGACCCCTTCGTTCTCCGCGCCCACGCGTTGGGCCTCGGGAACGTGGACGTTCTGGAACGCCAGCTCCCCGGTCGGCGACCCGCGCATCCCCATCTTGTCGTAGGCCCGGGAGACCGAGAATCCCGGGGTCGCCGAGTCGACGACGAACGCGCTGATGCCCCGGGACCCCTTCGAGGGGTCGGTCTTCGCGTAGACGAACAAGGTGTCGGCGACCGGTCCGTTCGTGATGAACTGCTTGGAGCCGTTGAGGACATAGCCGTCTCCGTCCCGCTTCGCGGTGGTGGTGAGCGAGACGGCGTCGGAACCCGCTCCGGGTTCGGTGAGGGCGAGGGCTCCGACCTTCTCCCCCCGGACCATCGGCGGGAGGAACTTCCGTTTCTGGGCGTCCGAGCCGTTCCGTGCGAGGTTGTCCACGCAGAGGTTGGAGTGCGCGCCGACGCTGAGGGCGAGGGCCGGGCTCGACCGGGCGATCTCCTCGAGGACGACCGCCTGGGAGGTGTAGGGGAGACCCAGCCCTCCGTACTCTTCCGGCACGGTCAGGCCGAGGAATCCGGCCGCCCCGAGCGACCGGAAGACGTCGCGCGGGAACCAGTCGTCGTGGTCCATCTTGGAGGCGATCGGCCGGACCTCCTTCTGGACGAACTTCCGAGCCGCCTCCTGCAGGTCGCGGTCGGTTTCGGAGAGCGTGAGGTCCACGGCCCGTCGAGGCCGTCGGGAGGATAACCGTTGTTCCGGCGGACCGCCGATTACCCTCCCGAACGGGAGAGGCCGAGGTGGAGCTTCCACGCCGCGAGCGGCTTCGGATGGTCGGCGCGCCAGTGGGCGCCCCGGCTCTCCGTTCGCGCAAGCGCCGCCGTCGCGATCAACCGGGCCGTGAGGGCGGCGTCCGCGCCAGGGAGCGGCAAGTCCTGGGGCTGCGCGGGCTCCAGCCCGTCCCCGAGGGTCTGCAGGCGTCGAACGGCTTCGCGCAGCCCGGGTCCGTCCCGGACGATCCCGACCTTCTCCCAGAGGATTTCCCGAAGCGACGAGAATGACCGCTCGGTCATGGGCTCATTTCGGCCTTCGCGCAGGCTCACGGTTTGGCTCCGCCCGGGGGTGGGCGGTCGCCCGGCAGTCGGATGCGCGAGCTGCCGGGCCACCCGTTCTCCGAAGACGAGCCCCTCGAGGAGGGAGTTGGATGCCAGCCGATTGGCCCCGTGGACCCCGGTGGCGGCGACCTCCCCGCAGGCGTACAATCCGGGCACCGTGGAATGGCCGTCCAGGTCGGTCGCCACGCCCCCGACCGTGTAGTGGGCCGCGGGCGCGACCGGAATCCGCTCGCGGGACGGGTCGATCCCGTACGAGGCGAGGAAGCGGATGATGGTCGGGAACCGGGCGAACAGCCGGTCGCGGTCGATCCCCGTGGCGTCGAGCCAGACGCAGGGCGCTCCCGTCCGGCGCATCTCCCGGTCGATCGCCCGGCTCACCACGTCCCGGGGGGCGAGTTCGGCGGCCCGGTCGTACTTCGGGAGGAACCGCTCCCCCGCATCATTGCGAAGGATCGCTCCTTCCCCACGGATGGCCTCGGTCATCAGGAACCGGGGCGCCCCGTCGTGGTAGAACGTCGTGGGATGGAACTGGACGAACTCGAGGTCGGTCACCGTCGCACCCGCCCGGAACGCGACCCCGATCCCCTCCCCGGTGGTGATCGAGGGATTGGAGCTGTACCGGTAGAGTCCCCCGGCGCCGCCGGTGGCGAGCACGACGGAGCGGTCGTGGACTTCCTCGACCCCCGACCCATCGTCTCGGGAGAGGGTCGCCACCACGGGCCCGCCGTCGTTGTTCAGTCGTCGCAGCACCGTCCGCTCCCTCGCCTCGATCCCTTCGTGGAGGGCGCGTTGCCGCAGCGTCTCCTCGATCTGGAGGCCGGTCGCGTCGCCGCCCGCGTGGAGGATCCGGGAGCGGGAGTGGGCCGCCTCTCGTCCGAGTGCGACCCGGCCGTCGACGGTGTCGAACGGGACCCCGAACCGCACCAGGTCGGCGATCCGCTTCGGAGCTTCCTCGGTCAGGCGACGGGCGGCGCGGCGGTCGACGAGCCCTCCGCCCGCCTTCACCGTGTCCGCGAGGTGGCGGCCGACCGAATCGTCCTCGCCGAGGGCCGCGGCGATGCCTCCTTGGGCGTATCGGGTATTCGATTCTTCGAGGCGGGATTTCGTGACCAGCGTCGGACGCAGCCCGAGCTCCCGCGCCCGGAGGGCGACGTACAGGCCGGCGATCCCACTGCCGACGATCAGCGGTCCCGGCGACGCCACGGCGGGGCGAGTGGTCGGCGGGTTATAGCGCGCGGTCCGGCTCCCTCGCGGTCGTATACTCCCCGGAGGTCCGGCCCCGTGTGACCCGCGCCGACGACCCCGCGGAAATCGCCGCGCTTCGTCCCCAAGTCGAGGAGGCGCCCGAGCTCGCGGCGGAGCTCCTCGGACGATTCCGCACGCATCCGCCGGTCCGCGGGGTCACGGTCACCGAACTCTTGGACCCGAGGGCGGCCTACTGGAGGTCGGTCCACCCGGTCCCCGCCACGGCCGAAGAGGAGTCGCGGCTTCGGGAGGGGCAACAGCTCCACGAGCGACTCGGTCGGTACCTGGTCCCGGCCCGGGCCCGGGAGGTCCGGGTCCGTCGCAACGGGGTCGTCGGCCGGATCGACGTCCTCGACGACCGACCGGTCGAGCTGAAGTCCACGGCGACGCCGCCGAAACCGGACGACGACCTCCGGACGAGCCGGCCGTCGTACCTGGAGCAGCTCGCCATGTACGGCGCCCTGACCGAGCACGCGGAGGGCCGTCTGATCGTGGTCGGGTCGGGAGAAGTGGCCCCCAACTCGGTTCGCGTCTGGGACGTGGGATTCGGTCGCCTCGACCGGATCGAGGCGGAGATGACGCTCCGCGCGAGCGCTCTTCGGGAGGCTCGGGAGCGGCACGATCCCATGGGGCTCCCCCGGTGCGCCTGGTTCGAGCGCGGGTGCTCGTACCGGGCGGCCGGGGTTTGCGGCTGCGTCGGGTCGGAGCCGCCCCTCCCGACGACCATCCTCGACGAGGTCGGCCCCCCGAAGGGCAATCCCGCGGAGGCGGACCGGATCGGGAGTTGGCTGGCCACCGCCACCTCGGATGCGGGCTCGTTCGCCCGGTTCCGGGAGCTCGCCTATCCGAGGCGCGCGTTCTTCGACGAACGGAGGGACCCGGCCGGGGCGTCCGAGCCATCGAAATTCGGCACGCCGGGCGACGAAACCTGGAGCGCGTTGCAGGCCGTTCTGGAAGGTGGCCCGCCGGGGGAGCTTGAGTTTCGTCATGCCGATTCGGGCGAGCCCGCGGAGGCGGTGGCCGTCTTCCGGAACGAACCGTGCCTGGTCAAGTCGACCCGTTCGCTGCGCCCCGTGCCGGCGGACCGGGTGGTGGCCGAGCGACCGCACTACCTCCTCGAGCTCGGCCTCCGGTGCGCCGCGCTCGGAACGACGTCCGGCTACCTCTTCACCGGCCTCGAACGGGTCCCTTCCGACGGGCCCTGGATCCACGCCCAGCGGGTCCGGTTCGAGTCCGGGGAGGTTCTCCGGTCGCTCCTCGAACGACGGGAACGGGACCTTACGGCTTCACGGATCAGCGGAAATCCCGCCAGCCTTCCCGCCTGTCCCCGCTGGATGTACGACGGGTGCCCTCACCGCGACGTTTGCGGGTGCGCCGCCGACGCCGGCGGCCCCGGTTCGTAGCGGAAGATCCGCGAGTGGCCGGAGACCGAGAAGCCGAGCGATTCGTAGAGCGCCCAGGCCGGTCGGTTCGCTTGGGTGACCCAGAGTCGGACGGTGGAGTAGCCCAGCGCGGTGAGCGCTCGAAGGCCCCAGAGGAGGAGGAACCTTCCGAGGCCGTGTCGCCGTTCCGAGGGTTCGACCAGAAGGTCGAGGACGACCGCGGTTCTTGGGTCGTGTTCCGAAATGAGGATGCCCCCGACGAGTTCCCTCCCGTCCTTCAGGAGGGCACACGACGCCTCGTCGAGGAACCGGCCGAGTCGCCCGGCCAGGATCTCCTCCAGGCTCTGCCGGTCCTCCTCGACGGTGTCGGCGACCAGTCGCTCGTCCGGCGTGCCCTGGAACGAGCGCCAGTCGAGCTCGGTGAGCGCTTCGATGGGAACGGACCGGACCGACGTCCTCTCGAACCCGACCGGGTCGACCAGCCCCGGACCGGGCAGGGCTGGCGGAACGGGCCGCTCCATCCGGGACCGGAGGAGGACCGTGGCCCCGGGGGCGGCCGCAAACCGCTCGGCCAGGGTCGCCTCCTCGGCGTCGGTGAGTCCCGAGACCGCGGACTCGAGCCGCTGGACGGTCGGCCCGAAGTTCGCGATGAGCACGGCAAACAGGGTCTCGGCGACCTCGACGGGCTCCGGTCCTTCCGTGACGTGGACGTGGGCGAAGGTCCGGGTCGCCCGAGAGGAGGCGAAGGCGAGCCCCCGGTCGCCCGCGGTCCATCCGGCCTGACGGCCGGCTTTGAGGTCGGCGGTCGCCTCTTCGACCCAGGCGGAGGTGATCGATTCGCCGCGGACCACGAGGGCCTTTCGGGCCCCCTGGACGAGTTCGAGGAGCGCGTCCGAGGTCGATTCCGTGGCCGGCCGCACTTCGGGGACGGCCACGGAGTCCCTAGTGCGACGGGCCTTCGCGCTGGAGGATCAGGGCGATGTCCGGGGCGACGGACGCCTTCTCCGCCGGATTGACGAGCGTGTCCGTCGAGAACACCTCGTCGGTGACGGCCTTGATCCGCTCGAACGCGTCGCGCAGGAACAGGCCGTGGGTACACGCCGCCGCGATGGCCCCGACCCGCCGACGCTTGAGGAGCTTCGCGGCCTCGACGATCGTTCCGCCGGTCGAGATGACGTCGTCGACGATGATCGCGTGCTTCCCTTCGAGTTCGATCGGGACGTTCGCCGGGAGCGCGAGCTCGACGTGCTCGCTGTCGATCCGCTTCTTCTCGAGCGCGATCCACGGCCGGTCGAGGAGTTCGGCCATCCGACGGACCCTCTCCACGCCGCCCTTGTCCGGCGAGACCAGGACGTCCACGGGACGTTCTCGGAGGAGCCGGGCGATCGCGGGGATCCCGCTCGCCTCGTAGGCGGGTTTGCCGAACACGCCGCGGGTCGAGGGGGAGTGGAGGTCGACGGTCACGACGGCGTCGGCGTCGAGCTCGATGTGGTGGGCGAGGGAGCGGGCGCTGATTGGCTCCCCCGGGAAGAACGACCGGTCCTGCCGAGCGTAGCCGAAGTACGGGACGACGACGATGAGCCGCTTGGCCCCCGCCTCGCGAATCGCGTCCTCGAGGAGGAGGAGCTCGATCATGTCCTGGTCGGTCCGCGTCGATTGGACCAGGACGACGTCCTCGCCGGTCAGCCGACCGCCGATCCGGACGTACAGCTCGCCGTCGGGGAATCGCTTGACGAACGGGATGGCGAACGGAGCGTTGTCGAGCTCGCGCGAGATTCGCTCGGCGAGCGCGGTGGACGCAGACCCCCCGATGACGTGCACAGGTCGACTCCAACGGTCGGGGACGGGATGCCGAGGAAAAGGCTTGTGGAGAGTTCGAGTCAGTTCCGGTCGTGCTCGCGGCTCAGGCGCGCGAACCGAGACTCGCCCGGGTCGAAGGCAGCGGTGGGCCGGGTTTAACGGTCGGCGGCGGGCACGGAGGACGGCAAGGCATCCGACGCGGCCTGCGTCGAGCGGGCCGGGGCAACGCCCGACTCCG
>JAKIVT010000028.1 GCA_022750415.1 Thermoplasmata archaeon
CCGCGCTCGGCGAGATTCAGCGGGCGACGGAGCCGGTGCGGGGTTTTGTCGACGAGGCGGACAGCCGCCCGACGGACCCCTGGCCCCACGAGGCGATGCTACCCACGTTGGACCTCGGGGGGTCCCAAGGCGCCGGACGTGTGTTCCTTCTGGCCGGCAGTTCCGGCGGGGACATCCAAGGGATGAGGGCGGTCACCGGGGGTCGACCGAAGGGCTCCGACCTGCTCTCGCGAATTCCGCACGACCACGAGTACGCGATTCTGCCAATGTCCTCCGAGGACCGGCTGTTCATGGCGTCGAGCGCGGAGCGGCGATCAGCCGAGAAACTCGGAAAGCCGGTGGTGGAGGTCGAGAAGCTCGCGCTCGTGTTCCTCGCCTCGGAGCCCGAGTGGGCGAACCCTCGGCGGGCGCGCGACTTCCACGCTCGCAGCGTCGAACGACTCCCCGGTGGCGAGGAGCAATTGAAGTTCGACTACCTCTTCGATGCCGGGGACGTCGGCAGCAAGGAGTTCTGGACCCGCACACGGGCACAACAGCCGGACCTGATCGGTTCGTTCGTCACGATCGGGGAGTGAGCTTCCGCCGGGGTCCCGCCGGAGTCCGCCGCACTCGATTCCTACCCCGACGCTCCCCCCGCCCTCGTCGTCCGCGGACGCTCGCCGGGGACTCGGGGGGTCCACCGGACTCGGGAAGGGAGCGCCTCGAAGAGTTCGGTCGGCGGTTTCCGTCGGCGCGCAAGCGACCGGATCGCGCCGACTCTGATTCTCGTCGCCGGAGCGGAGGTTATGAACGGCGGACCCGTCCGGAGTCACCGATTCACTGCGAAGCCTTGTCGCGGAGCACTCGGGACGGTTCGAAGGAATCCGATGGCAGAACGAACTGGCCGGGTCCAAGCGACCCCCACTGGAGCTGGACCGCGGCGTACCCCGGCGGACGTGCGTCGTCGGGTGCCGTGGGCCCGGTTCGTCCTCGTCCCGGCCGTTGCCCTCTCGTTCGTGCTGCTCGCTTTGCCCGTCGCCCAGTCGGCGCCAAGCCACGCTGCCGTGATTCTTCGAGCGCCGTTCGGCGGGAAGGCGTACCTCGGCAGCTCGGGGGGGACCCAGGGGTGCCACGTGTCGGCGACGCTCTGGAGCACGCCCGCGATGAACCGTTCGTCCGGGCGGGCGACGGGCGGGGTCAAGGCGAACGCGACATCCTGTCCGTCGGCCGTCGGAGTCGACACTGCGGAAATGGTGGCGTACTTCGGTCTCTACTCCCACACGTTCTCGGCATCGAGCGGGCTCCACAACGTCACCATACATTGGGCGGTGACCTGGACCTCTACCGTCAGCGCGCACCCGAATCCGGCCGTGGGTTCCTATCCTCTCGCCCAAACCTACCTGACGGTCACGAGCTACTTCTACGACGCCACGAGCGGCACCTATCTCAACGGTCCCATGAACGGCTGGCACGCCGGGAACGTGACGTTCAACGGGACCACGACGTTCCATCAATCCGCTGCCGTGAGCATCTTCTTCAACGAAACGTTCGTTGCGGGCCACCGGTACCAGGTCGAGACCTGGTTCTCCGCCACGTCCCTCCTCTATGTGCCCGATTCCGGCTCGAGCACGGCGTCCTCGAACATGAACGTCGCCACCTCCGGGAACGGGGCCAAACTCCTCTCCGTCGTGATTCACTGAACGTCTCCCCGCCGCCCGAAGCGTCCGGTACGCCGGCTCTCGGGGAGACTCGTTTTGAGCATGGAAACACCCGGGATGGGACGGTGCGGCGGCCTTCGGGCGACTCGATCCACCTACGTGGGCCGGTTCTCCAGGGACGTCGGTCGCGCCCGGCGGCCCTCGAAGATGCGTTCTCGATTCCTCGGGAGTGTCCGCCAGGAGCCCGTTCGGGCGCAACCGTGGCCCAACGATGGACGTCCCCCAATGCGCCGAACTCGCGCGATGCGGCGTGGGCCCGAGGGGCGGATTCGGTCCTCCGTTCGAGCGCGTTCCAATCGGGCAGCGGACCCCGGATCGAGTGGCCGGTCCGCGGTCGCAACGGGGGAGCCGTTCGCCGAACTAGCTCCGTTTAAGCACCGCCGGCCTCCATTCGAATGAATGTTCGCCCCCGGGCTCATCGCCGCGGTGTTGTACCGTCGTCGGCCGACTCGCTTGCAGATTGCGCTCGGCATCGCATTTACGGTCGCCGTCTCGGCCCTTCTCGGGTACATCCAGGATTTTGGCACGGCTCGAGTGTGGGAGAATGTGGCACTCGCGATTCTCGGAGGGATGATTCTCTACTCGGCCATCCTCGCCTATCTTTGGTACGTCCACTTCCCGAAACAAGAACGGCTCGCTGCACCGCCCCAACGCTCCGGTTCGACCCCAGGGCACTGAGATGGCGGTTGGGAGTCCGACCCGACCGGGGACCGTACGGGCCTGGATCCTCCCCCGGTACGGTTCTGCCGACCTCCTCGAACTCCGGGACGTGCCGTTCCCGACGTTCCGGGACGAGCACGAGGTCCTGGTGCGAGTCCACAATTCGTCGGTCAACCCCGCCGACCGTCACAACCTCCATCCGCCGCTCCTCCTGCGCGGGAGTCGGGGGATGCTCCGGCCCAAAGACGGACGGATTGGCCTCGATTTCGCCGGACGGGTCGAGGTCGTTGGCAAGGAAGTTCGAGGGGTTCACGTGGGGGACGAGGTGTTCGGCGTCGGTCGGGGGGCGTTCGGCGAGTTCGCGGTCGCCGACGAAACCGAGGTCGCGACCGCGCCCGCTCGACTTTCCTCCGAACAGGCCGCGGCCGTCCCCATCGCCGCCACCACCGCCCTCCAGGGTCTGCGGGACCATGGGAAGGTTGGGCCGGGCCAGAAGGTGCTGGTCAACGGCGCCGCGGGAGGCGTGGGCACGTTCGCCGTGCAGATTGCGAGGGCCCTCGGCGCCGATGTGAGCGCCGTCTGTAGCACTCGGAACGTCGAGCTGGTCCGGTCCCTGGGGGCGACGCGGGTGTTTGACTACAGCCGCGAGGACTTCACGCAAAGCGGGGAGCGGTACGACGTGATCCTCGACATGCAGGTCAACCACTCCCTCCGGGACTTCCGACGGGTGCTGAAGCCGGGCGGCCTCCTGCTGGTCATCGGTGCCGGGAAGGGCAGCATCGGTCGGATTCTGCTTCGTCTGATTGGGAGGAGCCTCGCCGCGAAGGTCGTCGGGCCTCGAACGAAGTTCTTCATCGCCAAGGTCCGGCGTCCCGACCTTCTCGTCCTCGCCGGGATGCTCCAGGACGGCCGCGTGACCCCCGTCATCGACCGGCGCTACCCGCTCGACCAGGTCCCGGCGGCGCTACGGTACCTGAACGAGGGCCATGCCCGGGGAAAGATCGTCGTGACGAACTGACCGTACGTTCCACCCCCGGTCTGGCCACTGCTCCCGAGCCGACGCGGAGTCCGAACTTCGGGGCGTCGCGCGGCCCCCTCCCCGCCCTTGGGCCTGCCTCGCCGCGAAATTGGGATGCTGCAGTGCGCGAGCTCCTCGCGGGGGGGGGGAGTTTCCGATCCTCGAGTGGCGCGAATAGCCGTCGGACATCGCCCCGAGTCCCCCGGGAACGGCGGGGCGGGACGACGGCCGGCGTCGGTGAGGGGTGGTGGGCGACTTGGGACGCGTCGAATTCTCGCGGTCCACACCCCATTCCGATTCCGGCGCAGTAGCCCGCCGCGTGGAGCGAGTCCGAGCCAGGACTGCGAAAATCCCCGGATTCCAAACGGTTATCAGCGGCGGAGGAACCCGAGGACGGGGAGCAGATTGGTCGGCGTACTCGGGCCCGCGCGCCGCGCAGGATTCGGCGGACGGTCCTTCGGTCGAGCGGTGGTCGGCGCATCGGCCCTCCTTGTCGTGAGCATCCTGCTCCTTCCTTCGGCGCTTGCGGCGGTCGCGTCACCGTCCTCCTTGGTCGAATTGGTCGGCGCTCCCGGGGCCCGGAACATGGCCCCGCTCGTGCGCTCGGCCCACGGGACAGGGGACTCCCTCGCGCGCGCGGCCTCGGGGGTCGGGAGCGTCATCGGCACGCTCGACCTACCCACGAACCGGCTGCTCCCGGGGAACCAGCAGCTCCCGACGCAAACGAGCCCCCAAATGGTCCTGTTTGACCCTCTGAATGGGAACTTCTACATCCGCGGCAGCAGCGGCCAGACCCTGACCGAGGTGAATGCCTCCACCGGTTCGGTCCTGACGTCGCTGACGATCGGTTACGGCGGGAGCGCGTACATCCCCAACGTCCCCACGATGGCGATCGACTCGATCAATGGCTACCTCTACGAGACGAGCCCATCGGCCAATGGCGTGGGGGTCGTTCAAACTTCCACGGATACCCTGAGCGCCTCGATTACCGTTGGCGGAAGCCCTGGGGGGATCGTCTTCGACCCCGCGAACGGGCGCCTCTACACGAGCAACTGGGTCAACGATACCGTCTCGGTCCTCTCGGGGGCGACGAACCAACTTCTCACGAGTGTCGCGGTCGGAAAGGAGCCGGGCGCCATCCTCTACGACCCCGCCGACAAGGAAGTCTTCGTGTCCAACTTCAACTCCGGGAACGTCTCGGTCATCAACACGACGACGAACGCGGTCGTGGCGAACCCCGTGACGGGGACGGCCGTCAGCGAACCCGTCGCGCTGACGCTGAACACCAAGGACGACCTGGTGAACGTCGTCAACTCGATCACCGGAAATGTCACCGTGATCAATGGGACGACGAACGCGGCGGTGGCGTCGGTCGGCGTCGGGTCGGTCCCGACTTCGGCGACCTACTCCCCGTCCACCGACACCCTCCTCGTGGCCAACGGCGCCTCGAACAACGTCACGGTGATCCAGCAGCCCGGAAACTCCGTCATTGCCAACCCAGCGATCGGGCACGGAGCGCAGGGGGCGGCCGAGGACCCCGTCAGCGGGTACGTCTACATCGCCGATTATGGGGCGAACTCGGTCGCGATCCTCAACCCATCCAACAATTCCCTGGTCGCGACCGTGCCGACGGGCAACTTCCCCGAGGACATCGGGGTCGACACCACGTCGGGGAACGTCTACGTCGGCAACCTGGGCACCGCCCAATCGGACTCGAACCTCACCGTCATTTCAGGCTCGACCTCCCGATCGATCGCTTCGATCATCTTGGTCACCTACCCGACGAGCCTCACCGCCGCCTCGAACGGCAACGTGTACGCCATCGACCACGGGGGATCCGACGCCTACATCGTCCCCGAATCGACGAACCGGGAGAGCGGGACGGTCCCCTCCGAGGCGGCGGGGCCCGTCGCCTCGGCGTTCGACTCCGCGACCGGAGACCTCTACATCGCGAGCGCCGGAACCGGGACCATCAACGTCGTGACCGGCACGGGGAGCCCGGTGATGACGTTGCAACTCGGGTTTGACACGGACGGTGTGGCCTACGACCCGGCGAACGGAAAGGTCTACGTCTCCAACTACTACAGCGGCAACGTCACCATCCTCAACGGGGCGACCGAGTCGGTCTCGAGCGTGCTCGTCGTCCACGCCTTCGACAGCCTCGGGGCGGAGATCTACGACCCGGCGAGCCACGACGTGTACGTCGCGGACTATTCGTACCACAACGTGACGGTGATCCACGGCGCCGCGATCAACGGGTCCATCCAGGTCGGATCCGAACCGACGTCGTTTGCGTACGACCCCCAGAACAACACGATCTTCGTGGCGAACTACGGCTCGGGCAACATCAGCGTGATCAACGCGTCGACCGACCAGATCGCCGGAAGTTTCTCCGGCTACTTCCCCGAGTATCTTGCCTACGATGCCGCCAACAACGCATTGTACGTCGCCTCGAGCGAGAACGGACAGGTCAGCGCGTACAACGCCACGAGCTACGCCTCCCTCGGTGCACCCGTCGATATCCAGTCCTCCGGCTCCTCCGGCGGGATTGCGTACGGGGCCTCCTCCGGGGACATCTACGTCTCCAACACCTACGACAGCTCCGTCTCGATCTTCTCGAACGTCGCGACGGGTCCCAACACGACCTACCCGGTGACGTTCATCGAGTCGGGTCTGACCGGCGGGACGACCTGGGCCGTCACCCTCGGAAGCAACTCGAGCCTCTCCAACCTCACCGACATCGCGTTCGCGGAGCCCAACGGCTCGTATGCGTTCACCGTGGCGAGCGTACCGGGGTACGTCCGTAACGTCTCGTCCGGGGACGTGACCGTGGCGGGCGCGGCCACGACCAAATACATCGGATTCACGGCCGTTTCGGGTGGGTCCGATTACCCGCTCCAATTCAACGAGAGCGGACTCCCCCAAGGCACGGTATGGGGGTTGACCGCGACCCCCGTGGGAGCTACCGGCCCCCCCACCGCGAGCGCCCCCTCGCCCGTGGCGCTCTCGGCGCCGAATGGGAGCTACGAGTACACCGTCCACGCCGTCTCGGGGTTCTCCTCCTCACCGGGGACGGGCTCCGTCGTCATTGCCGGGGCACCCCGGTACGTGACGATCGTGTTTGCGCGTACGCCCACGCCGCTGACGGCCTCTCTCGCCACCGACCCGTCGACCCTCTCGCTCGGTGGGAGTACCACCCTGACGACCACACCAGCCGGGGGAACCCCAGCGTATTCGTATTCGTACAGCGGCCTGCCAGCCGGCTGCGGGACGGCGAACGCCGCGACCCTCCATTGTACTCCGACCGCGACCGGAAATTTCTCCATCACGGTGAACGTGACCGACACGGCGGGGGGCTCCGCCCTGGCGCACGCGACCCTTCGGGTGAGCGCTTCCGTCGGGACAGCCAGTGCCACTGGCTCGTCGAGCCTCGAATGGTGGATCATCGCCGGTCTCCTGATCCTCTTCGCCCTGATCGTCCTCCTGGTGGTCTGGCGCCGGAGGAGAAAGCCGGAGCCGGCCCTACCGGCGCCGCCGTAGGGGTACCAGCCCGACCCCCCTCGGACCGGGCCGTCCTTTTCGGGATTCGCGACGTGCCCTACCGGGGAAACCGTCGGACTCCGGGCGTCTCCGAATTCGGCACCCCGAAACTCACCACGACCGGCCCGGGGCCGAATTCGGCGTGGCGGGCCGTTCTCGTACTCCGGACCGGTTCCGCGAGGCCTCCGAAGGAGCTTTCTGCCCGTAGCTGCCCGTGCCCGACGTGAGGAGTTCCGCGGGACGATTTGGCCGGCCGCGGAGAATTGCGGTCGTCCTCGTCCCCGCATTGCTCCTCCTTTCGGGGTTCGCCCAGGCGGAAGCTCCCCGCTCACCCACCCCGGTCGTGCCGTCGGGCGTTCTCGCCTCACTGACGATCCGCGCCGATGGCACGGTGTCGGCCGCCGGAATCCTGGGGGTCGTCGGGTCGACGTATACCCTGCTCGCCCCCTACGCCGGGTCGATCGCGGACGAGAGGAACGGAAGCGTCCTCTCGGGGGCCAATTATCTCCTGACCTACACGTCGGGCACGGCCACCGTGATCGTGTACGACGCCGTGAACGTCACCGTGACCGGGTTCAACATCTCGAGCACCGCCTCGGGGATCGAGGTGCTCAACTCTTCCCAAGTCGCCGTGCTCACCAACACGATCGTGACGACCGCGACCGCCGTCGTCCTCGTGGGTTCGAGCGACGTCACGGTTGCGAACACCACGGCCCCGTCGACCCAAGGGTTCACGGTCGACGACTCCACGACCGTGGTCGTCATGAACAACAACTTCTCCCACTCCACCTTCTACGGAGGGGTGGTCTTTCGGCTGACGGGTCTCGTCCTCACCGGGAACGACCTTTCGAGTCCGAAGCAGTCGGCGTTCACCGCCTCGTACCTGGCCTCGTTCCGCATCAGCGGCAACCAACTCCAAGCGGCCGGGTCCACGGGCGCCATCGGGCTGGATTACGCGAGCCAGGGCAACATCTCGTCGAACAACATGACGTCGGAGGCGTACCCGGTCGGGATTGCCGAGGGCACCAACATCAGCATCTGGAACAACACCGTCAGTACGGCCACCAACGAGACGTATTTTGTGACGATGTCCACCGGGATCTCCATCGTCGACTCCGTCGCCCTCCGGGCGTTCTACTCCGCCGCGTACTTCGTGCAGGATGTCGGGGTCACGCTCCTCCGGGACGACTTCCGCAACGGGGGAGACGGGGTCCACCTCGACGGGACCTCTCAGGTCCGGATCATCGACTCGCGGGTCGGTGGCGGCCCCAACAGCGTCTACGTGAACGGGGGCGGCAACGTCACCATCACCGGTTCCGACCTCTCCAACGGGAACAACGGCCTGTACGCCATCGGGTCGTCCTCGATCGTCGTGCGCGACTCCGATCTTTCGCGCGCGAACTATCCCCTCAACCTGACGGGTGGCACGCGGAATGTGGTGGTCGCGAACAGCTCGCTCGACGGGGCCCAGCTCGGGGGAGCGTACCTCAACAATGTGTCGGCCGTCTCGCTCGAGAACTGCACCATCCGGACCGCCGCCGAGTACGGGATCTACTCGATAGCGACCCACGGGCTCTCGGTCGTGGACACGAACCTCTCGGGGACAGCACTCCGGCCCGAGGTCGTCGGCATCGAAACTTCCGGCGACACCAACGTTGCGCTGGTGAACGACTCCATTGCCTGGACCCAGTCCCCGATCACGGATGCGGCGTCGAATGGAATCCTGATCCGCGACACCGACGTTTCCAACGCCACCCTCGCGGGGTCCGGCGTGGCCCTCTACCTCGACCAGAACATCCTCGTCCAACGGACCAACTTCTTCAACGACACCGGCCAGGGGCTCGACGGGTCCAATTTCCAGAACTTGACGGTCAATGGATCCGATTTCGGCCAGCTGCAATCCGATGGGCTAAACCTCGCGAGCGGGACGGGGATCCGGCTGACCGGGAACACGTTCGACAACGAGGGCGGGCTCGGCGTCTACATGTCCGTGGCCACGGATTTCGTGGCGTCGGGGAACCGTCTGAACAACGACTCCTATGCGTTCTTCCTGCAGGGCGGGACGGATTTCGTGCTCACCGGGAACACTGCGATCGGGGACCGGGACGGGGGATTGTCCGCGAACTCCATCCAGGGCCTGGTGCTCGCGGGCAACAACTTCTCCAACGATGGGGCTGCCAATTTGATCACGCTCGAGCTCCTTGCCGTGGAGGGGCTCGCCGTGAACGGCAACACGTTCGGGTTGGACAATGAGGCCCTGTACCTCGAGGGGATGACCGGCGGTGTCGTGGTCGGGAACACGTTCTCGAACGACAACATTTCGATCGACGTCAACGGGCCCGTGCTGGCCCAGATCTACCACAACGACTTCGTCGCGGACGGGAAGTATGTGCTCGCCGGCGGACCGGTCCTCACCTGGGACAATGGGTACCCGAGTGGAGGCAACTTCTGGAGCAACTACAGCGGCGTGGACCGATTCGGCGGCGTGCACCAGGACGTCGCCGGGGCCGACGGCATCGGCGACACCCCGATGGTCCTCAACGCGACCGAGGTCGACCGGTACCCGCTGATGAGCCCGTGGGCCGACCACGCCGCGGTGTTCCTCGAGACGGGACTCCCGCTCGGAACCCCCTGGGTCGTGGTGCTCAACGGGACCGCGCACCCGACCCAATCGATCGGCGTCACGATCGTATCCGCGCTCGGGGTGGATTCCCCGTACGCGTTCACCATCCCGAACGTCGGGGGTTTCGCCGCGACCCCTTCGAGTGGGTCGGGGGTGCTCGGCTCCGGTCTCGTGGTGGTGAACGTCGCGTTCGCTCGCCCGACGTACTCCGTGACGTTCAATGAGGTCGGCCTCCCGGAGGGAACGACCTGGTCCGTCGCGGTCAACGGAGCCACCAGCACCGGCTCCGGCCCGACCCTGACCCAAGCGCTCCCGAACGGGAGCTACGCCTACTCGATTGCCCCGATCTCGGGGTTCACCGGGTCCCCGCGGGCGGGCTCGGTCACCGTGACCGGGGCGGCCGGCTCGGTCGGCATCTCCTTCGCCCCGTTCACCTTCGCGGTCCACGTCGTCGAAACCGGCCTTTCGGCCGGGGCCTCGTGGAGTGTCGTCATCGGGACGAACACGTCCACCAGCTCGAACGGGTCCCTCGACCTCCGTCTGACGAACGGGTCGTACCCATTCCGTGTGGTCGCGCCGTCCGGATTCGATGCCACCCCCTCTGGGGGATCCTGGACCGTGTCGGGCGGCCCCGTGACCGTCTACCTCGATTTCGCGGCGTCCTCGACCGGAACCGCGCCGGGGAACCCCCTCCTGACGCGGGCCGTCGCGAACGCCCTCCCCTACTACCTCGCGATCCTCATCCTCGCGGTCCTCGCGGCTCTTGGGTGGGTCCTCGCGCTCCGTCGGAGGGGCGAAAGCAAGCCCCCGAGCGTGACTCCGCCACCCCCGCCGCCGGGCGTCGGGTAACCCCGGCGTCCCCGGGCTGGGGGCCCAGGCCGTCCGGCGCCCTCGGGCCGAGTTGCCGGGACCGGGACGAGGGAACTAGCCGTTCTTCGTGAAGTTGAAGAGCGCCGTCATCGCCGGAAAGCCGGTCCGATTGTCGAGATGCCCGGGATTCCCGAGGGGCGGGAGATGGTCGAGCCACTCCACGGTTCGGCACAACCCATAGGGCGAATCGTTCGCGGTGAACGAGCGGCCGAGCGAATATGGGCTGACGATCACCGTGTACACCTGGCTCCCACAGACGGCGTCCCCGGAGGCGCCGTTCTGGCCGCACCAGAGGTAGTTGTCTCCCCCCTTGATCGACGGGACGGCGAATCCGGAGTTGCTCAGGAGCCCCTCGTCCCACGTCACGATGAAGGCGGTGTGGTTGACCTCGGCCCGCTCCGCCGACCCGGAATACGCTCCCGTGTGGTTCAGGATCGGACCCAGCCAGTGCCGGAGCCACTCGTCGGCCTGCGCCGCCATCTGGCCGAAGGAGGTGTTCCCCCCGCAACCGTTGTGGCCGTCGTCGCACAGGTTCGGCGTGTAGAACGAGTAGTTTCGAAGCGTGCCGTTCGCCATCGAGTCGTTGAACGCGTCGGCGTCGAAAACGTGGTTGTGGCAGTACGTCCGATTCTGGAGTACGGCCTGAGAGTAAAGGGCCGGCACGTGCTTCGTCGCGAACAGGCCGGCGGTCGCCGTCCCCGGACTCGCACACGCATGCGCGGGGAGGCCCTCCGCATAGGCCCCCCACGTCAGGTCGGCCGCGTCGAGTGCGCTCCCCAGCGTGGCGTTCGTGTAGTTCTGCCACGCGTCCGAGCCGCATTGGTTGACGACGGCGGCAAACATCACGAGGTAGTTCGGGGCGGAGGGATGGCAGGCCGCGTAGTAGGAGCTCGCATTGCCGAACTTGGCTCCGAGATACCGCTCGAACGGTGCATGGCCCCAGACGGTCGAGGCCCCCTCATTCTCGAGGACCACCACGACGACGTGCTGGATGTACGGCGTCGGGGGAGGGGGGTCCGAAGGCGCCGAAAGGCCGACTGTCGCCGCCGAGAGGTGGGAGGCGGCGCCGGACGGGATGAGGGCAAACGCGAGGACGGCGGCCAGCGCGACGAGCGCCGTGAACACGCGGGTGGTCATTCCGCCCGACCTGGAACTTGCGAACATGTGGGATTGCCCTTCGTGCCCCGCAGGAACCCAATACGCATAATGATGCACGGGAAGTCGCAGGGCATGTCGGGAAGTCGCGACACCGGGCCCGCCGAATCCGTCTCGGCCCTTCGTCGGTGCGGGGCGGGAGTCTCGGACCCCCACGCGCGACCTGGTTCGCCCTCCTCCTCGGGAGCTCACGGTCGCGAGTTCGATTCCCCGAGGGCTACGGTGCTATCCTCTCGATCGGAGAAGCGTTCTCACCCTCCGCTCCCTCGCGCGGGACGTTTCCCAGAGAGATTTGGGTCTGCCCACGCATAGCGGTATAAACCGCCCCCTCGGTCAACCCGCCCGATGTCGTCAACGGCCGGGCCCCCCCTCCGTCGGCCGGGCCGGTTCCCGGTGCGGTGTTGGACGACCGCCGTCGTTCTTCTCATGGCCCTACCGGTCGCCGCGATCGCGGGAATCCATGGCGCGACGATTCCGCTCCCGGCTGCGGTGGGTCCGACCGTCCGGGCGGGGCCGCTCCACGGGGCGGCGGGCCTGCCCTCGCCGGGTCCCAACGGCCGCGCCCCCGCCAACGGAGTCACCGTCCGCAACGGGAATGCCTCCGGCTCGGATTGGCCCGAATTCCATCGGAACGGGCACCTGGCCGGCAACGCCCCCGGCAGCAGCCTTTCGACGAAAAACGCCGCGAAGCTGGGGGTGCGATGGGCCACGGACTTGTACGGCGCGGCTCTCGACTCCCCGGTCATCGCGTACGACACCGCGTCAGGCAAGACCCTCGCCTACGTAGGTACGGAAACTGGAAACGTCCTCGCCATCGACGTGGCGAGCGGGCGAATTGTCTGGGGAACTTGGCTCGGCGCACCGCTCCGCGCGACCCCCGCCGTCGCGGGCGGCGCCGTCTACATCGGGACCGACACCAACGCGGCGCTCTTCAAGCTCAACGCGAGCACCGGCACCGTCGAGTGCTCGGCGATTTCGCCGCAACCGATCGAGGGCTCGCCCACGGTCCTCGCCGCCGCCGGCGGAAACGCGACCGTCTTCGTCGGTACCCTCGACTCCTCGACGCAAACCGGGCCGCTTCTTGCGATGAACGCGGGAAACTGCTCCATCGATTGGACGTTCTCCGGCTTCCCCCAGCTCGCGGGAAGCTGGGACGCGGTCGCCTCGGTCCGGAACGCGACGGGCGTTCCGCTTGTCCTCTTCGGCACCGCGGACCCGGACGCGGCGGTCTATGCGATCGACGCCGCTACCGGCGTGGAGGTCTGGCGGTTCCAGACCTACAACCCGGGCCCCGGGGCGTACGATGTGGGCGCGGGGGTTACGATCTCCCCGCCCGGCGCCCTCGGATTCCCCCACGGGGTCGCCTACGTTCCCAACAAGTACGGAATGATGTACGCGCTCGATCTCTCCACGGGGAAACAGATCTGGAGTGTCAATTTCAACAAGATCGCGGGCACCGTCGACGGGGGCCGCTCGACGGCCGCCCTCCAGGGCGAGAACCTGGTCTTTGGGTTCAGCCGCGGCGTCTTCGACCTCAACGCGACCACGGGCGGGGTCCTCTGGCAGTACAACGACACCGCGAAGGTCGAGGCCCTCTCGTCTCCCGCCATCGTCGGGCCCCAGAGTCGGGCGGTCGTGGCCGTCGGAGACCTCGCGGGGGGACTCGACGTCGTCTCGTTGGCGACCGGCAAGCAGCTTTACCGGTACCAGACGGGCGGCTACGTCACGGCCTCCCCGGCCGTGTTCGGGGGGAACGTGATCCTCTGTTCCACGGACGGATTCCTCTATGATTTTGCGGTCGGGGGTGGGAACGACGCGATGCTCCCCACCACGGCCATCTCCTCTCCGGTAGACGGAGCCACTCTTCCCAACCCGAACGGAAACGTCTCGGTCACCGGGACCGCGGCGGACGCCCACGGGGTGGGAGCGGTCTTCGTCGCCGTCGAGTCGAGCGGGACGGGAGGCCCATGGTGGAACTCCGCGACCGGGACTTGGGTTCCGGGCCCGATGGCGAACTCCGCGACGTTGAATCGCTCCACCAACGGGACCACGGCCGCGTGGACATTCTCGTATCCCGCCCCGAGCGCCGGGGGAACGTACGAGTTTCGGGCGTACGCGACCTCTACCTCCGGCCAGTCCGACCTTCGGGGGGCATTCTCCGGCTTCACCGTCAATTTCAGTGCGAAAGGCCCACACCTCCGAAGCACGAACGGGTTCATCGCCCCCGGCGCGTCGACGACGGTCCTCGGGGGCGGATTCGGCCATGGAGAGAACGTGACCGTTCAGTTGGCGGGCGCGACGCTCGCGACCCGAACGACGACCGCCATCGGATACCTGCCGGCGTTCACCTTGCATGTCCCCACCAACGCCGCGTTCGGTCTGACCTCGCTCGTGGCGACGGGGGTCTCCTCCGGCAAGTCGGCGATCGCCGCAATCGTCATCGGGAACAGCTGGGATCAGACCGGGTACGCACCCTCCCACCTCGATTACGAGGCGAACGACGGCGCCCTCGATCACTTGATCACGCCAGGGAACCGGAGCTGGGTCGACCTCGCCTGGCATTTCCACGCTGGGACGGCGATCAACGCCTCCCCGGCGGTCGTGGACGGCGTTGCCTACGTCGCCGATACCGTCGGAGAACTGTACGCCGTCGACATCCACAACGGCGGATTCCTTTGGAGCTGGACGGACCCGACCGGCGCCGCGATCAACGGATCTCCGGCGGTCGACCCCAGCCTGGGGAGGGTGTTCGTTACCGCGAACGACGGCTTCGTGTACGCCCTGGCTTCCTCGACTGGCACATTCGTGTGGAAGGTCTCGGTCGGCGGCGAACTGACCGCCCCGGTGTACTCGGGCGGAGAGTTGTACATCGCGTCGAGCAACGGGACGGTGGGGGCGTTCGCAGAAACGAACGGTTCGGCCGCTTGGACCGTTTCCCTGTCCGGGCCGGTGCGAGCGGCGCCCACGCTGGATTCTGCCCGAGACCGGCTCTTTGTGGGGGACACCAGAGGCGATTTGGTCGCGCTGAATTCCAGTACCGGCGCTCCCAACTGGACCTACCTGGCCGGAGGGGGGATCTTCGGATCGGTGACCGTCTACGGGTCGAGGGTGTACTTCGGCTCCGCCGACGGCAACATCACGTGCGTTCTCGAGTCGACGGGAGGGAAGGTCTGGGCCTACCAGACCGGAGGGCCGGTGACCGGGGCCGGCGCCCTCTCCCACCTCGGCACGGTCGGATGGACCAACCTCGAGCTCCTCGTCGGCTCGGGAGACGGGTACATCTACGCGATCAACGCGTCGGCCGGCTCGTTAAATTACGCGCTGGCGGTCGGGTCGCCGGTCGTCGGCGTTTCGGCGGCCGAGGGCGTGGTGGCCTTCAACGCGGCCTCGGGTCTCGTCGGAGGAGCCCGCACGTACACGAACCTGACCGTCTGGGGCTATCGCACCGCCGCCGGCCTCGGGAGCGCGCCCGTCATCGTCGATGGAACGATCTTCGTCGGCGCGGAGGACGGGTACTTGTACGCTTTCACGGCCTATGGCCAGCCGCCCATCTGACCCGGGTTTTTGCGCGGACGTCGATCGTCGTCGCGGAGGGTCCGTCCCTTCACCCGTCGATTCGGGTGTACTGCGCGAGGCACCAGCCGAATCCCACGATCCCCGCGAGGGCGAGCCCCACCGGAAACCACGGCGTGAGCATCCGCTCGAGCAGCAACCAACTCCCGAGCCCGATTGTCACGACACCGGCGAGAATGCCGGCCACGAGAGCTTGGGAGGCACTCCGCGTGACGACACCGGCGGCCGCCGTGACTCCGCCAAGGAATCCAAGGAGCCCGAGGAGCCCAAATGCGAGGTGGGATGGAACGAGGATTGGGGTCGGGGCACTCGGGGTGGCGACGACGAGGGCGCCCGCCAGCCCAAGGACGAGGACGGCACCCGCCCCGTAGGTCGCGAGAGAGCCGCCGACGACGACCCCCAACCGGCCGAGGAGGGCGCTCCCCCGGGGTTGCGGTAGGGCGAAGGTGATGTAGTGGGTCCGGAGCGCGAGATCCTCCCCGACCGCGAGCGCCGTCAGATCGAGCACGACGAGAGCGGCGAGCCCGGCCGTGATCAGGAGGCCGAGGACCTCCGCGGTACCCACCGACGGCACCCGAAGGTAGAGGTCGGCGATGGTGCTCCCGACGGGGCCGGCCACGACCGGGATCAACAACAACCACACGCGTCGGGATCGACGGAGTCGGGTGACCTCCCAACGCGCATTGGTGACGGCCGCCGCCGCGTGCACGTTCATTCGCGTTCCTCGCGGCCCACGAGCTCCATGTACCGGCGGGCGAGCTCCGGCTCCGGCGCGGAGGCGTTCAGCAAGGGAAGCCCCGCTCGGACCAGGTTGGCCAACAGTTCCGCTTGCTCCCGGTCGGCTCCGGAGAAGTGGACGGTCACTTCCCGTGGCCCGTCGCCCTGGAATTGGAACGCAGCCCCGGCTGCCTGAGAGAGCGAGTCCGGGGTCACGTCCGAGGCGAACCGGAGGCGGAGCGACCGCGTCGAGTCCTCCGGTCCCGCCGCGCCGGGGGTGACGCGCTCGTCACCCACGAGGACGCCGTTGCGGAGGAACAGCACTCGCCCGCACACTTCCTCGACATCCTCGAGGAGGTGCGTGGACAGCAGGAGCGTGAGCCCGTTCCGAGAGAGCGTGCGGAGCACCTCCCGAAGGTCGTGTCGGGCCGCAGGGTCGAGCCCCAGGGTCGGCTCATCGAGAAGCAGGATCTCCGGGTCGCCGACCAGGGCGGCGGCGAGGAGCATCCGTCGGCCCAGTCCCGTGGAGAGCGTCCCGAACGGGCGACCGAGGTGGCCAACCACGCCCATCGACTCGGCCGCTTGACGTGCCGCGTTCTGCCGCTCGGAGCTCGGGACCCCCTTCACCCGGGCGACGTAGTCCAAAAGGTCGCTCCCCGTCAGGTACGGCGGAACCCCCGGCGCCTCGATCAACGCCCCCAGCCGACGGAGGGCACGGGTCCGGTCCTGGGCCGGATCCAGGCCCTGCACCCGCACGGACCCCTGAGTCGGTCGCGAGAGTCCGGTGAGGAGCTTGAGCGTCGTGGACTTCCCGGCACCGTTCGGGCCGAGGTAGCCGACCGATTCGCCGCTCCGGATGGAGAAGCGCACACCGCGGAGGGCCTCGTGGTCGCCGTACCGTTTCCAGGCACCGTCGACGGTCAGGACCTCCGACGGCACGTCCGGGTCGAGCCCGGCCCGGGATTATCATCCTCGCGGTCGAGCGGAGAGCCGGGGTCGGCTGCGCAACGCCTCGACGTCGTCCCCGTCGACGTTCGGTCGGGCCAGAGTCCTGCCGCTTCCCGGTCTGTCAGCCCGGAGGGCCGTTCCGGACGAGTGGCGCGACGTCGCGCCCGAGGATTTCGATCGACCGCAGCATCTTGGTGTGCGAGACCGTCGAGACGCCCATCTGGAACGTCACCCGGGAAATTCCACCGAGCGCTTCGTTCACGTAGAGAATCTTCTTCGCAACCGTCTCGGCGTCGCCGATCATTAACGCGCCCGTCGGCCCCCGTTGGGAATCGAAGTGCGCGCGCGTGGTCGGGGGCCAGCCCCGTTCCTTGCCGATCTCCGTGAAGGTGTACTCGTATCCAGGGAAGAAGTCGTCGGCGGCCCCCTCGGTCGTCTCGCCCAGGAACCCAATGCCGTGCAATCCGACCTGCAGTTTCTCCGGAGGGTGACCGGCCCGGCGGCCGGCCTCCCGGTAGAGGTCGATGAGCGGGCG
>JAKIVT010000029.1 GCA_022750415.1 Thermoplasmata archaeon
CAACGTGTCGAAGAGGGATTCGTGGCCGATGCCCCGGTGCCGGGTGGCGGCTTTCCCCCGGAGCCGGCGGACCTTGCGGACGAACCGTCCGAAGACTTCGTGGTTGTACGCCGTGATCGCGCGCGCGTCGGCCGGGGAGAGCTGCACCGGGCTGGCCATCCACCCCCGCAGGGATTTCGTCAGATAGGGACTTCGGGACCGCGCCGGCGATTACGCGGGCTGGTAGGAGAGACCGAGTACCCCCGACGAAAACGCCCGGGATTTGACGAGTTTCAAGTTGACGCGAGGCGCGCCGTCGGTGAAGAGCGGCTGACCAATCCCCAAGGCGACGGGCTGGAGTTTGAGTCGATACTCGTCGACCAGTCGAAGACGGGTGAGCGTCTGGGCGAGCCGAACTCCGCCGAATACGACGATATCCCCGGGCCGTGACGTCTTGAGATCGGAGATCGCGGTCCGAACCCCCGCGTCGTCGACCGTCGTCGCGAGGCGAGAATTCGCCCACGTGACTGGAGGGTGGCCCCGAGAGAAAACGACCTTCGTGGTGGTCTCCAGCCACGTCGCAAATTCCACCAGCGGCGGCGGTGTTGCCGGATTGGAGGCCATTGCCGGCCAGGCTTGCTGGAACCCCTCGTAGAGGAACCGGCCAATCACGATCGTCTCCACGGTACCCTGCAGCTCCGGAACGAGGACACTCCCGACCTCGGGATCGCGGACCTCCCAATCGAGCTCGCCGTTCGGGCCGGCAACGTACCCGTCGAGGGAGGCGACCATAAACAGGATGAGCTTCCCCATTCCGACCGACTCGGAGTCCGAAACGCCCGTCGCTATATTGGGCCGGGCCACCCGACCTCGCTCGGAATCCCCGCGCCGACGGACGGCGGAATCCAACCCCGTGGTCCGAGGGGCGAGACCGTCGAGCGCCCTCGTCGAGCCAGCCGCGGGGGAGTCCGATCCGGACGGAACGCAGACCCCCCGTGGCGGTCCGGGACCAGACCCCGGCCCACTTGTATAGGGGCGAGGGTCCTAACGACTGAGGACGACTTGACCACCGATTGCGAAACCCCCGGCTGCCTCCACCAGCAACGACTCCACGGACCGGATGGTCATTGCCGGGCGTGTGCCTGCACTGTTTACACGACGACGGGCCCCGGCCATCAGACCAAGGCCGCTCGAAAGCAAGCGGCGAAGGCCCTCCGCAGCTGGTAGGGCGCGTCCGAGCAAGCCCCGGGCGGAATCTCCGACGCCAGTCGCGGCTAGCGACACCGGGGATCGGCGCTCGCGGTGCGCTCGATCGGGCCGGACTTAGAGCGGCGCACTGCCGCCGTACACCACGACCGTTTCCCCCTGGATTCGCTTCGAGATGATGCCGAGCGCGATCTCTTCGTCCTGATCGCTGTGCCGAAAAATGACCGAGTCCCGGTCGACGCGAATGACCTCCCCCTCGAGGACCGATTGTTCCTGGTCGTCGTCGTCCAACAGGATGAGGCCCACCGGGAGTCCTGTCCCCACGAACGTCGGTAGGTCCGCCCGTGCCGTCGCGGCTCGCTTCGCATCTCCGTAACTCCCCATCGCCTGTGCCATCCAACGCTTGGTTAGAATCCTTCCGGTCGCGACGGCCGATTCGACTCGGTGGGCCGGGCGTGCTATAGGCCGTTCCAAGTTCGAGAAGCGGATCACTGGCGACGCTCCTTTCGCGACTTGGGGCAGGAGCCGGCGGCTCATCCACGCAGGTCGGGGCCGTGAAGGTCGGTGGTGATGCGTAGGGCCAACTGCCGGAACCGGGCCCAAGGCGTGGTTCGCCCCGGGTAGCGGTCTTGCAGGTGAGCGTCGAGCGGCTGGAACGCATTCCAGTCCGCGACCACGGAAAACTGCACGAAGTTCCGCACGAGCTCGTAGTCGAGGGTCCCCGACGCCACCATCTGGCCAATCAACTCGTATTGGTAGGCGAACGACCGGGCCTCGAAATCCTCGAGGCAGTCGTCGAACCCCTTCCATCCCGACGATGCGGCGGTCTCAATCGAGCGATGCATCTTCCACCGGCGACCGGCAAACCCGGCGGACGTCAGCTGCTCCATCATCGAGAAGGCGAGATTCCGCCGCGCATCCAGTCGGCTCGCTCGCACGTTGTACGCCAGAAGCATCACCGAGACGACGAGCGCGGTGGACGCCGCCAGACCGACCCACGTCGCAATTTCTGCCAGCGTCACGCCGCGCCACCAACGCCGCCGTATGAATCGATATCGTTCGGGATTCGTTCCGCGGCCACCGGGATTCGCTCGTCGGGGCCCTGAAGCGCGACCCGATGGGGATCGAATCGGGAGAGGGCACGGGGGGTTGGAACAGTCTACGGTATGGAGCCTTCCCCAACCGACCGAAGAGGCAAGCGAGCCGACCCAGTGGTCGGGGGGTGCGACTCCAGTGGGGGCGTGCCTCGCCACGCAAGGATTCCGCTCGGGGCGAGCCTCAGAGTCGCCGCCCTGTTCGATACCGCTGAGCCAGGCGCGGACCGCCTCGCCGCGCATTGCAGAGGGGAGCTCGCACGGCCGAGACGCTCGAGACGCGCCGCCCGTTGGCTACCGTCGGAGTCGGTAGATCCGGGGTCGCTGCCCCACTCGCTCGACTAGAATCGAATGCTCAGCGTGGGAGAGGACCGCGAGTAGTCGGTACTCCCCAATGCGAAGTTTGTATTCATCGGAGCCAACGAGACGACTGAACGAGCGATGGGGGTCGCTCGCAGCCTTCTCGAGCCGCGTTACGATGCGTTGCGCAGCTGAATTCTCGAGCTGCTGGAGGTCGCGGAGGGCGGTGTCCGACCACCGGATTGCCCAGGCCGTCAGAGCCCCAGCCGCTTCTTGACCTGCGCATGGTCGGTAGTTCGCCCCGCGAGGAGGTCCAGGCGGGCTTCCAGGATGCCGAGGCGGAATGCATCGGTGTACTCTCCCTCCTCGTCCCCGCGGGGGATCAGGGCGAGGAGCTTGTTCAGGAGTTCGTCGTACGTCTCCCGAGGGGTGGACTTCAGAGCCGCCAGTCGTTCGCGGGTGGCCGAGGTGACTTGAATCGTCGTGATCACGGGCTATGGATGGCCCATAGTCAACATATAGATTCCCATGTGGGTTTCGATGGCGGACTCTCGGTCACGGTGGTATGCCAACGAACCGGTCCATCCCTTCCGACGGTGAGGGGGCCACCGAGTCCCAATCGGGACGGAATGGGTTCGGCCCAAAGTGGACACGGAGGAATTTGAACCAATTCGGGTTTAGAACCCAGCCAGTGCGGGGCCTGGGAGTTCGGCGGGGCCAGCGAGCTGGCCCATAGCTATCTATAAATGGCTATAGTCAGCTGACTGGGCCATGGCCACCACCACCATCCAACTCACTTCGGCATTGAAGGAGGAGCTAACGGCGATGAAGGTCCATTCCCGGGAAACCTACCAACAGGTCCTGGAGAGAGTCTTGGAGGATCTCCGAGAACTGGACTCGAAGACTCGGAAGGAGCTCGCCCGCGCGGAGGCCGAGATTGGACGGGGTCGGTCCGTAAAGCACCGTGAGCTCGGGGCCAAACTGGGCTTCTGATGCCCTTCGAGATCATTTGGTCGGATTCCGCGTCGAGGCAGTTGCAAAAGCTCGACCGGCAGGTAGCCCGCCGAATCTTTGACAAGGTCGGGGAGCTCGCTCGCGACCCTTTCCGAAATGTCCGCCGTCTCGCCGGTGAGCCATACTACCGGCTTCGGGTCGGCGACTACCGCGTTATCCTCCGAGTTCGAGAGAACGAGCTCCAAGTGCTGGTCCTGAAAGTCGGACATCGCGAGTCGGTCTACTGATTGGATCTCGACGTTCGCAAACCGGGAATACCGCGGAGGGGAGAGAGTTGCGCGACCCGGGATCCATTTCGCGCAAGGACTCGCGACCGACCGATTTCGAGCGCCTCCTTCGGGAGTGGGATTCGATCTTCCTCCAAACGGTTGATCCGACCCGCTCCAGGCGGATGGAGGCGATCCTCGACGTGCTCGGTAGCCGCCTCCAGCAACCCATTCGCGTCCTCGATCTGGGGACCGGCCCCGGGCCGCTTGCCGATCGGATGCTCGCGCGCTTCCCTGGAGGTCGGGTCGTCGGAGTCGACTCGGACCCCGTCCTCCTCCAAGTCTGTGAGCAGGCCCGGAGCCGATATGGGAACCGGGTATCGTTGGTTTTGGCCGACCTGAAGTCCGAAAGTTGGTCGACCGGACTCCCCACGGAGGGCTTCGACGCGGCCGTGTCCTCGCTGGCACTGCACTGGTTGGACGAGAGCGAACTCAGGTCTCTCTACCGTGAGCTACTACGACTTCTCCGACCGGGGGGGCTCTTGGTCAACGGCGACCGGCTGCCATCCGACCGGACCAAGGAAGCTCCCCGAGATCGAACGGCTTCGAGCGACGGGCGCCGACAGGCCTCGCAGGAGCCCGCGAGCGTGGCCGCGTTCAGGCTAGAGTGGAAGCGCTGGTGGAGTGGGTTGGAGAGAGATTCGAGCATGCGTTCGGCATTCCGAGAGCGTAAGGTTCGCATGCCTGGCCCGATTCCTCCCCGAAGAACCACGGGACCAAGAGTCCCCGTGACGGTTGAATCCCACAAGCGCGGGATGCGAGCGGTCGGTTTCCGTGAGACGGCCGTGACGTGGAGGAATCACGACTTTCGCGTGCTCGTCGGAACCAATTGAACCGCCGGTCGACAACGACCGGTTGCCCCACCGTGCGACGGCGAAAGGGATTGTGGACACGGAGGGATTTGAACCCTCGGCCTCTGCTTTGCGAAAGCAGCGATCTTCCGCTGATCTACGTGCCCGCCGAACGCGGGAGGAAATCCGTCGCTTAAGTCTTACCCGACGGTCGCGCCCGGAAGCGAACGGAACTCACGCGAAGGCGACGGGCAACGAGGAGAGTCGCTCGCCCGGAGAACTCTGAGCGTGCTTCGCCGGACTTACGGAGGCCGTCGAGGCCGTCGAACCGCCGCCCCCTTCCGGAGGCCGGGTCGAGGATCCTCCGCGGACGGTCGATCGGGCCCGGGTCGGGAGCAGGAGGACCCTTCGGTCGGAGTCGTACCGGAACAGTTCGGTGTGACGGCCCCAGTTGATGATGTTCTGCACGTACTCGTCGGCCGGTGCGGTCGTGAAGTCGATCAGCCGAACGACCTCGTCCTCGGTAAGCAGCTTCTCCGGAGAGCTCTCCAGCGCCCGGACGAGGGCCCTGAACAACGTCGTCTTCTTCAGCTGCTCGCGGAGGAGCGCCTTCCGGTCCCGGATGGAGACGCTGAGGAGGTTCGTGCCGTGCTCCGTCATGGTGGCGCGCCCGTCCTTGACTTTCACGAACTGGAGGAGCTCCGCGAATTCGACCGCCGGGAAGATCTCGTCAATCTCCAAGTCGAGATCTTGGGCGAGCAGCGCGATGTCTTCCGAGCCTTTGTGGTCCTTCAGCAGGACGAGCAGGCCCATCATTTCGCTCGGGCTGCACTTCGGATACACCGTCGGCATCGATGACTTACTCGTGGGACGAACGAGGGTAGGAAGGCACGGCCTTAACGATTTTCGGCCGGGCGGAATCCGAATTCTCCCGCACCACTCTGGTCATCCGTCGGCTCTCCCCTCCGGAGCTGCCGGGCCGGCGGGCCGGGCGCCCGCCAAGGCCCCCGGCAGCGGGGCTCCCCCCTCCGTGATGAGGGAGTAGACGTAGTCGGTGAGCTGGTAGAACGCCTCGGACTTCCGGTCCCGAGGTCGCGGAAGATTGACCAACACCCCGGAGAGGACCCGGCCGGGTCGTCGGGAGAGGACGATGACGCGGTCGGCCATTTGGAGAGCCTCCTCGATGTTGTGGGTGACGAGCACGACCGCCTCCGGCGGAAGTTGCGGGTCCAACCAGAGCTGCAGCACCTCCTCGCGCAGACCCTCGGCGGTCAATGGGTCGAGCGCGCTGAACGGTTCGTCCATCAAGAGCACCGCGGGCTCGACCGCGAGCGCGCGGGCGAGGCCGACCCGCTGGCGCATCCCACCCGACAGCTCCCGGGGGTACGCCTCCTCGAAACCCACCAGGCCGGTCACGGAGATGTACCGCTCGATCTGGGACTCGATCTTCTCCTTCGACCACCCTCGGGCCTCGATTCCGAACCCGACGTTCTGCTTGACCGTCAACCACGGGTAAAGGGCGAAATTCTGGAACACCATCGCCATGTCCGTCTGGACCCGGTCGACCGACCTGCCGTGGAACCGGATCGAGCCGCCGCTCGGGTGGTCGAGGCCGATGATCAGCCGCAGCAGCGTGGATTTTCCGCACCCCGAGGGTCCGACGATGGCGAGGAAGTCGTTGTTCGCGACGGAGAAGGAGAGGTCCTGCATGATCGAGATCCGGCCGTGGCGGCTCGCGAACGACTTGTCCACGCTGTCGATCTCGATCAGCGCCATCCGGATTTCGTCCTCGTTGCGGCTCAGTCAATGCGGAATTTCTCGACGGCGACGCGGTACCGGGGCTTCCAGAAAAGCTCGTTGATGGCGACGACGGTGATGACCATGGCGAACAGGGCCGCGACCATCAAGGGAAGCCCCGGCTTGCCCGCCGCGTTCCCCACATCGATCAGCCGTCCAATGCCCGGGACCGAGAACGTCTGGTTCTGGACCTGGAAGTACTCGGCGACGATCAGCGTGTTCCACCCTCCGCCGAACGCGGTGATCGACCCGGTGATGAAGGCGGGAAGGATCGCCGGGAGCAGGAGCCGTTTGTAGTACTGCCACCGCGTGAGGCCGAACGCCCGCGCCGCCTCGTCGAGATCCGGCGGAATGGCGCGTACGCCGGAGAGGATGTTGAAGAACAGATACCACTCCATTCCCGTGATCAGCATCAGGATCGAGACCCCCTCGAAGCCGAACACCGGCACGAGGGCCAGGATGAAGACCGGGAACAGGGCCGTGGCCGGAAAGCTCGCCACGACCTCGACGATCGGAAGGCCGAGCCGGTAGGCTTGGGGCCGACGGACGAGGTAGACCGCGAGGGGCAGCGCGATCCCCACCGAGATGGCGTACGCCGCGAGGAGCCGGGCGCCGGATTCGGCGAGCGCGAGCGGGACTCCCGCGATGTCGGAGCGGGTAGTGGGGGAGACCGGCCCGGTCACCACGCCGAAGACGCCGACGGCGATCGCGATGACGATCAGCCAGCCAATCACGAGCACGGCGCCGATCGCAACGTACCGGGCCGCCGACTTAGTCCGGGGCCCCGGCTTCGGGGCGGCGCCCGCCGTCCGGCTGGCGAGGGTGCTGAGCGGTCCGCTGATCCGTCCCACCGACGAGACGACCCCGCGCGAGACGTATCCCGCGGCGCGCCGAAGCCGGGCCGGTCCTCCCGTCACACCGGGCTCGGTACTCTCCCCCGACGGGGAGGTGTCGTACCGGTACTTCTCCGCCCGCCGCCCGAGAGGCCGCCAGAGGAACAGGTCCATCAGAGTGATCAACGCGACGAGGAGGATCAGTCCGGCGAGGAACGAGTTCCCGCGGAACGGCTGGGCCGCGGAGACGAGGTAGCTCCCGATCCCCGGAAGCGTCACGCCGGACGATCCGGTGGAGAACTCTTCCGCGAGAACGAGGAAGTACCAGCCACCGGTCCACGACAGTACGGAGTTGTACACCAGCCGGTTCACGGTGGCCGGGATGACCACCTGGCGCAGCCGTTGGAGTCCGTGGATACCGAAGGCGTCCGCCGATTCCTTCAGGTCGGCCGGGAAGGATTTCAACGACTCGTAGACGCCGAAGACCATGTTCCAGGACATCGATGTGAAGATCAGGAAGATCGAGGCGAGGTTCGGGCCGATCCACGAGTTCGGCGTCAGGGTAACAAAGATCCCGAGCGCGATCGGAAAGAACCCAAGGATCGGGACGGACTGCAAGATGTCGAGGATAGGGATCATCACCCGTTCGCCGATCCGGTTCGAGGCCGCGACATAGCCGTAGAGCAGGGCGAAGCCGAGCGAGAGCAGGTAGGCGAGAACCATCCGGATGAACGAGTACCCGAGGTCCACCGCGGCCGTCGGCAGAGCGGTCGAGACCGCGTGGAATCCGACGGTCGAACCGGTGAGGAAGACCGGAACGGTGAGGGCCGCTCCGGCGAAGGCGAAGAACGCGAGCTTCGGCCAGACGAGCCGGCGCGGGAGCGGGGCCCGGTCGACTCCGCCCGTCATCCGTTCTCCGGCGCTCGGAAGCGCCCAGCGACCGGCCGCCGCTATAATTGATTTCGTCCACCGGCGGCCCGTGCCCGACGGAAGAAACGCGGTGCGCGCGAGCGCGTCGGGCAACGTTTATGAACGGCCCGCCGCTCGGCCGGCCGTAGCCCCGTAGTGTAGTGGACAATCATGCGAGACTCTGGATCTCGCGACGCAGGTTCGAACGTCGACCGGCGTCCCGTCGCCGGAGACCGGAACTCCTGCCGGGGCTACTCTTCCTCTCGCCGGTGCGCCGGCGTCACGTTGCGGGGGTGCTCCAGCTCGGCCAAACCGGCCCGGACATCGGCCGGGGCTTGCGAGACAGGGCTTAGGACCCTGTTGCCTAGGGCATACGCCGGTTCAAACGGCGGTCGGTTGCGCGCCGGCCGCCGGAAACTCCGGCCCCCCGCATCTTCCCGCTCCGCGACGCCCCCTCCCCGGTAGGTCGATGCCGGGCCGGGAACCGCTGTCCCCGTCGGAGATCCTCGAGCTCTCCACCGAGGAGGCCGATGCGCTCCTCGACCGGCTCGAGCGCGAGGTGCCGGTCTCCCCCCCGCTCGTCGCGCTGCCGGCCCGTCCCTTCTCGGAAGCCCTGGTCTTCGGCGACACGCACGGGGACTGGCGCTCGACCCAGCGGGTCGTGGTCCGATTCCGCGCTTCGGTCGACGACCGGATCCTCCTCGGTCTCGGCGACTACGTCGACCGGGCTCCCGACGACTGCGAGCAAGGGTCGGTCGCGAACGCGCTGTACCTGCTCGGCCTAGTCGCGCGGTATCCGGACCGAGTGGTGCTCGTGAAGGGGAACCACGAGCTCAACCGGTGGGTCGGGGTGCTCCCGCACGACCTCCCGGAGGAGGTGGACCTGCTCTGGGGACCGGACGACAACCGATACGAGCGCATCGCCTCCCTCCTGGAGCGCGGGCCGTACGCCGCCGTCTCCCCGAGCGGGGTCTACTTCGCCCACGGAGGGTTCCCGAAGGTCGCCCACGTCAAGGAATGGAAGAGCCTCTTCGCCGCCTCGGACGAGGACCTGACCCTCGACGTCGGCTGGGGTGAATGCGGCGCGTCCCGGGCGCACCACGGCGTCGTACAGCCGTTTGAGGAGGCCGACCTCGTCCGCTTCCTCCAACAGTCCGGGACCCGGTTGTTCGTCCGGGGCCACGACCCGGACTTGGCCGGGCGGTGGGTGTTCGGCCACCGGTGCCTCACGCTCCACACGAGCCGGACGTACGAGCGGTTCGGTGGCGTGCTCATGGCCCGCGTGCCGCTCGACCGGGCGGTCGAGACCGCGGCCGAGGTCCGGATCGAGCGGCTCGCTCCCGGGGCCGACTAGCCGCCCGGCCGCCGACGCCACAGGACGACTCCCGCGACGACGGCGATGGCGCCGACCACTCCCGCGCCGATGGCGCCGGCCTCGGGAGGAGAGATCCCCGTGGCGGCGGGGACGACCGGGGTGGAATTGTTGGTGGCGGGCGGGTGCGTGTGAACGATTGGCGCTACCGTGATCGTCGCGGTCGCCAGGGCGTACCCACCGAGAGAATCCGTGACCACCGCGGTCGCGGTGTAGGTTCCCGCCGTCGTGTACGTCGTTTGCGCGGTCGCTCCGGAAGCGCCCCCACCGTTGCCGAAGTCCCACCGGACCACGGCGGTCCCGTTCCCTCCGGTCGGGGTGGCCGTGAACGTCACCGCGAGGGGTGCGGTTCCGCTCTGGACGGACGCCGTGACCGCCGTCGTCAACGACGGAAGGGCCGAGACGTTCAGCAATGCCGTCGCGAAGTCGGCGACGGCGTCGGTCACCGAGACCTGCACCTGATACGTGCCCGGAGCCACGAAGGTGTGCGTCGAGACCGAGCCGGACGCCTCGCTGCCATCGCCGAACGACCAGATTGGGGAGTACGGACCCTCTCCCCCATTCGCAATAACGGTGAACGTCGCGTTGAACGGCGCCTCGCCCACGAGCGGACCGCCGGCAACGACGACGGAGAGCGGGGGCGGCGGGGTGGCGCCGACGGCGATGTGGAACGTTCGGACGGCCGTGTTTCCTCCGGTATCCCGCACGGAGAGTTGCAGGACGAAGTTCCCCATCAGGGGGAACACGTGGCTTCCGTTCGTGGCCGAGCTGATCGGCACTCCCCCGACGGTCCAGGAGAGCGTGTCGGGAGGCATGCCGCCGGAGATGGCGGCCCCGAACAGCACGTTCAGCGGGGCGGGGCCGACCGTGGGATTCGCGAAGGCGTTGACCGTCAGCGGGCTCGCGACCACGATCTCGACGAGCGCGGTCGCGTACGCGCCCGACCCATCCGTCACTTCCGCGGTCGGGAAGTACACGCCCGGCTGCCAGTAGGTGACGTTGAGCAAGGAGCCGTTGCCGTACGTCCCATTCCCCAGCTGCCAGACGACCGAGACGGTCCCCTGTGCGCCGGACACGTTGGAGGAGAGCTGGACGGCCAAGGGCGCGGTCCCGTTGGTCGGGGTCGCGTTCGCCGTGACGTTGAGGGCGTAGAATGCCCAGGTGTCCGCCCCGGACGTGCCGCTGAAGAGGAGCACCGAGCTGTTCGCGCCGTTCCAGGCGAACTCCCCGAAGTACCGGGCGGTCGGCATGACGACCGGATGGAGCTGGACCCAGTTCGACCCGGTGAACGCCCACTGGTCGCCGAAGGTCGTGGAGGCCCCCTCGCCGCCGAACAGAATGACCTCGCTCAGAGCGACGTCGTACGCGATGGAGGCCATGGTCCGCGCCGGGGGGCTCACTGAGGGCGAGAGCTCGGTCCAGTTCCCCGCGTGGTAGGTCCAGGTGTTCGGGTTGAGGTTCGCATACCAATCCGCCCCTCCGAAGATGAGGACCTTTCCGATCGCCGGGTCGTAGACCATCGAGGCGTCCCCAATCGGCTGGGGCGCCGTCGCCGGATGCAACTGGGTCCAGACGCCGCCGACGTACGTCCAGGTGTCGTTGACGACCGCGCCGGCGCACCCGCCGAACAGGAGTCCGTAGCCGTCCGCGGTGTCCCACACGAGGCTCGAGGACCAGCGCTGGGAGGGGGCGGTCTTCGTGACGATCTGGGACCACGTGCCATTGGAGAACGTCCAGGTGTCATTGTACGCGCCCCCGTCGCCGGAGCCGCCGAACATCAGCATGTAATGGTCCACCGGGTCCCACACGAGGGTCCCGTGGTCCCGGCCGGAGGGGGCCTGCGCGGGGTTGAGGTTCGTCCACGTCCCGTTCTCGAACGCCCAGGTGTCGTTCTGGTACCCGGTGTCCTCGTCGCCTCCGAACAGCAGGACGTAGTGGGTCGCCGGGTCCCAGGCCATGCTGCGGCCGTAGTCCCTCGAGGGAGGGGCGGTTCCGGAGTGATTCGTCAGGTCAATCCAGGCGGCCGTGGAGTGCCCCTCCAAGGACGCCGTCGCCGCTTGGACCGCGCAGGTGCCCGGTGTGCCGGAGCAGGCCCCGGTCGCCGCCGATAGACCTCCGAGAGAACGAGGAGCCGAGGAGCCGTGGGTCGATGCCAAGGCGAGGGAGGGGAAGGCCCCGAGGAGGAGGACGAAGACTCCGAGGAGGACGAGGACGATCGTGAGAACTCGAGGGTTGGACCCAGACGCCATGGGTCCCGCAGCCCGGAACGCTCGATAAGCCTTCTCCGGAAGGGAGTTGGGGCGGGAATCTGGGGCGGCTCCTGTTCGAACGCCGGTTCGGACGGTCGCCCCCAGGGTGGCTCCGTGCGGTTCGATTGGAGGTCGAGCCGCTAGGCGGGGGACGGTTCCCCGCGCTCCGCGCGGAGGATTCCCTCGGCGGAATCGGCCCGGGCGTACGCCACGAAGGCCGCCGCGTTCAGGTCAAAGAACGTGGAGCCGCCGGCGAATGGGGCGAGAAGGCGCCCGGCCTTCTCCGGTTCCCCGAGCACGAACAGCGCCGCCGCGAACGCCTCGGCCGTGTTCAGCTCCGCCAGCCGCCCGTGATGCTGCGGGTTCGCCGCCACGAGCCAGGGAAGTCGACGGCGGGCTCGAATCCCCGTCAGCCAGGGGACTTCCAACGGGTAGCGGCCGTTGGTGCCGATCCGGTTCCACGAACAGTCGACCCCCAGCAGCCCCGTGGCGAGGGCCCGGGGGCGGTCGGCCCGACTGAGGGGAGTCTCCGAGTGGGGGTCGAGGAGGAGGACCTTCGAGGACGGAGGTCGGCCGACCGGGACGTCCGTGACCTCCCGCATCCGGACGAGCTTGCGCCCCGAGCAGCGGCGGGGGTCGTCCTCGCCCGTGAAGACGAGGAGGAGCGGGACCTCGGTCCTAGGCGACGGGCTCGGCGTATTCGCGGAAGATCGCATGCAGTTCCCTTGTCAGGCCGAGGGCCTCCGCGTACGGCCGTTGCCAGAGGTTGCGGCCGAAGATGATGCCGGTGGCCCCCGCGTCCATCGACGAGCGGACCTTGAGGAGCAGCTCCCGGTCGCCGACCTTCTCCCCGCCGGAGACGAGGACCAAGGCCCGGCCGGCGGTTTCGACGACCTTCCGGAACGATGCCTCGTGCGAGAGGGCGAGGGTGTTGTACGGAGCCGGGCTCTCCTTGTCCTTCTCCGACGCGACCGGATAGTTCAGCTTCACGATGTCCGCGCCGAGCTCGAGGGCGACGCGGGCGGCGTAGTCGACGGCGTACAGGCTTTCCTTCCCGCCCCGCTTCGCAATGAACTCGCCCCGCGGGTACGCCCAGACGATCACCGGCATCCCGAACCGGTCCGCCGCCGCGCGGACCGTCCGAAACTGCTCGAAGTCCCGGTCCTGGGCGGGCGAGCCGACGTAGACCGTGTACCCCACGGCGTCCGCCCCAAGGCGGACCGCGTCCTCGACGCTTCCCGTGAGCGGGCTGAACGCCTGGGTGTCGGGCGGGATTGAGGTCTTGCCGTTCAGCTTGAGGATCAGCGGGACGTCCCCCGCGTATTCGTGGAAGTACTTCTCGGCGAGACCGATGTGGAGCGCGATCGCGCTGAACCGTCCTTCCCGGGCCAGCCGAAACTGGTAGTCCGGGTCCTGGGCCTCCGGATTGGCGAAGAAATCGACCGGGCCGTGCTCCAACCCCTGGTCGATGGGGAGGACCAGCAAGGTCCCGCCCCCGGGACCGTGGCCGTACAGGAGACGCTTCAGGCGGGCCCGCTTGCCGAGGGAGAGTCCGAGCGAGCTGAGGGCAGGCCGGCGGGGACGGGCCGATTTGGAGGGCGAGTTCGCCGGCGAGGAGTGGGTGCCCGGAGGGGTTGCCGAAGTGTCCATGGAACGACCAGGGCGAGCACCGTCCCGGCCGATTTAATGATTGGTCCCCTCAGAAATCGAGAGGTTCAGAACAAACCCTGGAAGGGGAGACCGCCGAAGCGGCCTCCCCCGGGGTTGGTCAGAGGCAGGAAGGGGTTGGTCGACCCGGGTCCACTGATGGGTTAGAGCACCACCAGCGTGTCCACGACCATCGACGCGGTGTTCTGCGCGAGGACGATCGTTTGGACATGGAACGTCCCGGTCATGCCCGGGACGCAGACGAACGTCGCGGAGTTCCCCGCGGCGCACCCCAGCGGCATGCCGAGGTAGATGTAGTGCTGGCCGAGGGAGCAGCTCGACGGGTCGGACGGGGCGAAGACGACCGCCGTGTGGACCAGCATCGGGGTGTGGACCACGATCGTCGAGGGGGCGAAGGTCGTCGTCACCGTGGCCGTGCAGGTCAGGCCACTGGCGGCGGTTGCAAGACCCGCGTTGGTCTTCGCGGTGCTGTGGGCCGAGCCGCCGAGGCCGGCCGCGCCGAACATCGAGAGGGCGAACAGCATCGCGACGGTCCCGCCGAGGACCAGTCCGAAGCGGACGCGCCGGGGGACCTTCACGCCCCGACCCCCTCGGGGTAGCGCCGGCGGGCGACCGCCGCCGCGAACCGGCCGCGGTCTTCGGAGTATCGGTACGTAGCCAGGGCCACGCGGATCTCTTCCGCGTCCTCGCGGAAGTACTGCCCCTCGTGGCAGAGCATCTCGCCCTCCGTGAGGCAGACGTCGCACTGCCGCAGGTGGTACTCGAACGAGTCCGCCGTGAGCACGAGGTCCTTCTCCAGGAGGGTCAAGCTCACCATGGGGACCCCGGTCGGGGGAATTCAACGGTCGGCTGGGGGGCACTGGGGTTCTGGTCGCGGCTTTGCTCCATTCGGGGCACCTGCAGGTATACTATATGTGTCGATGTTTCGGCGAATCTGTCGCGACCCTCGGTCGGTTCTCGTCAGAGAACACTCTAAGTAGTATGTCGCGCGATACAGCGACACCCGTCGCGGTTCTGACGATGGTGCGACAACACAAGTCCGAACTCGAGCGCGTTGTGCAGGCGCTCGAGAGAGAAGACCCGAAACGGAACGCCGCCGCCGTCGAGAAGGCGCTGGGCGAGCGGAGCCCGGTCGCCTACGGGGAATGGAAGGACGAGACCCCGAATCTCCGCTCCCGCTTGCGGGCGGTGCAGCGGTGGCGTTCGGGGAGCCGAGGGCGGGGAGGCTCCTCCCAGCCCCACCTGTTCCCCTACCTCTGGCCCGTCGGGGAGCGGCAACGGAAGGAGGTCGAGCCCGAGTTCAGCGCCTCGCCGGTCCTCGCCTCGGGGTCGTGGCGGATCTTCCTCTACAACTGCTCCCCGGAGGTCGTCCGGGACGTCCGGGTCACCCTCGACCAGGTGGAGATCGACTACGCCCCGTCGATCCTCGTCGGGCGGTTCGTCGAGCTCCACTGGCAGCGGATCGACGGGATCCGGTCGGCGTTCCTCGCCGAGGGGGGGGACCGGACCTCCCGCCACACCCTCGCGGCCGACTTCGTGATCGCCAAAGGGACCCGCCAGGCCCGGATCGGCGGCGAGATGACCCTCGACACGACCCAGGGATGGGTCTACTTCGGCTCCCTGGACGGTCGGAAGCGGGAGCTCGAGTGACCCGCCCCCGGGACGCACCTTCCCGCGCGACCCGAACGATTAACCGCTCCTCGCGGTAGGGAAACCGAGGTCGGAACTTCCGTCGATGCGCCCCCAGGTGATCATCGTCGCGACGATGCTTCTCTCCGGGGGCCTGTTCGTCCTCAACCTCATCGTCGCCCTCCAGAGTGGCAGCAAGGCGGTCCTGTCGCAGGCCGTCTACACGGTCACCGACCTGATCGGGGGGGCGTTCATCCTCTGGGGGTTCGTGGCCTCCCAGAAGCCTCCGACCTACGACCACCCGTTCGGGTACGGGAAGGAGCGGTTCTTCTGGTCGTTCACCGCCTCGCTGGTGACGTTTACGATCGCCGGCGTCATCGTCCTCATCGACTCGTTCGGCCAAATCGTCGACCCCGCGAAGATCACCGACATCCCCTCCTCCCTCGCCGTCCTGGCGGCGACGCTGGTCGCGAGCCTCATCGGGATCCTCGTGACCCTCCGGGAGCTCCGGAGGGGCCAGCAGACCGTCACCACGCTCCTCGAATCGGCCCAGCAGGGGTTGAAGTCGATCTTCTACCAGGACATCGTGTCGGTCCTGGGCTCCATCGTCGCCTTCGTCGGCATCGCGGTCGTCTACCTGACCCACTGGACGGTGGTCGATGGCCTGGCCGCGTTCGGGGTCGGGGTCCTCATGCTGGCGACCGGGTTCGTCCTCGCCGCGGAGAGCCGGGCGCTCCTCGTGGGGAAGTCGGTCTCCCCGGACCAGGCCCGGACGATCCTTCAGATCGTGGAGCGGGACGCCCGGGTCCGGAAGGTCCGGGGGTTCCAGTCGATGATGCTCGGGCCGGACGACACGCTCGTCGTCCTGCAGGTCAACTTCCAGGATGGGCTCAACACCGACCAGATCGAGGCAGCGATCGACCAGGTCTCCCTCGCGATCAAGCAGACCTTCCCCGCGATCCGGCACCTCGTCATCGAACCGGAATCCTAGGCCCCTCGAGGGACCCCGCCCTCAAGGCGGTGGCGCCGCCGGCGCGGGAACTGGGGCGGTCGACCCGGATGGGTGCCGGACATCGTAGTACCGGACCATCGTGAGGGCCACCAATCCGAGCGCGATCGCGCCGAAGAACACGTCGAGGCCTTCGGGCCCGTAGTGCGAGTACAGGGTGGTCGAGACGAGGAGGCCAATGAGCATCCCGAGCGAGATCGTGAGGGTGTAGATGGCCATCGTCGTCGCCCGCGAGAGCGCCCGGCTGAGGTCCGCCAACGCGGCGAGGGCGGCGGGGCCGTAGGCGAGGGCCGGGAGGGCGCTCGCCCCCAACACGGCGAGGGCGGGGATCGAGACGCCATCGGTGGCGAGCCACCCGGCCCCGATGAGGACCCCGACGAACCCAACGGTTCCGACGGCCATGAGGCGGAACCGACCGAACCGGTCGGCCATCCGGCCGAAGATCGGTTGCGTGATGAGGAGCAACGAACCGCCGACGCCGATGACGACCGCGAGTTCGGTGGCCGGGATCCCGGCGCCCGTCGCGGCGGTCCCGAGGAAGACGAAGAGGGTCCCGAGGAGCAGGTAGATCACGAGCCATGGAAGGGTCACCACGAGCACATCGCGCCGCACCGCGGTCCGGATCAGGAAGGCGACGTCGATCGCGGGCCGACCGGTCGTAGATTCCGGGTCACCGCGGGTCATCCGCCACGCGAAGAGGAACCCCAGGGCGAGAAGGGCCGATGCGCCAAGGAACACGAGCGGGAGCTGGGAGTTCGAGAGCGTGCCGAGCGCGGCGAACCCGACCGCGAAGCCAAGGATCCAGCCGAGGAGATTGACCGCGTCGAACCGGCCCATGGCGAGGCCCCGCTGGTCGACCTCGGCCCGGTCGGCCACGACCGCGAGGCTCGAGGCGAGGATCGCGCCGCTGGCGACCCCGAAGGCGAGGTTCGCGGCCCCGAGAAAGTACGGGGAGCGGGAGGTCGAAACCAACCCCATGACCACGGCGGCCGTCAGCGTTCCCGCGAGGAGGACCGGGAACCGGCCGTACCGGTCGGCG
>JAKIVT010000003.1 GCA_022750415.1 Thermoplasmata archaeon
GTCCTCGTCGACCCGCCGCTGGCGGCGAACATCACGTCGGCGCAGGTCGCCGCGGACGTCGGGGGCCCCCTCGCGTTCGCCGCGAGCATCACCGGGGGTGCCCCTCCCTACGCGTGCGCGTGGTCGATCGGGGGCGGGGCCTCGAACGCGCAGGCGTGCACCCAGGTGGTCCGGGCGCCGACCAGCGTCTCCGGCACCGTCACGGCGCAGCTGGTCGTTACCGACGGGACGGGCGCGAACGTCTCCGCGACACCGCTCCAAGTCACGGTCAACTCCGCCCTGATCGTGACCCTCGCCGCCGTGAACCCGAATGCCACGCTCCGGGTCGGGTCGGGGTCCCTCTTTGCCGTGTCCGTCGTCGGTGGAACCTTCCCCGTCTCCGTCACCTGGTACGCGAACGCGACCGTGCTCCCCGGGCTCAATGGAACCACGGCGGCGATCGTCCCCAACGCGACCGGGAACCTGACGCTCTCCGTCCTCGTGGTCGACGCCGCCGGAGGCAACGCGACCAGCGCTCCGCTGACGGTCGTCGTCCATGCGGCCGCGAGCACGACCAACCCCTCCGGGGGAGGCTCCGGCTCGGGAGGGTCGGACCTGACCACGTGGCTCGTGATCGGCCTCGCGGCCGTCGCCGTCGTGGAGGCGGTCTTCCTCTTCGGGCTCCGTCGTCCACCGAAGACGCCGAGCGGCTAGCCCGGTCCTACGTTCGTGGGGTCGCCGCCATCACGGCGCCCACGAATCGGCCGTCCGCCGCGAGCCGGGCGTTCGGACCGACGAGGCAGCCCTCCACGGACGCGCCCGACCCGACCACCGCGCCGTCCATCAGGACCGAATTCTCCACGTGCGCCCCCCGTTCGACGACGACCCGGTCGCCGAGGGTCACGTACGGCCCGAACTCCGCGCCCCGCGCGTCCACCCCCGTTCCGAACGCGACCGGTCCGAGACCTTGCGAACCGGGCGGTAAGGTCCCGGGACCTCCTCGGCCGTCGTCGAACAGAAGTCGCTGCGCCCGCAGGAGGCGCTCCGGCGTTCCGGCGTCTTCCCAGTATCCCGTCGAACGGAATCCGAAGACCCCCTTCGGGAGCGTACCGGGAACGACCTCCCGCTCGAAGCTCACGGGGCGGCCTTGGGGGATCGCTTGGAGGACCTGCTCCGACCAGACCGCGACCCCCGCGTTGATCCAGTGGGAGGGAGCGTCGGCCGGTTCGGGTTTCTCAACGAACCGTTCGATCCGGTCCTCCCCGTTGAGCGCGGCGACCCCGTACGGCCGGGTGTCGTCGACTTCGTGGAGGAGGAGCGTCCCGAAGGCGCCCTTCGACCGGTGGAACGCGAGGAGCCCGCCGATGTCGGCGTCGGAGATCACGTCGGAATTGAGGAGGATGAACGGGTCGCCGATCCCGTCGCCGGCATTCCGCATCCCGCCGCCGGTTCCCAACGGCTCCGACTCGGAAACGGTTGTCACCGTGAGATGGAGCGGAGGGTGCGCGCGGACGTACGCGTCGATGACTTCGGCCTTGTAGCCGGTCGCGAAGACGGCTTCGTCGACCTCGCGCGGCAGGAGGTCGAGGACGTGGTAGAGCATCGGCTTCCCGGCGATCGGGATCAGCTGCTTCGGCAACTCGTGGGTGACCGGCCGCAGGCGGGTCCCGAATCCACCGATCAGTACGAGCGCCTTCATCGTGGCCCGGGCGCGGCAAGGCGCCTCGGGATTAACGGTTCCCGCGCCCCCGTCATAGCCCCGGCGGCGCCCGGCCCCGCTTCGTCGCGGTCGAGTACTCTCGCTCGACGAGCGTCTTCAGGAGCCTCGCCGGGCTCCCCCAGATCGTGACCCGGCTGAACCGCCCGGCGGCGCGTCCGACCCCCAGGGCGACGACCACGCCCCGCTCCCGGTACTGGAACGGCCGCATCGGGCGACCGGACCACTGGGCGACCAAGTTCGCCGCGGCGACCGGCGCCTCCGCGAGGGCGGCCTGGGCGGTGCTCGGGACCACCATGTGGGTCTTCGGGTCCTCGAACTCCACGACGTCCCCCACACCGAACACGCCCGGGCGGTCGACGAGTTCGAGGTGCTCGGTGACCTTGAGGCGCCCCCCACGACCATGCGGGCCGGGCAGGTTTCGGATCACTGGGGGAGCCTGGATCCCGGCCGCCCAGACGGCCAGGTCGAACGGGAGTTCGACCCCGTCCTCGAGGTACGCCCGACCCGGCTCGATCTTCCGGACGTTCAGCCCCTCGTGGAGAACGACTCCCGCATCGTACAGTTGCCGCCGGGCGTGGCGGACGAGGCTTTCCGGCAGGCCGGCGAGGAACGGGAGCGCTCCGCACACGAGCACCACCTCGGGCGGACGGGCATGCGGGTCGGCGATCTCGCGCCAGTCCGCGGTGGCGATCTCGGCCGCGACCTCGGTGCCGGTCGACCCGCCCCCAACGACGAGGACGCGCGGGCGGCGGCCGGCGGGGAGCCCGATGGAGTGCGCCTCCAACTCCCGGAGGGCCCCGGCCAATCGGACGGCGCCACTGTACCGGTAGACCTGGAACGTGTGGGCCTCGGCCCCTTCCACCCCGTAGAACGCCGCGACGTTCCCGAGGCAGATCGCGAGGCTTCGGTATCGGATCCTCTCGCTGCCGAGGTCGACGGTCCGACCGTCGAAGTCGATCCCCTCGACGGTCCCCTGGCGGAACTCGATCCCCTCGCGGGCGACCAACTTCTCGATCGGCAGCGTGAACCGACGGCGGGTCCGGTCCGCCTTGGCGATGGCCCCGACCTCGAACAGCTCCGTGCGGAGGACGTGCACCGGACTGCGGTCGACGAGGACGACCGGGATCGTCCCGCGGCTCTTCCGGCGGATCTCGTTGGCGACGCGGAGCCCGGCGTATCCCGCTCCTAGGACGACAGCGACGTCGCCGGATTCTGCGCCCGTCGACATCCGGCGGGTCCAGTCGGGGCGGCCCCTTCATCTTTGCCGCATCCTCCCGGGAGCGCGGCCGGTCGGGGCCTCGGAGAGCCAACGCGATGGGTCCCGTTCACGGCGTCACCTTCGACCTCTGGCACACCCTGCTCGACCTCCCCCCGTACGCCGAGAGCGACTACATGCGCCGTCAGTGGGCGCTCGGGGGCGAGACGGTCTCGGAGGCGGAGCCCGGCCCGCTGGCCCCCGAGCTTTCCGCGCCGCTCGACCCGTGGACCGCGTTTCGGCAAGCGTACGACGAGGCGGTCGTGGCCGCGCGGACCGGCTCCACGATCTCCCCCGCGGACCAGCTCCGGCGGGCGGCCCATCTCGCCGGGCGGCGCCCGCGGCCGGAGGCGTACGAACGGCGACTCGAGCACCTGGTGAGCCACACCCCGTTCCGGGCCGTTCGGGGGGGGAAGGCGGTCCTGGAGCGATTGCGCCTCGACGGTTGCCGGCTCGCCGTCGTGTCCAACACCATCGGGGAGCCGGGACGGTTCTTCGCCCCGGTCCTGGAACGGATGGGGCTGGTCCGTTCGTTCGATGCCCTCGTCTGGTCGGACGAGCATCCCTGGGCCAAGCCCAGCCCGCAGCTGTTCCAATCGGCCCTCTCCAAGCTTGGCGCGGACGCCATCGACTCGGTACACATCGGCGACGGCCCCTCGGACATTCTGGGTGCGCAGGCGGCGGGGTACCGGGCGACGATCCTGTTCGAGGGAAGTTCCGACTACGCGCCCGAATACCGAACGCTGTTCGCCCCGGCGTCGCCCTCGCCCTTGAAACCAACCCACAAGGTCCGGAAGCTCGAGGAGATCCCACCCCTCATCGAGACGATCTTGGACGTGGGGTGGAAAGGCCGTTCCGACTAGCCCACTGGCCGGGGCGTGACAGCGGCCACGGACCCGGGAACCGGTCCCGGCTCGGCGAGTCGGCCCTGGAGTCGCCAAGCGACCACGAGGACCACGGCGACGACCGGCACGACCGCGAAATCTCCGAGGACGCCCCAGACCGAGGCAAGGGCGAGGTCAAACGAGAGCGCCCCGAGCACGAAGTCGAGGCGCACGGCCGGGTGGCCGAACGACTCGGCATGACGGGCCACGTACAGCCCGAACGCGACCGACCACGCCACGAGGGCCGCCACCACGACCGCCGGGATGGCGATCAGCTCCGGCGCGATCCACGACAGCCCAAAGAATCCCCAAACGAACGTCGCGCCCAACACCAAGGGGTGCGCTACGCCGAGAGAGGGGACGGTCCCGGATCGGAGGGCCGTCAGCCCGGCAGGGGCGTATCGAGCCGACCCGACGAGCCCGCCGATGGCCGCGAGGGTCGCAAGGAGGACGGGTCCGCTGGGGATCTCGTTCCCGTTGAACAGGACGAACATCGCTCCGACGGTGAGAACGAACACCGCGACCACCGCGGTGAGCGCCCGCCGAGTGGAGAGGAACGACACCCGGGCGCTCGCGGGAAAGATCAGGGCCACGACGGCGATCGGGAGAGCGATGCTGAAGATTGCGTGGAAAAGTGCCAGCTCCGTGGCCCAGACCCAATTGACACCCGCGAAGTGGCCGTACGTGGCGAGGAACCCGACCCCTTTCGGACCGAAGAACGTCTTCGTGCCGATCCCCTCCTCGGCGATGCCGTACGCGGCTCCGAGGAGGAGGACGGTCGGCCACCCCTTGTTCCAGCGAATCGCGGCTTCTCGAACCAGGAGAACACCGGCGCCGTAGAGGCCGATCAGGAAGACCGCCGAGAGGGGGTCGAGGAGCGGGACCAGGACGGGGGTCGACCCCGTGAGGAATTCCGCGAATGTGATCGAGCAGAGGATGAGGACAATCCACGGGAGGTTTCGCGCGAGGACGGGCGGAACGTGGGGGAACGTCAGAACGCCCGCGGGACGGACCCAATCGGACCGGGGGGACACGCGCATCGATGGGGTATCTCCCGTGGACGCCCTATTTGTAGCCGCCAGAACGAATCCGCCACCCGCCCTTGGGCGCGTGGCACCGGCAGTGCCGAAGCGCGACTCGGGTGGGCCCGAATCACTTCACCTGGTCGGCACCGAGCCACCGGCGGTCCGCGGACCGGGCCGCGGCGGCCCCGAGGAGGATCCCTCCCAGGAGGAGTCCGGAGACCGCGACGACGACGGGGAGCGAGCCTCCGACGACCGGGACATCGACGAATGGGGTCACCGAGGTGGACGAATGGGTCACGTTGACCACGATGAGGTCGGTGACGTCCTGGGCGTAGAGGCCGACGAACTGTTCCTGCGTCAGGTCGTACGTAACCGGGGTGTTCCCACGGATATCAATGGAATCCGAAATCGTCCGACCCGAGCCAAGATCGATCACCGTGATCCCCCCATTGTACGACAAATACGCCTCATGTTGAGCCCGGTCGAATCCGATCGGCGCGTCGGCGGAGACGTTGAGCTGCTCCAAGGGGGCGAGGGAGGTCAGGTTCAGGACCTCCGTCCCGAAGGAGCTGGCCCGGATGGTTGTCGGCTGGAACGAGACGTAAAGTCGGTTGTCCGGTACGTCCCCCGAGATGCCGTCGACCGACCCCGGCATCGGCGTGGTGGCCAGTACGTTCCCGGTCCCCGCATCGAATTCGACGAGGTCGGGTGCCCCCGGGCTCGGGAAGAACAGATGCCCCCTCGCCACGTCCATCCAGAGCAGATTGCCCCACGGGTAGAACGGCGACGATCCGGGGGGGTTTGTCGCCGGCTGGATGGTGGTCACGTACTCGTCCGACGCGACATTGACCTCCGTGAGGGTGGAATTGACACCGATGCAGTAGAGGATCGAATGGGCCGAGTCGAGCGCCATTCCGAAAAACGAAGACCCGTTTTCCGGGACGGGGATCGTGGCGGCCACCGCCGCGGAACTCACATTGAAAACGACGATCGAATCGTTGTGGGACCCCGCACACTCGGTGAACGCGAACACTCCTTCGCCTGGATAGTACGCCCCCCGGGGGGTGCACGGCAGGCCCACCGAGGCGATCAGATGGTAGGGCGCGGTGTCGAGAACCACGAGTCGACCGGACCCCACGTCCCCGAGAGCGTACCCGACGTCGGTCGCGAAGGTGACGAACAAGACCCCGAGCGGCTGGACCCACGTGACCGCTCCGCTGGTGACCCCTCCACTCGAGTACGGCCCGAGGGCGCAGTAGTTCTCCGGCTCTCCGCATCCCGCGTAGTCCTCGTACCCGGGGGCCGTAACCGTCGGAGTGCTCGGCGGTGCGGCGAGTCCATACGAATGCCCCACCGTCGCCAAAGCGAATCCCGTCCCGGGTCCGAGGAGGACGAGCGCGAGCCCGCCGATGAGCAGGAGTCGGTCCATCCGGGGTCGCCGAGTCCCCCGGCCGGCGGACCCGGAGCTCATCGGTTTCGAGCCCGGGGTGGCAGCCCCCAGTATTGGGGCCGGGAGAGCTGAGGGAGGGAATCGAACCCCCAGGAATCGGATCTGCAGTCCGACGCATTAACCATTCTGCCACCTCAGCGCGCGGCGCGGAGATAGGTCGCGCGATAAAAGGCGTAAGGGGCGCCCTACAGAGGGCGAAACCCCCGGCTCGCCCGCAGCGCGATCGTCCGGATCGCGAGCCGCGCCATCTCCCCGTATCGGAGCGAAGTTCCGGCGGAGAGCGTGTGGCGGCGGCGGAGCTCCTCGAGCAGGTGATCGATGCTCTCGATCCCTTCGGGAAAGACCGTGTACGCCCGTCCGACACCGGCGACATCGTGGGCGTCGCTCCCGCCGGTCTCTCCAAGCGTTCGGCGGGCGGCGATCACCGCGGCCCGGGCGTTGGCGAGTTCCGAATTGTGTCCGTTCACGGTTTCCAACGCGGAGACTCGCAGGGACTCGGCCAGGCGTCGACCGATGCCATGGCTGCGTCGGGCGGGATGGGCCGGGACCGCCACACCGCCGTGGGCCTCGATCCATTCGACCGTCTCCGCGGCGGGGCGGTGCAGCGGGGGCACTTCCCCGAGTCCGAGGGCGAGGACGTGTCCGTCCTGGGTCGAGACCTCGATCCCCGGCACGAATCGGTACTGGGGGTACCGCTCCGCAAGGGCCCGGAGGGCGCTGTGTCCGGCGACGGTGTTGTGGTCGGTGAGCGCGAACCCGTTCAACCCCTGCGGACCGAGCCGCTCCACCGCCGCCTCGAGGGGGAGCCGGGAGTCCGGCGAGTAGGAGCTGTGCACGTGCAGGTCGAGATGGAGGCCGGGGTTCATCGGACTCGTGTCCCGGGGGCCGCATTTCCCGGCGCGCCTACCGGATGGTCCGAGTCGAACGCGAGCAGCTCGCCCGCGGTCGCCTCGGCGGAGAGGAGTCGGACGACGACCAGGGCCCCCTCGCCCACGGCCCCTTCGGTCCCGACGGTCCGTCCGCCAATCTCGAGCGAAGTACCGGTCGGGGTCCGGGCGAGCGCTCGCCCGACCAGCAATGGCGTTGCTTCGAAGTCCGCATAGGCGATCGTCGGCGCCGGAGACACGACGCCCGCGATGGAGCGCCCGGGCTCGACCCCGGCCGGGATTTCGAGGAGGGCGGCGTTCCCGGCGACGTCGGCAGCGAGGATCATTCCCTGGCTCGTGATGCGGCGGATCGTCCTGGGTTCGAGGTTCGCCAGCAGGGCGACGGTCCGACCGGTCAATTGCTCGGCGGTGTAGGAGCTCCGAAGGCCCGCGACGACGGTTCGCATGTGACCCTCGCCGGCGTCGACGGTCAAGACGTATAACCGGTCGGCGGACGGATGGTTCTCCACGGCGGTCACCCGGGCCGCTCGGATGTCGAGGGGGCGGGGCCCGGCCGCGCGGGCGGGGGTCGCGACCGACACGGCCGCTCCAGCCTTCGGCGGCGGCGTCGCGGCGGGCACTTTCGGCTTTTCCCGACGGGGGAACAGGGGGCGCACCTCGCCGAGTGGCTGCCCGGCAGGGACCGGGGTGAGGGCCGCATCCCAATCTCCGGCCCGAGGTGAGTCCGAGAACCCGAGCATCCGGAACAGTTCGGCCGAGGAGAAGGGGAGGTACGGCGAGAGCCAGAGACCGGCCGACTTGAGGAGCCAAAGCCCCTCCGTGACGGCCCGCTGCCGAACCGGTTCTTCCGACGCCCACGGCTTCGCCTCGTGGAAGCGACGGTTCCCTTCGCGAACCTCGGCCAGCGCGAGCTCGAGCGCTTCCTTCAGTCGAACCGCTTCCAGCTCCTCGGTGATCCGCCGGTGGGCGAGCCGGATCCGCTCGCCGACCTCGCTCGTCTCCGGGGTCCAACCCTCGGGAGGGTCGGGGACCTTCCCTCCGTACCGGTCACGGGCGAGGATGAGCAGTCGTTGGACGAGGTTGCCGTACTGGTTCGCGAGGATCTCGTCGTGGACCCGGTCGAATTCCTCCCAGTCGAGCTCGGTGTCGTGGTTCTGGGGCGCGAGGAGCGCCGCGTAGAATCGGATCGCGTCCGGCGGGTACTTTTCGAGGAGCGTCGGGAGGAAGGCGTCGCCCGCGCCCCCATCCCGCCCCTTGGCGATCTTCTTCCCGTCGATGACGAGCCACTCGTTCGCCGGGATGTCGTACGGGAGCTGGAGCCCCTTCGCACCGAGCAGGATCGACGGCCAAACGACGGTGTGGAAGAAGATGTTGTCCTTCCCGATGAAGTAGTACTGGCGGGCCCGATGGACTGGGTCCCAGTACGACTTCCAGGCGTCCGGCCGCCCCGCGCGGATCGCCCACTCCTTCGACGCGGAAAGGTAGCCGGTGACGGCGTCGAACCACACGTAGAACCGCTTCGAATCGTACCCCTCGAGCGGAATCGGCACGCCCCAGTCGAGGTCGCGGGTGATCGGGGTAGCGTGCAGGCCGGTATCGAGGAAGTTTCGGGTGACCTTCGCGACGTTTGGTCGCCAGTAGGTCTTGTCCGAGAGCCACTCGGTCAGGGCGGCAGAAGTCTTGTCGAGCAGGAGATAGAAGTGTTCGCTTGGCCGGAACTCGGCCGTGTTCGAGCACAACCGGCACTTCGGGTCTTTCAGCTGCTTCGGCTCGAGGACTCGGCCGCACGAGTCGCACTCGTCGCCCCGCGCCTCGGCGAACCCGCAGTACGGGCACGTCCCGTAGAGGTACCGGTCTGGGAGGAACCGGCGGTGGTGGGGGCAGTAGGCGTTCTCCTCGGTCCGGCGGGAAATGTATCCGTTCTCGAGGAGCGCGAGGAACAGCTCCTGGACCGTGCGCTCGTGGACCAGCGTGTGGGTGTTCGTGAACAGGTCGAACGAGAAACCGAGCCGTTGGAACGACCGGCGGTTGATCTCGTCGTTTCGACGGGCGACCTCCTCCGGGGTCGACCCTTCCTTCTCCGCGGTGACGAGGGTCGGGGTCCCGTGCATGTCCGAACCCGACACCATCAGGACCTCGTCGCCGCGCAGGCGGTGGAACCGGGCGAAGATGTCCCCGGGGAGGTAGGCGCCGGCCATGTGGCCGAGGTGGAACGGGCCGTTGGCGTACGGCCACGCGACGCCCACGAAGATTCGCGCCATCGTTCCTCCCCCGCGAACCATTGGCCCTTCGCCTAAACCGTTTCCGCGGTCCCCCGGACGGCGGGAGATTTATCGGCCGGGGCCGCTCCCGACCCCGATGACGGACGAGGCGCCGATGACGCGCCCGAGCATTCCGGAAGCCGACCGCCTCATCGGGGTGAAACGTCCGGTCCTGAGTCACGGGTACGTCGTCCTCGTGGACTACATGGGCGGAGACGCGGCGATCGTCCAGGCCGCGCGCGTCTCGTACGGCGCCGGCACCAAGAGCGTCCGGGACGACCGTGGCCTCATCCGCTACCTCCTGCGGCATCGGCACACGACGCCGTTCGAGATGGTCGAGCTGAAGTTTCTGATCCGGCTTCCGGTCTACGTCGCCCGTCAGATGATTCGGACGAGAACAAGCAATGTTAATGAATATTCTGCACGTTATTCCGTAGTGTCTGATGAGTTCGACCGCCCCGAGTTGGTCGACGTGCGACGCCAGTCGACACGAAATCGACAAGGCCGAGGCGACGCGCTGCCCCTCGAGGTCTCCCAGAAATTTTTGGGCGACCTGGATCGTGTCACGAAGGATGCGTACCGGTCGTACACTGAGGCCCTCGAAGCGGGGGTGGCCCGTGAGACGGCTCGGATGATCCTGCCGCTCGCCCACTACACCGAGTGGTATTGGAAGATCGACCTCCACAACCTGTTCCACTTCTTGTCGCTACGACTCGACCCCCACGCCCAGGAGGAGATTCGCCGTTACGCGGCAGAGATGGCGGCGATTGCCCACACCGTCGCGCCCGTCGCGTGCGAAGCATTCGACGAGTTCCAGCTCGGGGGCCTCGCATTGAGCCGCCGGGAGCAACGCGCCGTGCGAGAGATGCTGGGGGGCGCCACCGTCGAGGACGCGTGCCGCACCGCGGGCCTGCCGACCGTTCGCGAGAATGGGAAACCGATGACCACCGGGGAAGGTGTGGAGTTCCGCGAGAAGCTCGAACGGATCCGGTCGCCGGACTAGACCTGGGACCGCGACAAACTAGAACCGGGGGTGACTCCCGCCTTCGAGGGTGAACCCCGCGCGGGGCGGAAACGGTTCGGCCTTACCGCCGAACCGGTCGGGACGGACCGGAACAAGCGCGGCCCGCGCGCTCTCGGAGGCGGGGGCCGCGATCAGGTCGGCGAGGCGACGGGCGGCGCCGCCCGCGCGCATGACACCGAAACCATTGAACCCGGTCAGAACGTAGAGCCCGCTCGACGGGTCGAGCGCCCCGATGCACGGTCGGCGATCTGGGGTAGCCGTGCAGACGCCCGCCCAAGCGCCAACGACCTCGCTCGTCTCCCACTCCGGGACCCAACGCCCGAGCGACTCGGCAAGATGCGCCAGGAACTCCGAGTCCGCCCCAGTCACGAACCGGTCCGGGTCCGTCTCAAATTTCTCCGTCCCGTCTCCGGCGAGGATTCGCCCGTTTACCTCGGGCCGGGCATAGACATCCGTGTCCAGGTCGTGGAGCGAGGCGCCACCCCCGAGGGATTGGGACCCGGGAGGTCGCAAGACCGCCGCCTGCGTTCGGTACGGGGTGAGGGGAAGCGGGTGGCCGAGGTCCCGGAGGAGACGCTTCGACCACGCTCCCGCGGCGACGACGAGGGCGCGAGAGTGCCAGCGGGACTCCCCCGCCTGGACCGTCCAGAGTCCGTCGGAGAACGTCGGGACCTCGACGTGTCCCCCGAAGGCCGCATCGGCCCCGCGGCCTCTCGCCCGGGCGAGGTAGAGGCTGGTGATCGTGCTCGGGGTCACGCAGGCGTCTGAGTCGGACGCGATCGCTCCGGCGAGCCGCTCAAACCGACCGTTCGGGAACCAGCGCCGGAGCTCCTCCGCCCCGAGTTCCTCGACCGAGACCCCCCACCCTCGAAGTCGCTCGACGGCGGCCCGAAGCGCCGTGGCCACCTCGGCCACCGACGTCAGCCGGACGAACGGGGCGTCCACGAACGCCTCCGGTTCCTTGGCGGCGGCGAGTTCCCGGTACTCCTCCCGGCTCTCGCGGGTGACGGCCACATCCCACGGATTCCACAACTGTTCGGTAACGATTCCCGCCGCCCGGCCGCTCGCTCCGGCGGCCGGCGTCCTCGGGTCGATGAGCGCGACGTTTAGCGAACGCTTCGCGAGGTGGTCGGTAAGCGCCGCCCCGGCAATGCCCGCCCCGAGAACGACGACGTCTTTCGGGGCGTCCGCCACGGCGGCGCGAAGGCCGTCCCGCCTAATATTGGGGCTTCGCGCGGGTGTAGGCGTCGCGGAGCGCCTGCGTGTCGACGTGGGTGTAGATCTGGGTCGTGGCGACCGAGGCGTGCCCGAGGAGCTTCTGGATGTACCGGATGTCGCAGCCCCGCGACAGGAGCGCGGTCGCGAGGGTGTGGCGGAGCATGTGGGGGGTGACGCGCTGCGTAATGGCCGCGTCTCGGGCCGCCCGTCGCACGATCCGCTCCACCGTGACGGGTCCGACGGGGAAGAGCCGGGTCGACCCCTCGCCGGCGAGCGCCCGTTCGGTCAGGTACCGGTCGATGGCGGTCCGGGTCTTGTCTTCCATGACCACCTCACGGTCCTTGTCCCCCTTTCCGGAGCGAACATGGAGGAGATTGCGTTGGAACTCGACGTCCTCCAGCGAGAGGTTGCAGAGTTCGCTCACCCGAAGCCCGCAGAATGCCAGCACGTGGACCATCGCCGAGTCCCGCGGCGAATCCGCGACGGCGGTGAACAGTCGGTGGGTCTCCTCCTCAGAGAGGTAGTGCGGAAGCCGTTCCGGCCGACGGGGCGCTTCGAGCCCCTCGGCGGCGGCGAGCCCGAAGGTGCGGAAGAGGCAGGTGAGCCCACGGACCGTCGTGTAGACCGAGTTCTTCGAGTAGTGGCGTTGGAGCACGAGGTATTCCCGGAACGCCTCGAGGTCCCGTTTGGTCACTTCGTCGAGGGGCTTGTGAACGTACCCGAGGAATGTCCGGGCGATGTGCCCGTACTGTTTCACGGTGCAGGGGCTCCGCTCGTGACTTTGCAGGATCCGCTGGAACCGTCCCACCATTTCGTCGACGGTGAACACCGGTTCCGGCGCGATTCCGGTCGCGGCGGCGCCCCGGCCGCGATGCCCCGGGGAGCGCTCCCGCGACACCGAGGAGGCCATCAGTTGGTTGCTGGCCGGGGAGACCCTAATTAATGGTTGAGTCCAGAGGAACGCGAACCGCCTCTCCTCAAGTACCGATGTCGCTCTCGAGGGCTGTGGAGTGCGACCGGTGCCCCCGGCCAGCGGTCGTGGACCGCCCGTACGCGGCCGACCACCTGTGCGATCCCCACCTGGCGGAGACGGTCCGCGACCGCTTCCAACGCTCGCTCCGACGCCAGCTCCCGAAGTTTCGAGGCCGGACGGTGGCGGTCGCGGTCTCGGGCGGGAAGGACTCCGCGGTCGCCCTGTCGTTGACCCACGCCTACTTCCAGCGTCGGCGCGGGGTCGAGGTCGTCGCCCTCACTGTCAACGAGGGAATCCGGGGGTACCGGCCCAAGACGATCCGTTCCGCCCGGGCGCTGACGAAGACGCTCGGGGTCCGGCACGTCGTCGTCCGGGCCCAGAAAGAGCTCGGAACGACGACCGACGCCGCCGCTTTGCGGATGGTCGGCACGCCGCCCTGTTCGTACTGCGGGGTTTGGCGTCGGCAGCTCCTGAATCGGGCCGCTCGGGATGCCGGAGCGGACGCCCTCGTCCTCGGCTTCAACCTCGACGACCTCGCCCAGACCGTGCTGATGAACGTCGCCCGCGCGGATGTCGCCCGTCTCGGCCGGATGGCCCCGCATACCGTCCGCCAAGACGGGCTCGTGCCCCGGGTGGCCCCCCTCGCCGAGGTACCGGAACGGGAGGTCTACCTGTACGCTCGGGCCGCGGGGCTCCCGTTCGACCATGCGGAGTGCCCGTTCGCGCACCGCGCGAGCCGCAACGTCTTCCGGGAAGCCGTCTGGCAACTCGAAGAGGCCCTTCCCGGGACCCGGCAATCGCTGTTGCGGAGCCGCGAGACGATCGTCCACCTGCTCGAGTCGGTCGGCACCGTCACCGGGGCGCCCCAACGATGCGCCGAATGTGGGGAGCCCTCGACGGGAACCCTGTGTCGGGCCTGCGAGTACCGCCGCGAGCTGTCGGCACCCGTTATGGGGGTCGCCGCCTCGTGACGACGGTGTCGGGGACCGAGCCGCTCGAGACCGGCAGCGACCCCCGCCAGTCCGTCTCCCGTCGGATCTTCGTGGCGGGTGCCGGGATCATGGGGAGCGGGATCGCGGCCCAGGCCGCCCTGGGCGGGTACGCAGTCACCCTCGAAGACGTGAACGAGGAGTTCGCCCGCCGGGGGCTGGACAACGCCCGTCGGGCCCTCGAGAGCGCATCGAAACGGGGCAAGGTCTCCCCCGCGAACGTCCAAGTGGCGCTCGGCCGGATCGATGTCGCGATCGGGCTCCGACGGGCCGAGGGGGCGGACATCGTCGTCGAGGCCGCTCCCGAGAAGCTCGAAATCAAGCGGGCGCTCTTCGAGGAGCTTTCCGGGATCGTCGGACCGTCCACGATTCTCGCGACCAACACCTCCTCCCTTCCGGTCACCTCGATCGCCTCGGCGGCGGTCGACCCGGGCCGGGTCGTCGGGATCCACTTCTTCAACCCGGTGCTCCAGATGGAGCTCGTCGAGGTGATCCCGGGCCTCCACACGCGGCCCGAGGTCGTCGCGCGCGCGAGCGAGTTCGCCCGCTCGCTCGGCAAGAGCGTCGTCACGTCGAAGGACACGCCCGGGTTCGTCACGACCCGGGCCCTCGCCGTCCTCGGCAACGAGGCGGCTTGGATGCTCTACGAGGGGACGGCGACGAAGGAGGACATCGACGTGGCGTACAAGCTCGGGTTCCACCACCCGATGGGACCGTTCGAGCTCCTTGACCTCGTCGGGCTGGACACCACGGTGGCCATCCTCGACGTCCTCTGGGACGGATTCCGGGACTCGAAGTACCGGACCTGCCCGTTGCTGCGGTCGATGGTCGCGGCGGGCAAGCTCGGCCGAAAGTCCGGGTCCGGGTTCTACGAGTACCCTCCGAAGGTCGCGGGAGCCTAGGCGACGATGGTCGACCTGACCGGGTTCGAGGACCTCATCATCCTCGCCCTGACGGCGCTCCTGCCGGCGCTCGGCTACCTCCTCTGGGTGCGCCAGAGCGAACGGCTCGGCCACGAGCCGTGGTCGCTCCTCATGCGGCTGTTCCTGTTCGGAGCGCTCGGCGCCACCGTCATCGCCGCCATCCTGGAGGTCGTCATCGTCGACCTCGGCACCGCGGTCTCCCAGAAGTACCCGGGACCGGAGTTTGGGTTCCTCAACGGCAGCTCGACACTGGGGGCGTTCTTCCTCGTCCTGGTCGTTGCCCCGTTCGTCGAAGAGGCGCTGAAGGCGGCGGGCGTCGTCCAGTACCGCTCGTCGATGCGCCGGCTCGCGGACGGGCCCGTCTTCGGGGCGGCGGTGGGGCTGGGCTTCGGGTTCTTCGAGACCCTCCTGTACGGTCTGGGTGCGTTCCTCGCCGGCGGCCTCGCCGCCGGCATTGCCCTGATCCTCGTCCGGTCGATCTCCTCCGTGCTCTTGCACGGGAGCTCGACGGCGATGTTCGGGCGCGGCTACGCCTCGAACGTCTACGAGAAGAAGACCGGCGCCGCCGGGGCGTACTACCTGCTCGCCGTCGGGATGCACGCCTCGTTCAACGCCCTCGCCTCGCTCGGGGCGATCGTCGTCGTCCTCGGTCTGCCGAGCGGGATCGGAACGTACGCCGACCTGATTGGCCTCCTGGCCGCCATCGCGTTCGCCTTCGCCGCGATCGAACATGTACGAACGATCATCGCCCGTTCGGATTTCCCCGGCGCGGACGCCGTCCACCCCCGATACCGTCCGCCGGCGGCCCGACGCTTGCAACCGCCCGTCCGGCGCTAACCTTCGAGGGTGGGGGAGGGATTCCCCGGAAACTGGACGACGTTACGGGGCCGGAGGGGTCGGTGGGGGGTTGCCGCGTCGATTCCAGGCGCTGTCCCCGATGTCGCGGTACATCGCCTCGTCGGCGTCCTCGGACTTCGGCGTCCGGTCCCGTCCGGCATCGCGGATCCGGTCCTTCTTGAGGATCCAGTAGTGGATTCGCCAGGTCTTGCCTCGCGACACGGTGGCGTCCTCTTCCTCGCTGGTGAGGAGACCCTCCTCTTCGAGCCGGTAGAACCGGTCCCGGTCGTCGCTCGAGAGCTTGTTGTCGAGGACCGTATCATCGAGGCCGAAATATCCGAGGACCATCCGCGCGGTCGGGAGCGCCTCTTCGGCCGGCATCTTCCCGTGGGCAACGAGCGTCCGCTCGATCGCCCGCACCAGCTCCGCCTCGCGAATGACGTCCACGGCGAGGGCGGTCACCGTCCGCAGGCGGAAATAGTTTCGCGGCGGCCGCGTGCCCACAACGTCATGTGCGCGGCCCCGCATCGGCGGCCGTCGTGACGGACCCCACCTTCCCGCTCGGCCCGGAGGTCCTCGACCCCGCGCGCCGCGCGCTCGGACGGGGACTCTGCGCGGAATGTTTCGGCCGCCTCTTCGGGCGGATGGGTCATGGACTCACCAACCCGGGGCGGGCCGCCCGGATCGCCGAGGCGCTCGGACCGCTCCCGCCGACGACGGCCTGCCCGGTGTGCGAAGGAGCGTTCGACCGGATCCCCGTCTGGGTCGAGCGGTGCGAGGCCGCGGGGGTTGAGTACGAGTGGCAGCGGTTTTCGTGCGGCTCCCGGTGGGAACCGGAGACGCTCGCCCGCGAGGAATCGCTCTGGCTCGAGGTCGGCACCTCGGGCGGCGAGAGCGTCCGCAGTGCGTTTAACCGGGAACTCGGCAAGCGGCTCGAGGCGGCCAGCGGTTCGGAGGGGGCCCCCGACCGGCCCGACGTCGTCTTCCTGGCGGACCTGCCGGTGGGCCGGGTCGACCTGACGGTGATGCCCGTGTACTTTCTTGGCCGGTACCGTAAACTCGACCGGTCGCTGCCGCAGACCCGCTGGCCGTGCCGGGCCTGCGGAGGGATCGGTTGCGACCGTTGCTCGGGCACCGGAAAGACGTACCCCACCAGCGTGGAGGAGCTCGTGGCCGAGCCGTTCCTGCGCGCCACCGGCGGGGAGGGGACCCGGTTCCACGGGATGGGCCGGGAGGACATCGACGCGCGGATGCTAGGCCGGGGCCGCCCGTTCGTTCTGGAGATCCGCCGCCCGAAGCGCCGGACCGTCGTCCTCGCGGACATCGTCGCCGAGGTCAATCGGGATGCGAAGGACCGGGTCGCGGTCCTCGAAATGACGCTCGCGGAGGCGGCCGACGTCGTCCGCGTCAAGGAAGCCTCGCCGCTGAAGAGCTACCGCGTCGGCGTCGCCGGCGTCGTCGCCGTGGCAAAGATTAATGAAGCCCTGACGTTCGCAACGACCCGAGCCATCGCCCAGCGGACTCCGCGGCGCGTGGCGCACCGACGGGCCGACCGCGTTCGCACGCGGCGGATCGTCGCGGCGTCGCTCGTCGAGGCGACCGAAGGACGGTTCACGCTCGAGCTGCGTGCCGAGGCCGGTACGTACATCAAGGAGTGGGTGGAAGGGGACGATGGACGGACCGACCCGAGCCTCTCGCTGCTCCTCGGAGCGCCCCTGACCGTGGAGTTCCTCGACGTGATCGAGATCCACGACGACCCGAAGGGGGAGTAAATGCCGAAGAGCTCGAAGGGATTCCGGTCTCGCAGCCGCGGGACGTTCACGAAGGACGTCCGCGAGAAGGGGATGCCCCCCATCACCCGGTTCCTCCAGACGTTCGAGGTCGGGGAGAGCGTCCTCGTCAACCTCGAGCCGTCCGACCCTCACGGCCAGCCCCACCCCCGGTACCAGGGACGGACCTGCACCGTCGTCGAGCGGGTCGGCCGGGCGTACAAGATCGAGTTCGTCGATGGCGGGAAGCGGAAGCAGTTGATCGCCAACCCGGTCCACCTCCGAAAAGCCGGCAAGGGGAACTGAGATGGTCGAGCCGGTCCCCCTTTCCGACGTCCGCAAGATGCTGACCGAGGAGGCCGGGCGCCGCCCGCTCCCCCGCGAGGCGCTCCTGGCCCAGCAGCACTCCGAGCTGTTCGCCCCCCTCCCGCCGGAGGAGGTCCACAAGCTGATCGCCGAGCTCCGGACCCTTCCGTTCATTGACGCCAACCTCGCCGTGAAGATCGCCGATATTCTCCCCCAGTACCCCGAAGAGGTCCGCCTCCTGTTCGCGAAGGAGCGGGTCGTCCTGGAGGAGGAGCAGCTCACCAAGCTGCTCGAGCTCGTCGCGCAGTACAAATGACGGGACGGTCAGGCCTTGGAGAACTACGTCTACGTCCTCGATTTCCTGCCCGCCGGCCGGGCGACCGACCGCGGCTACCATAGGGAACCGGTCGCGCTCGCCGTCGGCGAGACCGAACTGAAGCTGCTGGAGATCCTGCCGAAGCCCGGCGTCACGCTCGTCCCCGGGAAGCGGGTCGCCGTGGTGCCGGTCGATGGTGTGCCGCCCCCGATCGACCACGTCCGCCGCCGGCTGGGGTACGACGAACTCACCGGGTCCGCGCGCACCGAGTTGACGCCCGCGCTCGAGTCGATTGTCCGGGGCGACCCGGTCAAGTACCTCCGGTTCTTCAACGACTCCCCATCGGTGTCGCGCCGGTTCCACCTCCTGGAACTCCTCCCCGGGATCGGCAAGAAAACGATGCTGGCGATCGTCGAAGAGCGACGGCGGGGACCGTTCACCTCCTTCGCCGACATCGAAGCCCGGCTCCACCTGAAGAACCCCGAGGGGCTCTTGGTCGGGCGGATCGAGGCGGAGCTGCAAGGTGTCGACGACAAGTACCGGCTCTTCGTCGCTCCCTAGCGGAGCCGAACCGCCCGGGGTCCGCCCGGTCCCGGAGTCCCCGAGCGCGGTCGCCGAGGCGCTCGGGTCGCTCGGCTTCCGACCCTCTCGACGGCGCGGGCAATCGTTCCTGACGGACCCGTTCGTCGCCGACGCCGAGGCAGCCCTGGTCGAGCGGCCGCTCGACGCCCCCGTCCTCGAGGTGGGCGGAGGTCTGGGGATCCTGACGGCCGCCCTCCTGCGCCGCGGGTACACGGATGTCACGGTCGTCGAGATCGACGGGCGGCTCGCCCGCCACCTCCGGGCGATGTTCCCAGACAGGGTCCGCGTGGTCGTCGGCGACGCCCTAGAAACCCCGATCCCCCCCGGGGCGGCCGTCGTCGGCAACCTTCCGTACGCGGCGGCCACTCCGATCCTGATCCGGCTGTTGAAGGCCCGCGTCCCGAGGGTCGTGGCGATGGTCCAGGACGAGGTCGCCGAGCGGCTCGCCGCGCCGAGCGGCTCCGGCACCTACGGCCGTCTCAGCATCCTCACCCAGCTCTTCGCGGAGGTCGAATTGTTCCGGACGGTCGGACCGGCCTCGTTCCAACCCCGGCCGGCGGTGGACAGTCGAATCCTGACGTTGACGGCCCGAACCGATCCGCTCGCGGTCCGCTCGGTCGAGAAGTTGGAGGAGGTCGTTCGGGTGCTGTTCTCCTCCCGCCGGAAGCAGCTCGGAAACCTCCTCCCCCGGTTGACCGAGGACCCGGAGGGAATCGCCAAACGGGCGAGGTGGCCGGCCGACTGGAGTCGTCGTCGCCCGGAGGAGCTGCCGCCGAGTGCGTTCTACGCCCTGGCGAACACCCTTGGGTAGTCCGGTCGGTCACCGGGAGGATTTGACGTCGTGGCGACCAGCGTGGACCGCCGCAACCTCCTCCTGCTCATCCTCGTCGGGCTGATCTGGGGCTCCGCGTACCCCGTCATCCGGTACGGTCTCCTCGACGGGGCGACCCCGATCGTGTTCGCCGCGTCCCGGTACGCTCTCTCCGCCGTCGCGATCGCGGTGCTCGCGGCCGCCACCGGCGTCGCCCGACCGAATGCCCGGGCGTTGGGTCTCTCCGCGCTCCTCGGGCTCCCCATCGTGGGTCTCTACGGCCTCTTCCTCTACGTGGGGGAGCAGACCACCTCGGGCGGTCTCGCGGCCATCTTGATCGCCGTCACCCCGCTCTTGACGGCGGTGTTCGCGCTCCTGCTACTTCCGGGAGAATCCCTCGGGCGGGCCGGGTACGTTGGGCTCATCGTCGGTTTCCTGGGCGTGGTGATCCTCGTGTTCCCCCCGCCGGGCGTCGTGCTGGCGTCGAGCATCTGGGGCCCGGTCGCCGTCTTCGCGGCCGCCCTCAGCTTTGCCATCGGTTCGGTGCTCCTCCGCCGCCAGCGGCCGGAAGGCGAAACCCTCTGGGGGGTTTCGGTCCAGTTCGCGGTCGCGACCGTCGCGCTGGCGGCCGTCCTCCCCGCCCTCGAGCCCCACCCCACGCTCCCCCTCAACTCGGGGGGGCTCCTCGCCCTGGCGTACCTCGTTCTCCTCCCCTCGCTGGTCGGCTACGCGCTCTACTTCTACCTCCACCACCAGGTCGGTCCGGGGCGCGCGAACGTCGTGGCCTACGTCAACCCGGTCGCCGCCATCTCGATCGGAACGCTCCTGTTCGGCGAGTCGTTCCAACTCTGGGAGCTCGCCGGATTCGCCCTGGTGATCGCCGGATTGACGATCCTCACCCGGTACGGGCGTCCCAGGCCGCTGGTTTCGGGCCCTGCCCCGCCGACCGATCCCTCGCGCTGAGCGCTCGCGTCAGCGCTTCTTGGCGAGGTACTTCTTCATCGGATCCCAGTAATGGGAGGTCCACCCCGCCTCGATCCCATCGCGGGCGTCTTCGGGGATTCCCGAGTGGTCGAACACGAGTTTCGTGCCCTTTTTCGACTTCGCGAGCTCGAAGTGGACGATCGACCAGATCCCGTCGTCCCAATCGGAGATCCGCCACGCCTGGACGATCCGCTCGTTCTCGATCAACTCCACGTTTCGGCCCTCGATGGAGCCGTCGTAGCATTGGAAGGCTCCGCCCTCCTTCCGGCTCATCTTCGCCGGCGCTCCCGAGAACGCCGCGTGTCGGACGCTGTCCATCAGCGCCTCGTACACCTCGCTCGGCTTGGCTGGGAACTCGACCTCATGGTGCACGGACCCCCACATCCTCGTCCCGTCCGGCCCCCGAGGGGCCAATCTCGAGGAGCGGAGCACAATACTTAACCATTTGGTTTACTATGGTCGGGAGCTCGCACCATGGCCGCCGTCCTCGCACCGGAGCAAGACCCGGGTCGGCTCGACCACGTCTTCCACGCCCTGGCGGACCCGACCCGCCGAGCGATCCTGGCCCGGCTCGCGACGCGCTCGGCGACGGTCACCGACCTCGCGAAACCGTTCGCCATCTCCCTGCCCGCGGTCTCGAAGCACCTCAAGGTGCTGGAGCGGGCCGGATTGATCTCGCGCGACGTGGAGGGGCGGCGCCACCGCTGTTCCCTGGAAGCCGGCGCGTTGCGGGAGGTCGACGCGTGGCTCGGGCCCTACCAGGAGTTTTGGGAGGCTCACTTCGCCGCCCTCGCCGGTTCGCTCGGAAGCACCCGGGGGCGTGGTCGTCGACGAGTCCGACCGCCTGCATCCAAGCGTACACCACGACCGGGCCGACGAACTTGAACCCCCACGCCTTCAGCTGGTTGGAGAGCTGCCCCGAGAGCGGTGTCTGGGGAAGAACAGGCCCCCGACGGCGGATGGGGGCTCCCCCGACGGTCTCCCAGACGAACGACGCGAAGTCCACGCCGGTGGCGTGGAGCCGCAGATACGCCCGCGCTCCGGCGATCGTCGCCTCGATCTTCGCCCGCGAGCGGACGATCCCTTCGTCGGCGAGCAGACGGGTGACGTCCTTCTCGTCGAAGCGCGCCACCCGAACGGGGTCGAACCGACGGAACCCCCGCCGGAACGCCTCGCGCTTCCGGAGAATGATGGCCCACGAAAGCCCCGCCTGAAACCCTTCGAGCATGAGCATCTCCCAGAGCTGGCGGCTGTCGTGGACCGGCCGTCCCCACTCGTCGTCGTGGTAGGCCCGGAGCATCGGGTCGCTCTCGGCCCAAGGACAGCGGTTCACCCGGTCGGGGCGAGGTCCGACGGCGGGGTGCGGATGGGCCGTCGCACCCGGCGAGCCTCGTCGAGCGCGAGGAAGCGTCAAGGGACCGACGGGACCTCGGCAGCGTCGAGCTCCTTCCGGGAGGCCGCGTCGAGACGGATCGTGGCGCCGTCCATGAGCTCCTGCAGCTGCGACACCGAGGTCGCACTCGCGATGGCCGCGGTCACCGTCGGCCTTCCGGTGATCCAGGCGATGGCGACCGACGCGGGGGGGAATTCGAGGCGATGGGCGACCTCCTCGACGGTGGCGAGGACTCGGCGCCGCCGGTCGCTGAGAACTCGCTGGACCTGGGCTCCCCGGGGGGAGTTCGTGAAGTCGGCCGCCGTCCGGTACTTTCCCGAGAGGTACCCCTTCGCCAGGGACGAATGGGTCAGCACCCCGATCCCGGCCGACTCGCACATCCGCTCCAGCGGGCCTTCGAACACCTCTCGGTCGAGGAGGTTGTACTTCGGCTGCACGCTCTCGTACCGGGGCCACCCGTGCTCCTCGCTCGCGGCGAGCGATGCCGCGAGCCGTTCCGCGGTGAAGTTCGATGCCCCGATCGCCCGCACCGACCCATTCGAGACGAGCCGGGCATAGGTGGAGAGCGTCTCCTCGAGAGGCGTGCCCGGGTCGTCGACATGCGATTGGTAGAGGTCGACGTGGTCGGTTTGCAACCGGACCAGCGACGCCGCGATCGACTCCTCGATGTGACGGCCCGAGAGTCCCTGACCCACGCCCGGCATCTCCATCCCGACCTTGGTCGCCAAGACGACGTCGTCCCGCCGGCCTCGGGCCGTCAGCCACCGGCCGAGGATCGACTCGGATTCTCCCCCCCGATGTCCCTCCACCCAGGAGGAGTACGAGTCGGCGGTGTCGATCAGATTGAATCCGGCCTCGACGAACGCGTCCAGCAGCCGAAACGAAGTGGGCTCGTCGGCGGTCCAACCGAGGACATTTCCGCCGAAGGCGAGCGGCGCCACCGAGAGGCCCGAACGCCCGATCCTCCTTCGCTCCATGGATTCGCTCGGGGAGGGAGGAGGGTCTGGGAATTTATTCCTCCCCCGCCGGGCCTTGGCCGAGAGCCCACGCGACGGGGTGAGGGCCGTCGGCGGGGTGCCGTTCCGGGTGTGGACCCCTCTCTCCGCCCGTAAGGTGACGGCCCTGCGCGGCGCCGACGATGGCCTCGGACGGCACCGGGAGTTCTAGGTGGCCCAGCTCCGATCCGTCGACCCGAGGCTCCGGTCGGATCCGGGGCGGTTGTCGGCGAACCCGCCGCTCAACTCGGGGGCCGGCGACGCCGCCACAGCAGGAGCCCGACCACGGCGGCGATCACGACCACGACGGCGGCGATCACCCCGAACTCCAGAGAGCTCGCGGCGAGCCCGCTCGAAGCGAGGGGGCTGAGGGTGATCTTCTCGTGCGAGGTCACGGCGGGGGTCACAACGACCTGCTGATCCGACTCTGCGAACCCCGGTACGGACGCGTTCAGCTGATGCGTGCCGGCCCTGACCGTGACGTTGAACGCTCCCGAGGAGCTGACGACGAGCGAAGCGCCGTCCACCGTGACGGTGGCGTTCGCCGGCTCGACGGTCCCTTCAATCCAGCCGGGGGAGATATTGAGCGTCAGGTCGGCGGTCGTCGAACGGTTGGCCAGGATCCGGACCATTCCCGCGAACGGCGTGAATTGCTGGGCACTGGCACCGATCGTGTAGTTGCCGGGCGGCAGGGAAAGCGTGAACGTGCCGGCGGAGACGTTCACCGGGTGGCCGTTCAGGGACACCGTCGCCGTGGCGGGTGTGACACTTCCGTCGAGCGTTCCCACGATAAGCACCATCGAGAGGTTGACCGAGAGCCGCCCGAACGGTCCCATGGCGAGTGGACCCGAACTCGACGGGTAGTACCCCGACGCGGTCGCATTCACCCAGTACGTCCCAATGCCCTCCAGTACGGAGAACGACCCTCCGGAGGCGTTCGTCGCGACCCCGTTGACGGTGACGGTGGCGTTTCCCGGCGATACCGTTCCGTTGATCCACCCCGGGAGCGGAGCCAGGGTGATTGGGACAAAGGTCGTCTGGTTGAACTGGATCCCGACGGACGAGTTCACGTACGGGGCGTAGCCGAACAACGTCGCGGCGAGGGTGTAATTCCCCGGAGCGGCGAGGGCCGAGAAACCTCCGGAGGAGTCGACGGGGAGGATGCTGGAGTTCAACCGGACCAACGCTCCGAAGGGGAAGACGGTCCCGGCGACGGTTCCGGGGACGGCCGCGAGGGTGAGGTTGGCGTAGGTGACGTTCCCGGGCGTCACGGTGGCGTTCAGGGTCGAGGACCAGTGACCCACCGCCCACGCTTGGACCTGGTACACCCCCGGCACCTCGTTCAGCGTCGCTTGCCCGCCGACGACCGGCGTGGCGACGTGGTTGACCTTCACGGTCGCGGTGTTCGGCCGAACGTTGACCACGAGGGCGCCCGGCGCCCCCGGGGCTTCGCACCGCCCGCCGTCCACGGGAACGTAGCACGCGATCCAGTGGTCCGGGCCGTGGACGGTCGTGTTCAGCGTGAGGTTGGTGGAGAGAACGCTCCCGTACCATAGGGCGAAGTACCAGGTCGAACCGTTCACGGGCACCTGCGCGGGGGCGGTGAGGTTCGCCAGGTCCCCGACTCGGGCGTCGACGCTGACCCCCGCGGAATCCGCCGAGACGTTGCCTGGGAATGGCAGAGTCCCGTTCAACGTGAGGTTCACCGGGACGTTCGCCGAGATCGATGCATTCGTGATCTCGGCGGTGTAGAACGTAATGTTGTAGTCGACGCCCCACAAACACGGCGTACAGAGCCAATTGAGCGGAGACCTCGCGTCCGTCCAGAGCGGTCGGGCTCCCAGCTGGTCGGCGATGATGTGCGTGTAATCGCCGATCCACCAGCCCGCGCTCCCTCCGGTCGTGTAGAGTGGGAGGGAGTCGTTGTCGCTCACGGAGAATTGGGGGTCAAACGTCGCGCCGCCGTTGTGGGATTCCGCCGCGTAGAGGCGGTAGTGACCGTTGGTGGCGTTCTCCCCGTACCACTCCGCGTAGACCGTGCCGTCCGGGCCTACCGCGATATCCGGCTGGTAGGCCTCCTGGCTGAGGTTCGAGTTGATGGTCGCCGGCGCGGACCAAGTGGTCCCGTTGTCGGAGGAATACGAGAGCGAGACGAACGGGCTCCCTTTCACTCCGCCGGACCCGTTCTCCCAGATGGAGAAAAGGCGTCCTGTGTAGGCGTTCCCCGAAAACCCGTCAACCCCCAATCCGGGAAGCGTGAAGGCGCGGAAGAAATCCGGGGCCGGATTCGCCGCACCCACCGAGGTCGCGAGGAGCTTCGGGGCGCTGAAGGTGGCCCCGTGGTTGGTGGAGTCGGCGAAGGTGGGGCCGTTGTTGTACCACGTGGCGTCGACCGCCCCCGAGGGGGCGACGACGAGCTCCACCCCGAGACCCCCGGCGGAGGTCAGATTCACGGGCCTGCTCCAGGTCTGTCCGGAGTCGGTCGAGTTCCGGAGGGTGATCGTGCTGTTTCCGTCGTCGTTGTAGGCGACGTAGACCTCCCCGGTCACCGGGTCGACGGCGATCCACGGCTTGTCGATGAAGCCGCCCGCGACCGTCCCGGCGAGGCCGATAGGGGTGCCCCACGTGGTCCCCCCGTCGTTCGAGATGGTGACGTACAGGGCAAGCGAGGCAGTTGGGGCGGTGCACATCTGATCGCCGATGCCGTCGACGAGGTCGACGTAGTAGACCGTATTGTTGGAACCGAAGGCGATTGCCGTGTCGGCGAGATGGAGCATATTGCAGGTGGGCGAACTCGTGTTGAGCCACTGGGGGTTGATCGGCAGCGTCTGGTCGATCCAGGTCTTGCCGCCGTCCCAGGAGGTAAACACCCCGCTCACGCCGGTATTGTAGTACGCCGTGGAGTTGAACGAACTCAGGTATTGGTACAGGCCGCCGGAGACGAGGTTGTTCGGGTTCGCAGGGTTCTCCGCGATCATCCCTTCCCCGCTCCAGTTCGCGACCAACCAGTTCGTCGCGCTCGACCCGAACGGGAAGACATCGGGGTGGGCCGCAAGAGGGGCGGGAGATCGCAAGGGTCCGGCGCTCGGGGGTCCACACCGGGCCGGCAGGCATCGGTCGTGAGGACCACCGACGACGGGCGAAGCGAGGTCGGCCGCGGGCACGAGCTTCGGCGTGGGGTGCGGAGCGATTGAGAATCCCGTAACGTTCAAACTGGAAGTCGGGAGCGAGAGCGCCGGACCGCCAAGGAGGAGGAGGCCGACGGCGAAAGCCACCGCGGCAAGCCAACGTTCCGACGAAGGCAACGAGTGGCGCGGGGAGCGGCGCATCGCGGGGCGGAACCCGGGGCGCGTTAAGTCGCTACCGGACGGGGCGCGTTCCCAACGCCGGAACGCCGGCGCGGACCCTCGGTCGGCGCGTTTCGGTCGGTCGGCCCGTCCTCCCAAGAGGGAGACCCCTCCCGACGGAGCGCGACTCCATTCCCGCCGTGATTTCCCCAGCCGCTTCCGCGGGAACCAGAAATCCCGGGCGTCTGGCATAGGATACGTTCATATAGAAGCGCAGGGTCCGCGATTCTGGTGGTCACAGTGCTACAGGGAACCCCGATTTTGGTGCTGAGGGAAGGAACGGAACGCGCTCGCGACAAGAGCGCCTCGGCTAGCAATGTGGCGGCGGCGCGCGCGATTGCCGACGCCGTCCGGACGACCCTCGGACCGCGGGGCATGGACAAAATGCTCGTCGATTCGATGGGCGACATCACGATCACGAACGACGGCGTCACGATCCTCAAGGAAGTCGACGTCGAGCACCCCGCCGCCAAGATGATCGTCGAGGTGGCGAAGACCCAGGACCAGCAGTGCGGCGACGGCACCACGACCGCGGTCGTTCTCGCCGGCGAGCTGCTCAAGCGCGCCGAAGCCCTCCTCGAGCAGAACATCCACCCCACCGTCATCACCCGCGGCTACCAGATTGCCCTGACCGAAGCCCAGCGTCTCCTCGAGAAGGAGATCGGGACCCCAGTCAAGGCCGACGACGAAAAGATCCTCATCGACTGCGCGTTCACCGCCATGGGCTCGAAGGGCGTCTTCGGCTCGCGGGACGAGCTTGCCAAGATCGCGGTCAAGGCGGTCCAGCGGATCGTCGAGAAGCGCGGCGGCAAGACCATCGCGGACGTCGACCAGATCAAGGTCGAGAAGCGGCACGGCGGGACCATCCTCGACACCCAGCTCATCGAGGGGATCATCCTCGACAAGGAGCGGGGCCACCCCCGGATGCCCCGGTCGGTCGCGAACGCGAAGATCGCGCTCCTGAACTCCGCCCTCGAGGTCAAGAAGACCGAAATCGAGAGCAAGATCAACATCAAGAACCCGTCCCAGATCCAGAGCTTCCTCGACGAGGAAGACCGCACGTTCCGCAAGATGGTGGAACAGGCGAAGGCGTCCGGAGCGAACGTCCTGATCTCCCAGAAGGGGATCGACGACGTCGTCCTCCACTACCTCGCGAAGGAAGGGATCTTCGCGCTCAAGCAGGTCAAGGAGTCCGACCTCCAGAAGCTCGCGCGCGCGACCGGCGCCAAGATCGTCACGGGGATCAAGGACCTCACCGCCTCCGACCTCGGCCAGGCGGCCCTGGTCGAGGAGAAGAAGGTCGGCGACGATGACATGACGTATATCACGGGCTGCTCGAACCCCCGCTCCGTCTCGATCCTGATCCGCGGCGGCACCGAGCACGTCACGCAGGAAGTCGAGCGGTCGCTCCACGACGCCCTGAAGGTCGTCGCGAGCGTCGTCGAAGACGGGGTCGTCTGCCCCGGCGGCGGCGCGACGGAGATCGACCTCGCGGTCAAGCTGCGCCGATGGGCCCCGAGCGTCGGGGGTCGGGAGCAGCTGGCGGTCGAGGCGTTCGCGCAGGCGCTCGAGGTCATCCCGTGGGCGCTCGCCGAGAACGGCGGCCACGACGCGATCAACACGCTCATCGAGCTCCGCGGGGCGCACGACGGCGCCAACGCGAACAAGAACGTCGGTGTCAACGTCCAGACGGGGAAGGCCTCGGACATGTGGGCCCTTCACGTCGTGGAGCCGGCCCGCGTCAAGCGCCAGGCGCTGTCCTCCGCCGTGGAGGTCGCGAACATGGTGCTGCGGATCGACGACATCATCGCGTCGAAGAAGTCCGGCGGCGGGTCCCCCGGGGGCCCTCCGGGCGGCCACGACCACTAGGCGCGCCCCGTCGACCGTGACAACCCATTCCGGGCCGCCTCGGCGGCCCGAAGAGTTCATTATGCGCCCGAGGTAGGCGCGGCCCGATGCGCACGAAGCAGGTCGAGAGCGTTCTCCGTCTCGACGTGGTCACGCTCGTGCCCCGCCCGGCCGTGTACCTCTCCTACGACGGGCTCGGCGGTCTCTCGCAGCGCCCCATTCTCCGCGACCTCGTCGAGGAACTGCACCGGCAAGGACCAAACGTCCTGAAGGACTTCCTCGTCTCCCTCCGCAAGACCCACTCCGGACAGGTCCACGTCTACTTCGCCGACTACGTCAGCTACGGGATCGGCGGCGGCGACGCGACGGCGGAGTTCTTCTTCGGCACGTTCCTCGTCCTCCACGAACCCGCCTCCGCGACCGAGCCCGAGCAGCTCGTGTTGCAGCGCCCGAGCGGGACCGAGCGGCTCTCCCTCGAAGGCGCCCCGAACTAACCCCGCTCCGACGCCATCCTTTTTCCCCGCCTCGGCTCCCGTCGGCCGAGCATGGCCGAGGAAGAGTCCCGGCTCATCGCCGAGCGGCGCCGGAAGCTCGGCCTCGTCCGCGCCTCCGGGCGGTCCGCCTACCCCTACCGGTTCGGCGACGTCGTGGCGACGGGCACGGTCGCGGCGGCGGCTCGCGCCTTGGAGCCCGGGGCCGACGACGTCGGTCAGACGTTCTCGGTCGCCGGACGGCTCGGGGCGATCCGTCAGCACGGCAAGAGCGCCTTTCTCGACTTGAACGACCGGGACGGGTCGATCCAGTTGTTCGCCCGCGTGGACGAACTCGGGGAGGCCGGCTACCAGTCCATGCTCGACGAGCTCGACCCCGGCGACATCGTCGGCGCCGTCGGCCATCCGGTCCGGACCAAGCGGGGCGAGCCGTCCCTCCGTGTCAAGCACATCGAACTGCTCGCGAAGGCGTTGCGCCCTCCTCCGGAGAAATGGCACGGCCTCCAGGACGAGGAGGCGCGGATCCGCCGCCGACATGTGGACTTGTTCGCCTCGAGCGAGTCCCGCGCCCGGTTCCGGGCGCGCTCGCTCTTGACCGCCGGGTTGCGGACGTTCCTTACCGAGGCCGGATTCCTCGAGGTCGAAACGGGTGTCCTCTCTCCGGTGGCGAGCGGAGCGGCGGCCCGTCCGTTCGTGACCCGCTCGCACTATCTCGACGACGAGCTTCGTCTGCGGGTCGCCCTCGAACTTCAGCTGAAACGCCTCCTCGTCGGAGGACTCGAGCGGGTCTTCGAGCTCGGTCCGGTCTTCCGCAACGAGGACCTCGATTCGACCCACACGCCCGAGTTCACGATGATGGAGTGCTACTGGGCGTACGCCGACTACCTCGACATGCGAGGTCTCGTCGAGCGACTGTACGGGCGCCTCGCCGAGGTCGCGGCCGCCGCGCTCCCCGATGTCCCCGCCGCCCAGGCTGCGGCGGAGGTGTTCCGGGCTCCGTTCGACGTCGTCGACTATGTCGAGACCCTGGAGCGCCGGATGGGAGTGGACCACCTCCTCGAGAAGCCCATCGAGGAGCTCCGGACGCTCGCCCGGGCGACGGGCGCCCCTATCACCGGCGATGCCCCCGCCGCGAAGTGCTTCGACAAGCTGTTCGACCGCCACGTGGAACCGACCCTGATCCGGCCGACGTTCGTAATGGATTACCCGACGGTCACGAGCCCGCTCGCCAAAGCCCACCGGAGCCGGCCAGGACGGATCGAGCGGTTCGAGCTGTTCTACCGAGGGTTCGAGCTCGGGAACGCGTACTCCGAGCTGAACGACCCGGAGGAACAACGCCGGCGATTCCTCGAGCAGGCGGGGGACGACCCCGACACGAACTTCGCCTACGACGAGGAGTTCGTCGAGGCCCTCGAGCACGGGATGCCGCCGGCGGCCGGGCTCGGCATCGGCGTCGACCGGATGGCGATGGCGCTGACCGGGGCGACGTCGATCAAGGACGTCGTGCTCTTCCCGCCGGCGCGCCGCCGGACTTAAAGGGACCTACAGCTCGCGGCGGATCCGCTCGTCGCGCTCGCGGTAGACGACGAAGCCGCCGAGCGCCGCGCCCATCGCGACCGACGCTGCGATCAGGTAGATTGGGCCGCTCCCGACGATCGCCGTCGGAACGAAGGGGACGCTCGGCGCGTAGAGGTCGAACGAGAGCGAACCGGCGGCGGCGGTCGGGCCCTGGGGGCCGGCGAGGACGAGGTCCACTCCACCGGCCGGGTTGAGTCGGGCTCCGCTGACCGCGGGGGCGGTCGACCCGTTCGTGACGGACGGCGACCAGCCAATCGAGGAGACCGCTCCCGAGCTTCCGTCGGCCTCGACGCCAACGAGACCTCCGTTCCAGGTCACCTGATTTTGGCCGAGCGTCGTCCCGCCACAGCTCGGGGCGAGAAGCACGGTGTCGGTCGTGCACGATTGCGACATCGGGGCGCCCGATGCCCCGAACGAGAAGACAACCCCGACGAGGTCATCCGGCTGAGCGAGCGGCCAGTTGGACACCGTCCAGCCCACCAGGAGGGACGAGCCCGAGGACGTGGAGGCCCCTGGGGCGAGGTCCACCCGAAGTTCGGCGAATCCGAAGGAGGCGCCGGGGGTCCGACCGGAATTGGGCGTGGCGTTCCAGAACGGGCCGGTCGTCGGCCGGACAGCCAGGTTGGCCGCGAGCGAGAGGGCCCACGGCCCCGTGGAGGCCGAGGGGCGCGAGCCGTTGAACGAGGTCGCGAGGGTCGGCATCGCCGAGGCCACGACGTTGTAGCTCCCTCCGACCGGGTCGAGCTCGACCACGTCGGTCGCCGTGAGGAGTGCGTTGACCGAGGTGTTCGCATCCTGGAACAGCTCCACCGACGGTTGGGCCGACGGCAGGACGATCCGGACCCGGCCCGTGTCGTACGTCGCAAACGCGTGGTTAAAGCTCGGTCCCGGGTCGGCGGCGACCGTCGGTAGCGCCATCAGGCTCGCGGCGACCAGCGCCGCCGCCAGCAGGACCCACCGGGGAGCGTGGGACGCACCACCGGTCCGAGAGGACTCCGTCACGGCCGTTGGGCCTCCCTCCGGGACCCGCTATAATAACCGTTGTCGAACACGACTTGAACCGCCCCTACGGATGCAACTCCGACCAGAATCGGAGGAACCGGTCGACGACCGTCTCAGGGAGCGGTGGGAACTGCAACAAGAGGCGGTGGACCTGCTTCGAGTCGAGGAGACGGACGACGCGTTGGGTCCCTTGGCCCTCGCGAGCGACGACCTTCGCCTCCTCGAGCTTGTGCAGGTAGTACGACAGATTCGAGCCGGTCGTGCCGAGCGTGGAGCCGAGCTCCGCCGGCCCCGTAGGCCCCTGCAGGTAGAGGTAGAGCACGATCCCGCGCGGGGCGGGCAGCCGGAGGAGCGCGAGGACCTTCCGGTCGACCTCGGGGATCGGGCCCCCAATTTCCGGAACGACCGCAGGAAAGCAGCACTTGTACCCTCCCTGGAACTGGATGGTGACGAGTCCCTCCCGTCCCATGCGGTAGAGGTGGTAGTCGAGCGTTCCGATCGGAATCCCGAGACGCCGTCGAATCTCTCGGAGATGGACGCCGGGGTATCGCTGGATGAAGGTGAGGAGCGCCTCCGCCCACGAGGCGCGGACCGGCTCCTCCCCCAATCGTGCCTCCGGAGGACGTCACCGGACCAGGGTCGCAACGAAGAGGACGACGAGCAGCGCGGCCTCGAACGCCGCGCTCACGAGGAGCAGGGTTGCATCCCCCCAGCCCCCCTCAAAAAGTCCGATCCCGACGACGACGCCCTGGACGGCGATCAGGAGGAATCCGAGCGCGACCAGAGCCATCCTCGGCGACCGGACCCGGTGGAAGGCGAGGAGCGCGAGGCCGGTCAGGACCGCGCCAAAGACGGCGATTCCGGCGAAGGCGACGTTGAGGATCGGCCCGAGGTCCATGCGACCATCGGCCATCGGCCTCCCCATTTATACCGCCACGCCTCCGTCGGTACCGCACCCAATGCGCGGCGGACGCCCCGAGGTCGACGGCGTTCCGCTCGTGGTGGACCAACTCGAAGTACGGTACGGCGAGCGCACGGCCGTCCGTTCGGTCTCCTTCCGGGTCGGGCCGGGGGAGATCTTCGGGCTCCTCGGGTCGAACGGGGCCGGCAAGACGAGCACGATCAAGTCGATCCTCGGGCTCGTCCCGCGCTCCGGCGGAACCATCCGGGTCTTCGGCGAGGATCCGGCCGTGGATTCGGTGCCGGTTCGCGCCAACGTGGGCTACGTGCCGGAATCCACCTTGCTCTACGATGCGCTCACGCCCCGGGAATTCCTGGAATACGTCAGCGGCGTGCGCGGGCTTCCGGCCGAACGGGTCGCGACCCGCGCCGCCGCGTTCGCCAAAGCGTTCCGCCTCGAGGAGGAGTTCGACACGCCGATCGTCGCGCTTTCGAACGGGACCCGGCAGAAGGTCGTCGTGGTGGCGGCCCTGCTCCACGAGCCGGGGCTCCTCCTGTTCGATGAGCCGTTCAACCACCTCGACCCCCGGTCCGTCCGGCTCCTGAAGGAGGTGCTGCGCGGGTACGTGGAGGGCGGACACCGGGGCGTGCTGTTCTCGACCCACACGACCGAGCTCGCGGAACAGGTGTGCGACCGGGTGGCCATCGTCGACGCCGGCCGGGTCGTCGCCGAGGGAACGCTCGCCGAGCTCCGCCAGAAGGTCGACGGTGGGCCGGCGACCCTCGAACAGATCTTCCTTCGGCTGACCGACGAGGAGGAAGGGATCCGGGAGGCTGCCCGCAGCATTCGCACGGAGGAGCGGTGAGCGAACCGACGGCCCGAACGATCTACCGCGCCGGCTGGAAGGAGCTCCGCTTCCAGGCGACGTACGCCGTCCGCTCGGGAAACCCGGCCCCCGACGGCGACCCGAGCCAGTTCTCCAAGAAGGCCCGCTCGCGGGTCATCCTGAGCCAGGCGGCGGCGAGCGGGTTCCTTGCCCTCGTTGTTCTCGGAGGGGTCGGATTGCTGAGCGACTCTCTCGAGACCTTCATCGCCGGTCCGGCCCTCCCGAGGGTCCTCTACGTGGCCTGCGTCCTCGGCGGCCTCTTCATCCTCCAGCTTGGGCTCCTCTGGTGGCTCGGACTCCAGTTCCTTCCTACCTTCCTCTCCTCCTCGATCGTCCCGGTATTGCGCACGCTACCGCTCCGGGCCGCGACCATCGACCGGGTCGCCCTGCTCCTCCTCCTTCGATTGTTCGACGCCCCGTCCTTGACCTGCCTCATCCTCACCCCGCTTGGGGTCGGGCTCGCCCTCGGCTCGCTCTGGGCCGGCCTCGCCGTGATCCCGGCGGAGGTGACGGTCGTCGTGCTCGCGCTCGCGTTCGCGGTCGCCACCGGCCGGTTCTTCGTCCGCAGCGTCCTCGGATCGCCCGGTGGCCACCGGGCCATGGTGATCCGGTGGGCGTACCTCGTCCTCTGGGGAACCCCGGCGTTCGCGCTCTTTGGGTTCGTCGCCCTTGCCCCTCGGTTCCTCAACTTCGTGAGCAACCTCTCCTTCTACGGCCCGGCCACCGAGCTCGGGAGCCTCCTCGCGATCTACCCGTTCGCCTTCGCCCTGCTTCCCGCCCTATCGGCATCTCCCGGAGCGGCCGCGGCCGTGCCGGTCCCGGGAGGACTTCTCGGCGTGGTCGGCCTGATGGCCCTCTACGCGATCCCCGTCGGCTTCGCGGGACGATGGCTCCTGACCGCGCCGGGCAAGCTCGCGTCCCTCACGACCCCCGGGCAAGTCCGGGGCGAGGCGCCGCGGGCGGTCCGAGTGCGTCCGGCTCCGCTCGCCATCCTGGTGAAGGACCTCCGACTCGCGTCCCGGACCCCCGGGTTCGCCTTCCTGATCCTGATCCCGTTGGGGGACGCCACGCTGCTCGGCCTCTGGACGGCGTTCTCCCCGCTCGGCACCGCCAACCCCGCCCAACTCGCCGAAGCGGCCGTGGCCTCCGCCGCCCTCCTCGCCACCTTCTTTGGCCCGGCGTTTTTCGCCATTGAAGTCATGAGCTACTCGTACGCCCGGTCGCTTCCGCTCACGGGACGGAACTTGCTCATCGGCAAGACGACCCTGATCCTGATGCTCTACGCGATCGCGGCTTCCGTCGTTCTGCTGCTGACCCTCCTCCGCTACTTCCAGCCGCTCGAGTTCGGGGCGTTTCTCCTCGCCGAGGTCCCGGCCGTCGCGGCGGCCGCCTTGTTCCAACTCGGGATCCTGCTCTGGGTCGCCCGACGCCGGGGACTCCCGATCGTGAACCTCTACACCGGGGCGTTCTGGCTCGCGGGCGTGAGCCTTCCGGGGTTGTTCGTGGCGGGGACTCCGCTCGCGCTCTTCGTCCTCCTCTCCCCGTCGGGGCTCGGGCGGGCGCTGTCCGTGATGGGGGCGGTCGCCGTCGTGGAATTCGTCCTGGTGGCGTCGGCCACACTGACCCGGTTCCGGGGCGCCGCCGCGTAGCCCCGGCCGGGTCCGAGCCCCGGACCGACCCGGCGGGCCGGAGTCCGGCGGGGCGCGGGCCGATGGGCCGTGCTCAGGGACCCGGTCGTCGGACCGCGAGCAGCGCCGGCGCCCCGGCGCCGTCGGGCCCGAGGGCCGACGAGCCGAAGGTCAAGGGCCACGGCGCCGGGAAGCAGAACAGGTCCTTCATCGGCGGGTGGAGGGTCCAGCTGTCGTTGGGATTCCCCGTGCCGTTCAGGCCGAGCAGCCACTCGGTCGTGGTCAGCAGGTTGTAGTGGGTGTAGTTGTACGTCGAATTGTAGCCGGGGCAGGCGTAGGGGCTCACCGCGGCCGTGTAGACGTGGCCCCCCCCGGTCGTCCCGTTGGCCCCGAGGGTGCTCCCGGGGCTCCCCTCGTCGTAGGTAACGAAGAACACGGAGCTCTGGAAGAACGAGTCGTTGATCAGCGGGGACATCCAGGTGCGCAGGAAGGTGTCGCACACGTGGATGTTGGAGTCCCAGCACTCGTTCGTGATGTTCGGCGAGAAGAACCCGTAGTTGGGGGTCTGGTTGCGCGCGACGTCCCGGTTCCACTTGGAGAACCCGACGTCGTGGGCTTGGCAGTACGATTGGTTCCCCCAGATGTCCGCGTAGTAGACGAACGGATTGTGCGCCGCCCGATACTGATGCCCAGCGGATTGGTCGCAGGGGTACGGCATGCCCTGGAAGAACGCATCCCAGGTGAGGTTCGGGGAGCGGGCGTTCAGGAGGTCGACGACGTTGCGGAGTTTCATCACGTGCTGGTAGTTGTTCGCGACCCCCGACGTCGACGCGGTGTAGGCCGGGAACGAGTAGTGCTCGATCGAATAGAAATTTCCGGCGAACGCGTACTTGTGCGCCAGGTACCGCTCGAACGGAGCATGGGACATCACGAACGGCTCGTCCCGGTTCTCCAGAAAGACGAGGAACACATGGCAGATGGGCGTCGTCAGGTTCAACGTCGGGCAGGCGGACTGGACCGACCCTGAGGCGCGGCCGTTCCCCGCCGGGGTCCCGGTCGGGAACGGGACGACCAGAAGGAGCCCGACGGCGGCGAGGCCGGCGAGGAGGCCCCCGAGCCCGCGCGAGAGATTCCCACGTCCGGCCCTTCGACCGGTTCGCCCGCCCCGCTTTGCCTTCATCGGGGATTCCTTCGCGAACCGAGTATAAGGCCCGTCGATACCTCGATAGTGAGCCCGTATCCACCGTGGTGCCCGGTAACCTTCCGGCCGGGCGAGTGTCCCGGGGTCGAGGTGTCCCGACGTCCGGCGACCCCCTCCGGGGGTCGAGCGGGGACCCGCGGTCCGGTCGAGGGTTCAGAGCTTCGCGGACGCGGAGAGCTGGCTCCCGGGCCCTACGGAGTCGGGGTCGCCGGGGGTGGTGGCGGGCGCTGCAACGGACACTGTCCCAGAGGGTCCAAGGGACGGGGGGAGGCCCCCCGCGTCGAGAACTCGGAAATCATCCCCGGCCCGGAGGTCGGTCGACCCGGTCGCTCGGGCGCAACGGAGCCGCATCGGCTCCTCCCCCCCGTCGGCGTCGAGCACGTCGAAGACGACGTCGAACACGGCGAGGTCCCGCCGGGGGGTCCGGTCGGTGGCCAGCACGACGGAGACACCGAACCGCTTCTGGACCTCCATGAGCCGCCCGGTCACGTCGGGAATGTCCGGGAACCGGCGGGCCACGATCCAACCGTTGGCGATGAGGATCGCCATCGGGTGGCGAATCGGGAACCGGCGGCGCAACGCCTGCTCCGAGGCCTCGGGAGCGGCCAAGAACTCCGCCAGGTTCGAGAGGATTTCCTGCGGGCGGTCCGCCCGGACGATCGGCCACGGGGCGAGCAGATTCACCGGCTCCCCTGCGGCCTCCGGTTCCGGCGCGAGGGAGATCAGGTGCCGCTCGGGGGCCACCCGATCCTCCCAACGGACCGCCCCCGGGGTCGACGCCCCAGCTCCGGGGCGAATCTCGAGGAGAGCGAGCTCGGGGTCCATCGAGGCGGCCACGGCGTACCCGGCGAGGTTCGAGGCCGTCGGGTCGGCTCCGCGGACCACGACATGGGTCGGCGCTCGGAATTCCGGGAGCGCCGGGTCGAATTCGATGGGCATCGTCCCCCTCTGTTGCCACCCGGACCCCACCCATATGCCCGCACGATACACCCTAACCGCCTCGATACGGGGGTCCGGTCACGGAACCGGGTTCGACGCGCCGTGGAACGGCGGTTCACCGACCGGAGGACGGGAGTCCGTCGAGCTGATCCATCAATTCGTCGAGGTCCCGGGGCGACGCGGACGGATGGGTTCGACCGACTCCCACCGGTGGTGCCGGTGCGACCTCGGGCTCGGGAGAGGTCGCGTCCGGACGCCCCCCGGGTCGGTCGTCGGTGGGAATCGCCCCGGGAGGGGGACCGTTTTGGGGCGGGCCCGACCCCGCAGCGGTGCTCCCCCGGCGCCTCCCGACGTGGACGGCCAGCCATCCGATCGCCGCCAGGAACGCGATGGCAAGGGCGGCGGTCACGAGCGGTCCGAACGGGGCCGACGTCGAGGCGGATGGGAGGGTTGTCCCGGCTCCTCCGCCCGGCGCCGACGGGGTCCCGCCGGAGCCCCCGGTCCCGTTTCCGGGGGGGGCGGATCCGTTGCTCGTCACGGCCAAGCTGGTCGACGCGTTCGTCTTGTCGCCGACGGCGTCACGGACCAGGCAGGTGACCGCGTACGTGCCGGTCTTCGTGAAGACGTGGCTGACGTTTCGTCCCGCCGCGGTGGCGCCGTCGCCAAACTTCCAGTCGTACAGCCGGGGCGAAGTCCCCCCGGTCGCGAGGCAAGAGAACGCCCCTCGGACCCCCTGAACGAGCGTGGTGGGGGCGGAGACGACCGTCGCCGCGAGTGGGCCGGGGATGTCGCTCCGGGCGCCGTTCGAGATGGAGACCGAGGGGGAGGAGAACGACGCGCAGTTCGAGGCGTTCTGGCAGCCGTCGGCGGTTTGGACCTCGAAGAGGTACGAGCTCCCAGGATGGAGACCGGTGACCGTCGCGGTCCGCTCCGACTCGCTCGGGTTCACGGTGACGGTCGTGAGGTTGCCGCCGTTGACCGAGTCGAGGACCGTGTAGGAGACGAATCCCACCTCATTCCCGTACCTCGCGGAGTTCGTCCAGGAGAGGTTGACCGAAGTCGCACCGGCGAGCGCGACGGCGAGCGAGGCGGTGCGGGGTTGGGGCTGCGTGACCACGTTCGAGATGACGGGGGACAGCCCGGTCTGATTCATCACGACCCTCCACCAGTAGGTCGTCCCGGGGTTCAGTCCGTCCTGGTAGAGGGTGGTGGCGAGCGCGTTGGTGGGGGTCGCCACGGAGGTCCACGGCCCCCCCGAGCCGCCCGTCGAACGGTCGACCTCGTAGTTGGTGAACAGGAGCGACCCGCCCCCGGCCGGTGTCCAGCTCAAACCAATCCCCCCGGGCGAGTCGCCCGCGACCGAGAGCGTGATCCCCCCGAACGGCCGGGCCGCCGACGCGCTGGGCAAGGACGGTGCGATCAGGAGCGCGAAGAGCACGAGCGTGCTGACCCCGATCGTCCATCGGCGGACAGGAGCAACGACGTGGGAGGTCGCGACGGGTTGCCGCAAGGTGCACCGGTCGAATGGACCACGGGACGGCTTAGATAGGGTCCGTAACCTCTGCGGAAGGCTCTACCGAGCCGGTACCGGCCGACCGTCGGAGAGGGGCGGGCCGACGATCCGACCCGCTCCCTCCGGGCGGTGGGCCCACGGGGAACGGCGGTCGCTTGGCCCCCCGTTCCGGCGGTGCGGTGCCGGACGACCGAGCCCGGGAGGGTGACGGCGTTCCCGAGTTCCCCGTTCGTTCTCCGGGGAATTATCCGCCCGTGCGGGGTGGGGACGGCATGGCGAACGGCACGGGGCCGGCACCGTTCGTGAGCCGGGCGGTCAAGGCGGCCCGCGGGTCGGCGTCGCTCCGGGTCACGATCCCCCAGGTGGTCGCCTCCACGTTGGGCCTCCAACCCGGCGACGAGCTTCGGTGGTACCTCGACCCGCACTCGGGCTCGGTCCGGGTCGAAAGCGGGTCGCGACGGTCCGAGTGAGCCGGCCGGTCCGAAATCCCGCCCGTTCGGATCGCTCAGGCGTCGGGCGAGCGGGGGGGGCGATGTCGGCGGGTCGCGGGCGCGTGGAGCCGCCGGCGGCCGGCTCCGCCCGGTTGGGCGTCCATCGGGGTGGCCGGTCGGGACAGGTCCGGCACGAGGGACGGGGGGGACGTCACGCGGAACCGCTTCCCCCGCGTCTTCCCGAGCGATTCGAGGAGGCCGCGCCGGACGAGGTCGTTCAGGTGGCGGAGGATCGTCTGCTCGCCCCGCGCGCCGACCCACCGGATCGCCTCGCGGGTCGAGAACCAGCCCGGGTCGCGGCGGGCCCGCGCGAGGATTCGGAGCGGCGCTTCTTCGAGCCGGTCCGGCCCCGCAGCTCGCCCCAGCCAGCGGCCGTTGGCCTCCGTGTACGCTTCGACGACGGTGTCGAGGGCGTGGTCGAGGAGCTCCTGGTAGCCACCGGTCGCCTCGGCCCAGAGCAGGAGGCGGACCATCAGGTCCCGGGATCGCTGGCCCACTCGGGGGAGAGCGGTCATCGCGACGTTGGGAAGCCCAAACAACCGCAGATACAGGATTGCAAGGGTCCGTCCGACGGCGACGTTCCCCGCCGGGAACGGGCGGATTCCGTAGATCGATTGGAACAGGACCGTCGCCGGGATTAACGGGTGGTACGTCGGGCCGACCCGGTCGACCCACTCGAGCACCGATTCGAGGTCGGGGACGATCGCGTCGGCCGGGCACGCCGAGAACACCTCGACGCCGTCGACATCGGTGATGACGAACGGTTCCGCTCGGAGTTCCCCTGGCGCACCGGGAGCCCCGAGGTCGGCGAGGAGGGACGCGTGCACTTCTTGGAGGAGGGCGACGTTCCACGGAGGGCGGAACCGCGCGGCCTCGGCCGCGAGTCGGACCTCATTGAGGGCGAACCGTTGGCGGGCCCCACCGCCGGGTCCCGTCCCGGAGCCGGGGGGAGCCGGGGCCCCCACCGCCGGCCGCCCAGGGAGGAAGACTCCCCCCGGCCCCGGGTTCCCCTCCAGGTCGCCGGCGACGATCCCCGCGTAGTCGCCCGGCCCGAGCACGGCCCGGTCGAGCTCGTGGTCGAGCGTGTAGACCCGGGAAAGCCGGAGGGCGAAATCGAACGGGGCGGAGATGGCCGGGCGGAACGGCGTGCGCGAGCGGTACACCACGGGGGTCCGCGGGTAGCAATGGCCGAAGCGGGCCACGCTGACGGCCATGGCCCACGCTCGCCGGGACTCTGCGATATACCTTGGGGGAAGCGAGTAACCTCCACGGTCGGCGGTCGGGGCAGCGGGTGGCGAATCTCCCGCGGGAGCCCGCGCTGCCCGGTTCAGATTCCCACCCTCGCGAACTCGCGATCCACGCCCGAAGGTGGCCGCGACGAGGGGGGCCGAGGGAACGGCGCCGCCGTCATCGATCCGTGCCGGGGGCTCGAACGGCCTGCCCCGCGGGCCGGGCCATCGGCTCGACGGGGAGCCCACCAATCGTGCCGGTCGCAACTCCCAGCCCCGCTGGCTGCACGGCGGAGGCGGGCGAGGGGGGAGCAAGGGCCCCGACGAGCAGGAACGTTCGAGGCAGGTTCACCAGCAGAATTCCCTGCGACGGGACGGTGTAGCCGGTCGCGAGCCGGGCCAACGCCTTCAGGGGTCCGGACAGGGTCGAATTCCAATGGAACACCGTCGCGAGCCCGGTCGCGACGACGTGGAGGCCGAGCGAGAGGTCGATGGAGTGGGTCGGGTTGGCGTTGACGACCAAGATGCTTTCCGTGGTCGCGTTCGTCGTGGTGACCGCCCAGACGTTCGGGACGACCGTGGAGACGTGGTCCGCGGTCACGGAGCCCCGGGCCATGTGGGCGAGGATCCCGGAGAACAGCGAACCGCTCGGTCCCGGAGTTCCGTGGTATCCGAGGAGGGCGTATCCGTACTCGGTCGTGGAACTCGATTCGAGGTCGAATACGGTCAGCTGGCTCACGTTCCCCGTGAGCGCTTGGGCGACGGACGCGGCGAGGAACACCGCGTTCGCGTAGGTTCCGGCATGATTGGAGGGGGTCCAGCCCGGCCCGGCGTTGAACTCGTTGACGAACACCGGTAGCTTCCCGCACCCGGTGCAGGCCAAGGCGGCGGCGGCGTGGACGGCCGCGACCGAGCCCGTCACGTTGTCCGGACCGGCGAGGGGGGCATCGAACTGCGCGAGCGTCTCGGTCGCGGACCAGCTCGAAGGGTAGACGTGGACGGCGAGCGCCGAGATTCCGGGCCCATCGACCTTGGCCACGTCTTGGAACCACAGGGTATTGCACGAGCACGCCGCCTCGATCCCGATGAACTTGGCGCCGGGGTCCACCGCTTTGACCGCGGCCATCGCGGACTTCACGTCGTACGCGTAGGCGAGGGGCGAAGACGGGGAGTTGTCGGTGGACTTCCAATGGTTCCAGGCGATCCCGTAGTGGGTCCAACCCGTCGGCTCGTTACCGATCGACCAATAGTCCGGTTGGAACCCGACCGTTCGCACGATCCATTTGGCGATCGCCGCGTCCTCCCGCGAGTTGTTGTTCTCCCCGGGGAGGTTCAGGATCGAATGGCAGTGGGGGGTCGTGGAGTCGCACCACGTCTTGAGCGAGCTCAGGTCGAAGCCGCAGCCGGTCGAGGCGACCCCATCCGGACTGTACGACCGGTCGACGGAGATGTTGCACTCGTCCGTCCCTTGGCCGTACCGGACCCAGGTGAACGGGACGGAGGCGAGGTAGCCGGTGACGGCGGTGCTCGACGAAATGCACGTCGCGCACGACGTCTGGGCATCGACGGACCAGAAAGTTCCCGGGGTGACGGCAACGACCGACCCGGTGACGAGAGCCGCGGCGCTCGCGGAGAGGCCCGGCGCCGCGACGACGACCTGAACGGAGCTCGACGCGGTCGCTCCGCTGGCATCGGTGACCTGGAACGTCGCGATGTACGTCCCGGCCGAATCGTACGAGTGGGAGGGGGAGAGCTCGGTGCTCGAGTTGGAGTCGCCGAACGACCAGGCGACGGAGAACGGGGCGGTCGCCCGGGCCACCGAACCTTGGAACGTGACCGGGAGGGGAGCCACCCCCGAGAGAGGGGTCGCCGAAGCGTTCGCCGACATCGCCTGACGTTGGTCGGTCCTCGGAGGGGCGGGCGACCCGAGGCCGAACGGAGGGTGGAGGACGGCGGGGACGTAGACCCCACCCGAAAGGAGGAGCCCGAGGACCAGGCCGAGAACACCGAGGAGCGCGACAACGCCCAACGTCCGGCCGCCCCGGTCCGCCGACCGACCTCGCCGGTGGGCCGGCGAGAGGGGGGAGACCCGGGATCGGGCCGGTCCGGGCGGGGAGCCCTCGGACGGGCGACGACCGGGGACCGGTGGGGAGTGGGCAGGGGAAATCGGCGTCACCTCGCAGTGACCGTACAGGAGCGGGCGGAGTACTTAGTAACCGTCCTGTTAGGAACAGTCTCATTCGACCATTAGTTACAGATTGGGAATGGGATACGCACATTTTTGGTCTGTTTCTGTGAATATTGACACATTTCCAGTTCGGAACGATGGAATGATTCGGTTCTCTGCCGGGGCCGTGGCCCGGCACTCGGATCCGCCGCATCGCCCCCCTCGTCCGCACGGCTCCTGGGCTCGAAGCGGCCGGCCCGCCCGAACGGCGCCCAACGAGCTTCCCCGACGGTTACGGAGCGCGCTTATCTGACCGCGGCCAAGGAATCCCATCCGTGGCCCCGACAAGGGCCGGGGAGGGCGACGACGATGGGACGACCGGAACCACCGAAGGCGGGAGGGGCGATTTCGGGTCGGATCTCCTCCGCCCGTTCCCCGGCCTCGGGGACCCGCGACTCCCTTCGGCGGGGCGCTCCCGTCGGGGTTCGGGGGTTCGCCGCAATCGCCGCGGCGATTGCCATCGTCGGCGGTCTCCTCCTCCTCGGGCTCCCCGCCGGGCCGGTGCCGGGAGGTCTCGCTCCGGTCGGTTCGACCGACCCGCCGGCGCACCGGGTCCCGGCGCCTCCGGGGGTACCGCCCGTGGGGAATTCCTCGTCCTCCTCCTCGCCTGCCACCAGCTGCAATCGGGTCACCACGCCGACCCCCTCCTCGATCCTCGTCCCGTTGCCCGGCCCGACCGGGACGCTCGCGGCGGGAGGAAGCCTGGGCGTGGCGTTCGAGTTCTCCGTGGCCAACTCCTCGCCGGCGAGCTCCGGCGCGACGGTGGACGTCCCGAGCGTGTTCGCCACGTTCCCACTTCAGTCGGGCGGGTCCGCCTCGGTGTACCTCCCCCCCCATTCATTCCCGGTCGCGGGATCCGGATGGCTCAACGGCTCCCGCTCGACGGGCTCGACGCCGACGGTGAACGCTCTCGCCTTCGCGAGCAACGGGTCGGCGCTGCTCTCGAGCCAGAAGATCGCGGTGCTCGCGAACACCCCCTACGGCGCTCTCACGCTCCAGGTACGGTGGCAGTGGACCGTCACCTCTCCGAACGGCTCGACAACGACAGGGGCGTGGAGCGTCCCCACGGCGTCGTCCGGGTGGCCCACCTCGGTCCCGAGCATCTTCGAGCCGGCGCCCGTCGTCACCCGCGTGTCGGAGACCGGCCCCAACGGGACGATCGGCACCAACTTCACCGCCCAATTGGGCGGGAACGTTTCCGGCCGGTACTTCTTCCTCGAGCTCGAGGCCGCGTCGACGGGGAAGGTCACCCAGAGCCACGGGGAGACCGCCCCGGTCGGCGCGACGGCCGCCAACGTCACGATCGTCCTGCTGAACTACGACCGGTATCTTTACCCGGGAAACTACCTCGTCCACATCCACGACGCCTGCGGGGCGCTCCTGTTGAGCCTCCCCGTGAAGGCGACGTACGCCGCCTCGGCGACCCTCACCGTCTACGTCCAGCCCGCGTCGTGCGGGCCCGTCACCTTCCAAGGGACGACGTACGGGAACGACCGCTCCTTCTCCGTCACCCCGTCCTCCACACCGTACTCCGTCTCGGTCCCGGTTTGCTCCGGGCACCCGTTCAAGGGTTGGCATTTCTCGGGAGGGGTGTACCTCGCCTCCGCAACGAAGCTCCTCGTCAGTTCGAGCGGGACGTTCACGGTCCTGTACTCGTAAGCGGAGCGGGCCGCTCCTCCGCCGTCCGAGCCAGGGGCCTCCGGCCCGTTCACCGAGGGGTCGAGGCCCGCGGCGCGGTCGCCCTCGCCAGGGCTTCGGCGACGTGCGAGGCGAGGATCGGTTTCGTCATCGAGAGGATCCGCCCCGATTTCAACAACGGGGCGAGGAGGGGGCCCTCCGGCTCCGAAGCGGAGCAGATGATCACCCGAAGCTGGGGGTCGCGCTGGATCAGCTGGACCGCGAGCTCGGCCCCGTTCGCGGCGTACTTCCGCGGCGTGCCGTCCGGCTCGGTCCCGAGGTCCGAGGGTGGGCCCCCGCGCAGCTCGAGGTCGATGAACGCGATCTCCGGCATCCAGCGCGTGAACACCTGGAGCGCTTCGGGGACGTTCGCGGCGAGTCGAAGGTCCGGGAGCGTGACCCCGAGGCGGAGGAGGAGCCCTTGCAGGAGCCGACGGGCCGAGGGGGAATCCTCCACGACCAAGATCCGCTTGCCGAGGGCCGCCCCAATGTCCGGGGCGACGTCGCTCGCCACTTTCGCGACCCCCGGCGTCGCGTACGGCCGACCGCTCATCGTCCCCCCCACTTCGGGTGGAGGAGCGCGTCGACCACGTCCAGCAGCGCCCGGCGGTCGATCGGCTTCGTCACGTACGCGCTGCACCCGGCCTCCATCGCCTTCACCCGGTCGCCCTTCATCGCGAACGACGTGACCGCGAGGATCGGTACCGTCCCCGTCTCGGCCCGGCTCCGGAGCTCGCGGGTGAACTCGTAGCCGTCCTTCCCGGGGAGCCCGAGGTCCATCAGGATCAGGTCGGGGACCTTCCTGGCGATCGCGTCGGCCGCCTCCTCCGCGTCCGCGGCCCCCCGGATCGAGTACCCGGCGGCCGCGAGCACGACGGTGGCGAGCTTCAGATTCGTCGGGTTGTCCTCCACGATCAGGATCTCCGCCGTCACGCCCGGACCTCGGCAAGGGGGACCTCCGCCCGGGCCGCCGGACCGCCGTGCGACGGGAACAGCACCCGGAACGTCGTTCCCTCGCCGGGGACGCTCTCCACGTCGATCCGACCTCCGTGGAGCTCGACGAGTTTCTTGGTCAGCGACAGGCCGAGCCCGGACCCCTGGTACCGTCGGCTCGGGCCGGCCTCGAGCTGCTCGAACTCGCGGAACAGCCGGGGGATGTCGGCCGGGGCGATCCCGATGCCGGTGTCGCGGACTTGGAGCTCGAACTGCCCCTCCCCGCGCGGCAGTACCGAAACCTCGACCTGGCCGCCCTCGTCGGTGAACTTGACGGCGTTCGAGAGGAGGTTGTAGAGGATCTGCTTGAACCGCAGCGGGTCGAGCCAGACGGTCGTGAGGTCGTGGGCGACGTGGGTCTTCAACGTCAGCTTCTTCTCGCTCACCATCCGCTTGACGACGGAGGCGACCTCGTCGACGGCGTGGCGCGGGGCGAACGCCTCCGGCGAGAGTTCCATCTTGCCGGACTCGACCTTCGCGAGGTCGAGGACGTCGTTGATCAGCTGCAGGAGGTGGTTGCCGCTGTTCAGGATGTCCCCGAGGTACTCCCGCCGCTCGGCGTCGAGGGTCGCGTCGTCGCCGTTCAGCAGGAACTCGGAGAACCCGATGATGCTGTTGAGCGGGGTCCGGAGCTCGTGGGACATGCTCGCGAGGAACTCGCTCTTCAGGCGGTTCGCCTCCTGGACCCGCATGTTCTGGATCTCGAGCTCCCGGTTGCGCAGCTCGAGCTGGTCCCGGAGCCGTTTCTGCTCCGTCACGTCCCGGGCGGCGGCGAACACCCCCGCGAGCCGTCCCTCGGTGTCCTTGAACGTCGTCGCGTTGTACGAGATGTCCGTGACGGCGCCCGTCGGCGTCCGCATCGCGAGCTCGAAATCGGTGACCTTGGTCTCGCTCAGGACGCGGCGGATCGCCTGCTCCGCCATCCCGGGGTCGTTGAAGTAGTTCTTGAACGGGGTCCCCACCAACTTCTCCCGGGGAATGCCGGTGATGACCTCCATCTGCTTGTTGACGTCGGTGATGACCCCGAGAAGGTCGGTCGTCATCAGCGCGTCGATGTTTGACTCGACGAGGCCCCGGTTGTAGTTCTGCTGCTCGCGCAGCTGGGCCTCGAGCTTCTTCTGCTCCGTGATGTCCCGGGCGGCCGCGAGGACGCCGCGGACCTCGCCCTCGGTGTCCCCGAACTTTCCCGCGTTGAACGAGACCGGGATCTTCTGGCCGTTCCGCTTCTTCAGCATCAGTTCGTAGTTCGACACGAGGTTCTGCCGGAGCGCGGTTCGGACCCCCTCCTCCGCGCGTCCGGGGTCGGTGAACAGCTCCGGAAACCGGAGGCCGACGAGCCGCTTGCGGCTGAACCCCGTCAGCCGGACCATCTGTTCGTTGAGGTCGGTGATGGCGAGGTCGGGGTCGACCGTCACGAGAGCGTCCGGCGAGGCCTCGATGAGGCCCCGGTTGTAGGTCTGCTGCTCCCGCAGCTTCTCCTCGACCTTCTTCTGCTCGGTGATGTCCCGGGCCGAGGCGAAGATCCCCTCGATCTTCCCCTCGATCCCCTTGAACACCGCCGCGTTCAGGGAGACGAGGGTGTGGCGGCGGCTGCGGGACTTGAGCCCGAGCTCGAAGTTCGACACCGACCCCTCCTGCAGGGTCCGTCGGACCCCGGAGGCCGCCCGCTCCCCGTCGGTGAAGTAGTCGCGGAACGAGCTTCCCACGAGGTCCCCCCGCGGGACCCCCGTCAGCCGGACCATTTGCTCGTTGACGTCAGTGACCACGAGGTCCGGGTCGACCATGAACAACGCATCCGGCGACGCCTCGATCAGGCTCCGGTTGTAGAGCTGCGACTCGCTCAGCTGGTCCTGAAGCTTCTTCTGTTCCGTGATGTCGCGGGCGGAGGCGAAGATCCCCCCGACGCGGCCGCCGGTGTCGCGGAACACCGAGGCATTGAACGAGACCTGGACGATCCGACCGTGCCGGCTTCGCAGCGCGAGCTCGTAGTTGGTGACGACCCCGGCCTCCAGGGTCTGGTGGACCCCGGCGGCGGCCCGGGCCGGCTCCGTGAAGTAGTCGGGGAACTGCGAGCCGATCAGCTCGAGCCGGCTGTAGCCGGTCACGCGGACCATCTGCTCGTTCACGTCGGAGATCGTCAGCGACGGGTCGACCGTGACGAGAGCGTCGGCGGACGCTTCGATGAGGCTCCGGTTGTAGTTCTGCGACTCGCGAATCTCTCCTTCGAGCTTCTTCTGCTCGGTGACGTCCCGGGCGGCCGCGAAGATCCCGCTGAGGGCCCCGTTGGCATCGCGGAAGGTCGTCGCGTTGAACGAGACCGGGGTCTCGCTCCCGCCCTGCGAGATCAGGACGAGCTCGTAGTTCGTCAGCTGGTTCTGCTCGAGCACGCGGCGGACCGCCGCCTCGGCCCGGGTCGGGTCGCGGAAGTACGCCTTGAGGGGCGATCCGATCAGCCGTTCCCTCGCCACGCCGGTGATTACCTCCATCTGCCGGTTGACATCCGTGATCACCCCGAGGACGTCGGTGGTCAGCAGCGCATCGACCGACGATTCGATCAACCCCCGAGTGTAGTTCTGCGACTCGCGCAATTGGGCGTTCAGCTTCTTCTGCTCGGTAATGTCGCGGGCGGAGGCGAAGATCCCCTTCACCCGGCCCTCGACATCCTTGAACACCGAGGCGTTCAGCGAGACCGGGAGCTGGAGCGCGTTCTTCGCGCGGAGGATCAGCTCGTAGTTCGTGACGAACCCCTGCTCGAACGTCCCCTTCACGCCCGCGGCGGCCGCGTCGGGCTCGGTGAAGTACTGGATGAAGGCCGAGCCGATGAGCTGCTTTCGCGTGTGGCCCGTCAGCTTGACCATCTGCTCGTTCACGTCGGTGATGAGCATCTTCGGGTCGACGATGACCATGGCGTCGACCGACGCCTCGATCAGGCCCCGGTTGTAGTTCTCCGACTCGCGGAGCTGCTCTTCCAGCGTCCGTTGCTCGGTGATGTCCCGGGCGGAGGCGAAGATCCCCTTCACGTTCCCTTGCGGGTCGGCGAACACCGACGCGTTGAGCGAGATGATCCGCTGGGGGCCTGTGCGTGGTTTGAGGACGAGCTCGTAGTTGGTGACGAACGACTCATCGAGGGTCCGGCGGACCCCGGCCACCGCCCGCTCGGGCTCGGTGAAGTAGGTCTTGAACGTGCTTCCGAGGAGCTCCTCGCGGGAGTACCCCGTGATCTTGACCATCTCCTCGTTGACGTCGGTGATCACGAGGTCCGGGTCGACGACGACGAGGGCGTCGGGGGACGCCTCGATCAGGCTCCGGTTGTAGCTCTGCGACTCCTGCAGCTGGGCGTCGAGCTTCTTTTGGCCGGTGATGTCGCGGGCCGAGGCGAAGATCCCCTGGACCCGGCCCTCGATGTCCCGGAAGATCGACGCGTTGAACGAGACGACCTGCTCCGTGCCGTGCCGGGTCTTGAGAACGAGGTCGTAGTTCTCCACGTACCCCTTCTCGAGCGTCTGGCGAAGCCCGTCGGTCGCCCGTTGCGAATCGGTAAAGTAGTCGGCGAACCGACTCCCGATCAATTCGTCCCGGTCGTAGCCGGTGGCGGTCTCCATCTGGCGGTTCAGGTCGGTGATCACCCCGTCCCGGTCGACGGTGATCAGGGCGTCGAGCGACGCCTCAATCAGCCCCCGGGTGTAGTTCTGCGACTCCCGGAGCTGCGTTTCGAGCCGCTTCTGCTCCGTGACGTCCCGGGCGGCGGCGAAGACCCCGCGCAGCTTCTGGTCCCGGCCCCGGACCGTCGTTGCGTTGAACGCGACCACCGTCTCGGACCCGTTCGCTGACCGGAGGGTCAGCTCGAAGTTCGTGACCCGGTCTTCGGCCAGAACGCGCCGGATCCCCTCCTCGGCCCGGGCCGGGTCGGCGAAGTACGTCTTCAGCGGAGTCCCGATCAGCTGCTCGCGCATCCGACCGGTCAGCTCCTCGACCCGTCGGTTGACGTCGGTGATCACCCCGAGGGTGTCGGTGGTCATGATCGCGTCCATGTTCGACTCGATCAGCCCCCGGTTGTACTCCTCCGATTCGATGAGTTTCTGGTGGAGGTGCTGTTCGCTCGTGATGTCCTTGGAGACGAACAGGAACCCGACCGGCAGCCCCGGCTGCTCTCGCAGTACGGTCAGGACGACCCGGGCCGGGAACGACTCGCCGCCCTTCCGGCGGCGGGTCATGACCCCCTCCCATTTTCCCTGCTCGAGCGCCGCCTTCAGCACGGAGTCGAACCGGCCGGCGGCGACGTCCTCCGGAGGGAGGAGGATTCGGCTGTCCTTCCCGATGATCTCGTCGGACGTGTACCCGTAAATCCGGTGCGCGCCCTCGTTCCAGAGGAGGATCTTCCCCTCGGAGTCCGAGGCGATAATCGAGTATTCCGTCGAAGATTCCAGAACGTTCTGTAGGAAGGTACGGTAGTCACCGAAGGGAGCGGATCGTACCGTGGCTGTCACTCGTGGAACCTCCGGGGGCCGGCCACCTTCCTGGGAGCCACTTCCATTTCGGTGCCGCGATATAAGGTCACACCGTCGCGTCTCGGATACGCCGTATCCAGTCGGATAGTCGGCCGGGCCGCTCCGTCGGCCCGCAGGGGGGGCCGGGCCGGCTCAGCCGCCCGGGGCGGGGAGCGTCCGCAGGGGACCGGTCGGCCGTCGGTCCCCCGGCGGCGCGGCTGGCCCGGCGGCCGGGACCACGGGACGCTCCCAAGCGGCGACGGCGGTCCCCAAGATTGGGTCGCCTTGCCGGAGAATCGCGGCGACCTCCGGCCGGAGGATCTCGAGCGGGAGGGGCCCCCCCTCCGCCAGTGCGGTCCGGACCCGGGTCTGGCTCGTGGCGGCGCGCACCTCCGCCCGGTGCCCACAGCTCTTCTCCGACGCCATTTGCCCGCAGCGGGTGCAGTACGCCATCTCCCGGTACCGGAGCGGGGTAATCCCGACCGAATACTGGTCGAAGATCTCGTGGCAGGCGTACGGCTTGTAGAACGAGCCGACGCCGGCCTGGTCGCGCCCGACGATGTAGTGGCTGCACCCGTAGTTTCTCCGCACGATGGCGAAGAACAGCGCGGCTCTCGGTCCGGCGTACCGCATCGAGACGGAGAGGGTCCCCAGGGCGACGCGTCCCGCCGGGTAGTACTCCCGAAGGACCGCCCGGTAGGCATCGGCGACGACCTGGGGCCGGTAGTCCCCCGGCTTCAGCGGGCCGACGACGGGGTGGACGAAGAGGGCATCGACGTCGTCCCGCTCGAGCGCCATCCGTTGAAGCTGTTCGTGGCCGGCGTGGGGGACGTTGCGGGTCTGGAACCCGGCGACGTTCTGCCACCCGTTCCGAGCGAACAACGCCCGGGTCTCGGCGGGAGTGAACTCGAGCTCCGGCAGCGGGACCTCGGGGGGGCGGACGAGGTCGACCCGTCCGGCGACAGCGACCCCGCCCATGGTCCCAAGCGCCGCCACGTTGGGGTGGCGGACGTCGGTGGTGCCGTACACGCCCCGCGCGATCGCCGTCCGGTCGAGCGGGTACGATTCCCGGAAATGGAGGAGCGCAAAGAACCGTCCGGCCGGATCGAGGAGAGCGACCTCATCCCCCGGACGGAGGCGCGCCAACACCGCCTCGGCCTCGCGCCCGGGGGGGGTGAGGACGATTGGAATGGGCCACGGGAGCGAGTTCGGAAGCCGGAGGGTGTGGACCACGCTCTCGAGCGTCGCCCGGTCCATGAACCCGTCGAGGGGGCTGTAGGCCCCGACCGCGATCTTCGCCGCGTCGAGCACCTGGTCGGTCTCGAGACGGAGCTGGGGAAATTCGTGGACCTGAGAGGCGAGCCGCTCGGCCTCCTGGGGGCCGAGCTGCCGTTCCACGAGCCGCCCGCCGTACGGGCTCGGGATCATCGCCCGGTTCCCCCCGAGGGACCCGCGCTCCGCGCGCTGCTCCCTCCTCGAATCGGAGCGGCGGGACGACGCGGGGGGCGGCCCGCGGAGTCGATGGGCCGGCCTTCGAGCCCTGCCACGCGACCCCCCCGCGTCATCGGCCCCCGTCGCCGGCTCCCTTCTATCGGACTGTGCCAAGGGAGCGCGCGCGCTCGGGCGTTCCGGTCAAACGGCCGCTGGCGACCCAATAGACCGGTGAACGGGGGCACATCCCGGCGGACGGGGTTCGGTGTTAAAGGGCGACCGTTTCCACCCGGGAACGGCCTATCGAATCGCCCCCGCGCCGGGTCGTCGATCGGAGCGGAACCGATGCCTCGAGCCTCTCGCCGTCGGAACCCCCGGGGTCGCGGAGCCGCACGGCCCCTCGCGCTTCGGCGGCGCCGAGCGCGGTCGATTCCGACCGGGCCGCCGCGGAGGAACGGGCGGTCCGCGTCTCGTCGGTGAACCGGAGGTAGAGGAGCACCGGCTGGGACAGCCAGGCGACGGTCCACCCCCGCTCGGTGAGCGAGTAGCGGACCCGCGGAGGTCGGGAGTCGAGGATCTCCCGACGGACCATCCCGTTCTGCTCCAGCTCCTTCAGTTTGAGCGACAGGACCCGCGGGCTGATCCCATGGAGGCTGCGGCGAAGCTCCTCGAACCCCGCCGACGGGAGGGCGTGCAGCGCGACCAGGACGTCGGAGGACCATTTGCCGAAAATCGAGCGGACGAGGTGGAGGTCGGCCCGGGCCGCCGTGAGCGGGTCCGGTTCGGCAACCGAGAGGTCCCTCACCCGCTCGGCGAGCCGGACCGCCGATTCCCGGAACTCGCTGAACTGCCGGCGAATCTCCTCTTCGTCGGTCCCCGCCGCGGGGGGCTCCACGATTCCCCGCGCCGCGGGGGCACTCGAACGGGTGGGAGCCATCGATTTGGGAACCCGGTTCCTCCGATATAAGTACGGAGTATTGTATCTGTGACGGTCGCACCGACCCATCCCGGGCGGACCTAATACTCGCTTCCCGGTCTCTCGTACGTGACGGGGTCGGCAGGCGACACCGACGGCCGGCGACGACTCCTCCTCTTCGGCCTCGACGGCGTCCCGCCGGAACTCCTCTTCGACCAACTCCTTCCGATCATGCCGAACGTCCGTCGGCTCGTCGAGCGCGGCGTCCGGGCTCCGTTGCGGACGACCGACCCTCCGATCTCGGTGCCCGCCTGGCCGGTGATGTTCACCGGGGTCGACCCCGGGACCCTCGGTCTCTACGGATTCCGGCACCGTCGGCCCCATTCGTACACCGAGATGTACCTTCCGACCTCCAGCGACCTCCCGGTGCCGACGATCTGGCAGCTCCTGTCGGCCCGCGGTCGACGCGTCGCCGTCGTGGGGATGCCGCTCGGGTACCCGCCGCCCGAGGTGAACGGCGTCTACGTCTCCGACTTCCTGACCCCCGGACACGCCGAGGTCACCACCTTCCCCCCCGAGTTGCGCGCCGACCTCGACGGGCCGGACGGGCCGTATCTGTTCGACATCCCGTTCCGGTCCGGGGACCTCGCGCGAGTCGCCCGGGAGATCTTCGAGATGACCCGTCGCCGGTTCCGATTCGCCGAGCGGCTCTACGCCCGGGAGCCTTGGGACGTCTTCGCCCTGCACGAGATCGGCACCGACCGGCTCCACCACGCGTTCTGGAAGCACTTCGACCGCAACCACCCGCAGTTCCAGCCGGGGAACCCGTACGAGCGGATCGCCGAGGAGTACTATGCGCTCATCGACGAGGGGATCGGACAGCTGCTCCGACAGGCCGACGACCGGACCGACGTCGTCGTCGTCTCCGACCACGGCAGCATGGCGATGCGCGGCTGCTTTTGCGTGAACCAGTGGCTCGAGGAGAACGGCTACCTCGTCCTCCGCCACCCGGCACCGCGTCCCTCCACGCCGCTCGAAGAGGTCGACGTCGACTGGGGCCGGACCACCGCCTGGGGCGCCGGCGGGTACTACGCCCGACTGTTCCTCAACGTCCGCGGCCGGGAACGGGACGGGCTCGTTCCCCCCGACCAGGTCGGGGCGGTGCGGGACCGGCTCATCGCGGACCTCCAGAAGCTTCGGGGCCCGGACAACGCACCGATCGCGGTGGACGTCCTCCGGCCGGAGCTCCTGTATCGCGGGGTCGCCGGGGACGCGCCCGACCTCATGGTCTACTTTGACGGGCTGAAGATCCGGTCGGCCGGAACAATGGGCCATCCGACCGGGTTCCTCTACGAGAACGACTCCGGGCCCGACGATGCGGTCCACGGGCCGTACGGCGTGTTCCTCTACACCCCCGCCGGGGGGGTCGCGCCGGACCAATTGCCGGAGATTCCGATGGTCGACGTGGCGCCGACCCTGCTGCGGATCCTCGGCGAGCCGGTCCCGTCGCACGTGCAGGGCCACCCGGTCGAGGCGGTCGCCGGTGCCATGACGTGGCGGATGCCCGTCCCGAACCCGGCGTAGGCGACGCTCCGGTCGGCCCGCGGCCCGTCGGGACGAGCCGCTTCCCGCCCGGCGGGAGCCGCAAGATCTGGGCGGACCCGTCCCTTCAGTCGTAGCCCCACGACCGGAGCCGCGCGTCGATCTCCGGCGCCAGGGCCTGGTCGAGGGACGGACCGCCCCGGCCGACCGACTCGATCCCTCGGTAGGGCTCGAACACCTCGGCGCGGAGCGCCCGGGACTCCCCCGGAGAGCACGGCTCGGGCGGGCGGAGGTCCGGGTCGGAGCCGGTCATCGTCCAGCGGAACACGTCCGAAGTTTCCAGGTCGAGGACGAGCTTCTCCTCGCCCCGGTAGGCGGCGAGGAGCCGGTGGTTCCACGGCGCATCGGCCCGGATCCCCCGCAACGACCGGTTCGGGTCGGACGCCGGCGCCCCTTCGCAGAAGACCGCGTCGGTCGAGGGGACCGGGGCGCCGAACGGCATCGGCGCCGTTCCCGTCTCGTCGAACGGGGCCCGGCCGCTCGCCGCGGCCTTGAACCAGGAGGGGAGCTCGCAGAGACTGGTCCACCGGTCGACCCGGTGGGGGAGAGAGAACTCCGCCGGGCCGGAGACGACGAGGGGGACCCGGGCGATCGAGTCGGTCGCGCCGCACCCGTGGAAGACGTTGCCGCCCTCGCCGAACGATTGGCCGTGGTCGGCGGTGACGACGATCAGGGTCCGGTCCCGCTCCCCGGCCCGCTCGAGCGCCTCGACCATCGCCCCGACCTTCCGGTCGGCCTGCTCGATCGACCACAGGTACCCCCGGAGCAGTTCTTCCCACGGCACCCGCGCCTGGAGCCCCGGGACGGCGAGGAGGTAGTACCGGGGGGTGCGGGCGTACCACCGCGACATCGCGCCAATGCGGTGGCCGTTCGGCACGAGGGGGTACGGCTCGTGGGCATCGACGAGGTTGACGAACGCGTGGAACGGCCGGTCCGCGTCCCGTTGGTCGACCCACGTCCGGAACGCGTCGGGGACGAACGAGTTGCACACCTCGCGCTTGAACGCGACCTCCTGCGGGTGGTTGACGAAGTTGAGGGGGACGATGAACGGCGGGACCCGCTCGAGGAGCCTCCGCATCCACGGCGAGTACAGCGCCTCGCTGTGGGACGCGATCCAGTTGCTCGTCGTCCGTTCCTCGTCGGAGATCCCGATGTGCCGGGCGACCCGCTGCGCGTACCCGTCCTCGAGGCCGTACCCTCCGACGAGGTGGACCATCTCGGTGAACATGGCGGTCTCGTACCCCCGGCGGGCGAGCCACGACGCCGTCGTCTCCCGGGGCGCCGGCCCCCGCTCGAACGTCCGGCGCCCGTGGGTACCGGGGTAGTCGCCCGTGAACATCGACATGTGGGACGGGACGGTCCAGTTCGCCGGGGCGACGGCGCCCGGGAACACGGTCCCGTCGCGCGCCAGCCGGTCGATCACCGGGGTCCTCGCCGTCCGGTCCCCCCCGTTCGCGGCGAAGCTCTTCGCCCGGGCGCAGTCGAGGACGATGAACAGGAGGTTGGGCGGCCGCGTGGGGCCGCCGGGCCGGACGTCGGCGTGGGTCGCTCGGGAGGAGTCGTCGAGGGGGGCCGGGGGGTTCGCGGAGTCGCCAAACGGGGTCATGGTCGTTCCGAGCGGCGTCCGGAACTTAATCCGACGGAACACGGCCTCCCCGGGAGAGAAGCCCGTAACCGAATCGTGCGCTCGTGGCGGCTCAGCGGGCGAGGACAATCCACTCGGAATTTTGAAACGCCGGACGGAACCCGAAGGTCGCCTCGTAGTACGTCATCTCGACGGCCCCGTAGGCGTGGTTCGGCCACAGGAGGAACTCGACCGACCGATTGTCGAGGAACGCCGGGGTGCTCAGGACCGGCGGGAGGGGGCACGCCGGCCGGCTGGCGCCGGGGGTGTCGTACCGGAGGGCGACGGCGAACGGCGCGCTGCCGTTCCGGTCGGGAACGACGGCGGTCCAGCTGGGGGCGCTCGCCGTCCCGGCCGTCACCCACTGCGTGGCCGCCGAAAAGCCGATGGTCGTCGTCGTGTGGACCCGGTCCGGATACTGGCCGAGCTTTCCCGAGACCGTGACGGTGAGACCGTTCGGCGCCGCGGTCGACGAATCGATCCGGTCGGTCGCGAGCGTCGTCGAATTCGTGGGCGGACCGGCGAACCCGATGGTGAGCGAGTGGACGACCACTCCGGGGTTGGGGAGCACGCGGAAGGCGACGGTCGCGGACCCGCTCGGGTCGGTGGAGGCCACTTCGACGACCTTCGCGGCCCCCGTCGTATAGTCGATCGTGAGCGTCGCGCTACCGTTCCCGGGCGGGACGAGGACCGGCGGGACGCTCCCGAGAAGGGGGTACGTCGCGGTGCCGGCGGGGCCGGTCGCGTTGAGCGCGAGGGTCTCGCCGAGGATCCGGACCACCGGGAACGGGACCCCCTCGTAGTACGCGGTGTACATCGGAGTCTGGCTCAAGACCGACGTAGCAAACCCCGAGAACGACAGGGCCGCCTGCGGGTTGACGAGGGTGTAGTCGGAGACGAACGCCCAGTACGTCTCCTGGGTGTCGGTGATCTGGAACGAGTCGAAGAGGAGCCACTCCGGCCCGACGGTGAGGGTATCGCGGAGCGTCAGCGCCTCCGTCCAGCGGGCCGACGAGGGGACCGTGAGGACCGTTCCCGACCGGGGATTCGACTTCAGCCACTGGAGCGCCTGGAGGAACGGGGCGTCGTGCGCGACGGCGGTGCTCGCGGCCTCGTTGGCCTCGGTCACCGGCACCGTCACCGTCGCGGCGACGGCGAGGAGCGCGACGGCGACCGCGATCGCCGCGACGAAGACCGCGTGACGGCGGACGAGCCCGGCGGGCCGCCCCCACGGGGGCGGTGGACCGGGCGCGTCGGGCCCCGCCCCCACGGGGGCGGAGGCCGGTGCGGGGAGCAGCTCGCGAACGAACGCCCGCTCGACCCCGAGGAGCGCCACGAGGAAGAACGGGAGCGGGAGGAAGTACAGCAGTCGGGTGTAGTCGGTGTCCACGTGGGCGAGGTACCCGATGCCGGGGACGGCCAGGGCGGCGCTGAGCCAGCCCCCCGCGATCACGAGCCGGGTATCGACCCGGCCCGGCACGAGCCACGCCACGAGGAGCAGGGCGAGGAGGGCGACGAGCGGCGCCAGCGCGAGGGCGACCGCCGTGGGGAGCGGGGGAAGGTACACGGCGGCCCCCATCGGCATCGCCACCGGGGCCCGGCCGAGCGGGGCGAACAGCTCCCCGACCTCATCGATGAACCACGCCGAGGGGTTCGCGGTGAAGTAGCTCGGATGGGAGATGCCGAGCCGGGCAGTCGCTTCCGAGAACCCGCCGATGGCCACGGCGAGGGCCCCGATGCCGACGAGGTTCGTGCGGCGGAGGAGGAAGCGGGGCTTGACCTTCCCGGTCCACAGGAGGAACGCCGTGGCGACGGCGAACACGGCGAACAGCTCGAAGGCGGAGAGGTCGTGGCCGAAGTAGGTGAGGCCGAGAAAGATGTACATCAGAGCGCCGTCGCGGGCGAGCCCCGAGCGGACGAACGCGAGCATGGCGATCAGCGCCTCGTTCATCAGCACGAATCCGAGCAGGTTCGGGTACCCGCCCCAGAACACCATCTGGATCGTCGACCCGGAGAGCACCGCGAAACCGACCAGCGCGACCTGGAGCGGACCGGACGACAGGAACCGGCGCGCGAGGTGGACGGTCGAGAGGCCGTACAGGGCGAAGAGTCCGACGCCGAGGATGTCCGCGGCGAGGA
>JAKIVT010000030.1 GCA_022750415.1 Thermoplasmata archaeon
CCGGCGAACGGGCTGAGCGCGCCGTCGACCGCCGTGGCCCCGGCGTCGGCCGCGGCGAGGCACGAGAGCGTCGACATCCCGCTCGAGGAGTGCGTGTGGAGGACGACCGGGAGCCCGACGTTCTTGACGAGGGCCGCCGTCAACGAGGACGCTTCCCCGGGCGGGAGGAATCCGGCCATGTCTTTGATGCACAGCTCGTCCGCGCCCATCTCGGCGAGCGTCGACCCGAGCCGGACGAACGACTCGAGGGTGTGGACGGGCGATTGCGTGTAGCAGATCGTCCCTTGCGCGACCGCTCCGGTCCGCTTCACCGCGTTCAGCGCGACCTCCATGTTCCGCGGGTCGTTGAGGGCGTCGAAGACCCGGAAGACGCCGATCCCCCGCCGCGCCGCTTCCGCCACGAACTTCTCGACCAGGTCGTCGGCGTAGTGCCGGTACCCGACGAGGTTCTGGCCCCGCAGCAGCATCTGGAGGGGCGTGTTCGGCATCCCGCGCTTGAGCGTGCGAAGTCGCTCCCACGGGTCCTCGTGGAGGAACCGGAGCGCCACGTCGAAGGTCGCGCCGCCCCACGCCTCGATCGTCCGGTAGCCGATCGCGTCGAGACGCTCGAGCGCGGGCACCATGTGCTTCGTGCGCATCCGCGTCGCGAGCAGCGACTGGTGACCGTCCCGCAGGACCGTCTCGGTGATGCCGACCATCGGACGCGCGCCCCCGTCCGCCCTAGAGCGGGATGTTGCCGTGCTTCTTGGCCGGTCGGTCCTCGCGTTTCGGTTCCAGGAGCGTCAAGGCACGGACGAGCTTCGAGCGGGTCTCGGCGGGGTCGATCACGTCGTCGATGTACCCGCGCTCGGCGGCGAGGTACGGGTTGAGGAACTCGACCTGGTAGTCGCGGACGAGCTTCTTGCGGACCGCATCGCGCCCCGCGGCCGGGGCCTTGTCGATCTCGCGGCGGAACAGGATGTTCACCGCGCCGTCGGCCCCCATGACGGCGATCTCCGCCGTCGGCCAGGCGACGTTGAAATCGGCGCCGAGGTGCTTCGAGCACATCACGTCGTACGCCCCGCCGTACGCTTTGCGGAGGATCACGGTGAGCTTCGGCACCGTCGCTTCGGCGTACGCGTAGAGCAGCTTCGCGCCGTGCCGGATGATGCCCCCGTGCTCCTGCTGGGTCCCCGGGAGGAATCCGGGGACGTCGACGAAGGTGAGGAGCGGGAGGTTGAACGCATCGCAGAACCGGACGAACCGGGCCCCCTTCATCGACGCCGTTACGTCGAGGCAGCCCGCCAAGTGGCTGGGCTGATTCGCGACCACACCGACCGGTCGACCGGCCAAGCGCGCGAAGCCGACGACCAGGTTCGGTGCGTGGCCCTCCTGGACCTCGAGGAAGGTGTCCGGGTCGAGGACGCTGCGGACCACCGTCAGGACGTCGTAGGGCGCGTTCGCGTCCTCGGGCACAAGCCCCTTCAACGCCGCGGCGGCCTCGGGCGGAGGCTCGACCGAAGGAATCGCGGGAGGTTCCTCCACGTTGTTGAGCGGGAGATAGGAGAGAATCCGCCGGGTGAGCGCGAGCGCCTCCTCGTCGGATGCGGCGGCGAAGTGCGATACCCCGCTCACGAGCCCGTGGGCGTCCGCGCCCCCGAGCGCCTCCGCGGTGACCTCTTCGCCGGTGACCGCCCGGATCACGTCCGGACCGGTGATGAACATCTGGCCCTGCCCGCGGACCATGACGGTGAAGTCGGTGATTGCCGGTGAATACACCGCCCCTCCCGCGCACGGGCCGAGAATGACGGAGAGCTGGGGGACCACCCCCGACATCGTGACGTTCCGGAAGAACACCTCGCCGTACCCGCCGAGGCTCATCACGCCCTCCTGAATGCGGGCTCCGCCGGAATCGTTGAGTCCGACGACCGGAACGCCGGCCTTCTTCGCGGTCTCCATCAACTTGACGATCTTTTCCGCGTGGGCCTCGCCCAACGCTCCGCCGAAGACGGTGGCGTCCTGCGCGAACGCGCACACCGGCCGCCCGTCGACCTCCCCCCAACCGGTGACGACGCCATCCCCAGGGATCCGCCGCTCGGCGAGCCCGAACGTTGTGACGCGGTGGGTCACGTACGATCCGGTTTCGACGAACGTCCCCGCATCGAAGAACGTCTCGAGACGGCCGCGCGCCGTGAGGCGGCCGTTCGCGGTGTGCTTGGCGACCCGTTCGGCCCCGCCGCCTTCGCGCGTCTGCCGGCGCTTCAGCTCCCAGCGGTCGAAGGCGCCGGTCACGCGGGCGCTCCCACTCCGAGGTCGCCCGCGTAGATCGTCGAGAGAATCCCATCGTGCTCGACGGTGGCCGCCCCGTCGTCCTCGAGGGTCCGGAGGATGCCCACCGGGACTCCGTCGACCGTCACCGGGTACCCGACGCCGTACAAGTACCGCCGGCACTCCGAGGTCACGGCCCCCGCGCCTCCGGGCCGGGCGACCCGTCGGGCGGCGGCGGCGACCGCTCGGACTGCAGTCGATTCCACGCGGTCCAACTCGGGGGCGGAGCCGCCGAACTCCTCGAGAAATGCGATGCCAGGGCGGAGGTCCGGCGGGAGCGCCGCAGCGGCTCGGCGCACGTTGATCCCGACGCCCACGACGGCGAGATTCGGTACGGTGTCGGTGCGAACCCGGTCGATGAGGATCCCGGCGACCTTCCGAAGCCGCCCCTCTTTCTCGTCGACGACGAGGTCGTTGGGCCACTTCACGCGCAGGTCGGCGTCCCAGTCCCGATGCAGCGCATCCCGCAACTCGGCGCCGACGGCCAACGGGAGGAGCCCGGGAGAAGTGCGTGGGAGGGCGACGACCATCGAGAGGTAGAGCCCGCCCCGCGGCGATGCCCAGTGCCGGTCCAGACGTCCGCGGCCGTCGGACTGCTCCCGGGCGACGACCAACGTCCCCTCGCGGGCGCCGAACCGAACCAATCGAACGGCCTCGGCCTGGGTCGACCCGACCCGGTCGTGCTCGACCCTTACCGGCAACCCTTTCCCCGGCGGCGAGGGAGGAGACCCGGCCCATAACGGTTTTCGAGGCGGGACTGCCGCCTGCTTCGGGCAAACCCGGTGAGCGGCGCTCCAGAGACCGACGTCCCGCGGTGGCGGGTCGCTACGAACCTCAGCGGGGAGGGAAGTACGCGGGGGGCGTGGGTGCCCCGTACGGGGCGGCCATCGGGGGCTGGTAGGCCGGGTAGCCACCCGACGGGGCCCCTCCTTGGGGCGACGCCGAATTCCATCCGACGTACACCTCGTGGATTTGGTAGAGCCCAAGGAGAAGGAGGATCGGCGTGAGCAGACCGACGAACCCGAGCACAGGAACCGCGTGATTCCCGAGGAGGAGCGCCGCGTTGATCAGACCGACGGGGGTCAACCCCGCCCCGATCACCATGAACAACCGTCCCCGGTCGAGCCGCTGTTGCTGGGGCTCGGCGACGAGGGGACGAATCGAATCGACGAGGCTTCGCGAGGCGAAGAAGTACTGAAGGAATTGGAGGAGCGCGACGATGAGTCCGAAAACCAGGACGATCCCCACGGTGTTCGAGAGGGTGGACGCGCCGCTCGTGACGCAACTCGTGTTGTTCGACTGCAGGGGCCCGGAGCAGTGCGCGAACGCTTGGGAGACGATGTACGCCGCGAGGACGATCGCGAAAACGACCGTCCCAATCAAGATCGAGAGGAACGACCAGACCGTTCGCCCGTAGTCCTTGAGGGCGCTCTGCGCGGACGTGGCGTACGCGGAGCCGAATTCCATCGCGGCTGCGGGCAGCTGGCGTACGCCCGAGCGCCAGCTGAGCCACGCGACGATGGTAAGCACGAAGACCAGGAGACCCAGTACGCCGAGCCCGATGGCCAGCGCGGTGCTCGAGGCGGAGAGCCCGGCGCTGGGAAGGCTGGAGCCCCCGAGTCCGAACGCGGAACTGACGACGTAGCCGGTGAGAACCGCGCTCCCGATCGCGGAGAGCAGGCTCAGCACGAGGGTCACCAGGTACCAACGGACCCCGTCGCCGATCTTCCGGATGAGCTCGCGCGCCGGGGGACCGTACCGGTACCCGGTCGGAGGCGACCCAAGAGGCGGGCCCACGGGAGTCATTTGGCCGGGGTACGGCGGGGCGTAGTACGGGGGCGGGGGAGGGGGCGGCAGCGCGCCGGGGGGAGCGCCCATCGACACCGGTGCATCCGCTTCTCCCGAATAAATCTCGCCTTGCTCAGGTCGGGGGCCTTTCGACGGCGAGCGTTATCCCGCACCTCCCGTAGCCGCGAACGATGCCCCCGTTGCTCGAGCTCCTGGCGTCGATCGCGCCGGGCCTCGAGCAGCGGGTCCGGGCGCAGATGACGGGGTTCGCCGCGATGTTCGTCCGGCCGTACCTTCCGCAACGGTGGGTGTTCGTGACCGAATCGGAAACCGCCACCCTCGTCGTCGATGCCAACGGCGGCGTCTCCGCCGTCGCCGGCGTGGCCACCCCGGCCGACGTCACCGTCAAGATCGGGTTGGAACGCCTTCGGATCGCGCTGACCACCCGGAACAAGGAGCTCGTGCCGCCCGGTCCTCTCGAAGTCACTCCCCACACCTCGAAGGGGCAGACCGCCTTCCAGTTCCTCCGCTCGCGCCTCGGCCTCTAGGATCTCCGTCCGCCGGCGCTTTCGCCGCATCCGGGTCGACGTACTGAGGGCGTTCGCGCGACGCCCTCGTCGGCGCGGGCCGAGTCGTTATCTAGGGTACCCCTCTCCGACCCGGGGTGCGGCGCCTCCGCGGCTCGGTCGCGCGGACCGCTCTCCTGTTCCTTCTCCTTGCGGTGCTCGTGGCCCCCCCGGCCTGGGCCCAGAGCGCGGGACCGTCCTCACCGGCCCCGAAGGCGGCCGGCCCTCTTCCCCAGGGGATTGCCCCGCCGACCGACGCTGCCGTGGCCCCTGCCGTACCCCACCCGAGCGCGACCCTCCCCACGTTCGTCTGGGGTCTGGCGTTCATCATCTACGGGCAGGGGGACGATACAACCCACTTCATGGGCGAGGGCGCTGCGATGGTGGTGGACAACAACTTGCGGAACATCACCACGTTCGGCGGCGAGGGCACGGGCGGGCTGACGGCGACGACGGTGAACTACAACTATTCCGTCGGGTACTTCAGCGTCATCAACGCCACGCCGAGCCCGTCGGCGCGAACGAACGTATCGTTCGCCGACGTCCCGGGTCGCGATTTCGCGGTCCTCTTCGGCGGGCTGACGGACCTCCAGACCCAGCGGACGGCGAACGATACCTGGGTGTACTACTTCGCGAACCAGAGCTGGCTCAACGTCACGCACACCGTGGCGCCCCCGGCGCGACAGTCGGCGGCGTTCGCGGTCAACGACTCCGGCCAGACGGCCCTGCTCGAAGGGGGCTGGAACCCCTCGTACACCGGCAACGGCTCCACGGCGGCCGTGATCTGGAACGACACCTGGTCGCTGAACCTCAGCACGTTCGATTGGACCCATCTCCACCCGGTTCGGTCCCCCCCGCCGATGTTCGGCTCGGGACTGATCTGGCAGAACACGACGCACCGGTACGACCTCTTCGGTGGCTGCGCCCTCCAGTGCTCTTCGGACCTGTGGAGCTTCGGTGGTTCACCCGCGGTGTGGCGGCAAGACTCGGCGACCGGAACAATCCCCGGTCCCCGGGCCGCCGGAGCGTTCGTCTGGGACGGCGCGGACCAGCTCGCCATCCTGGTCGGGGGGTTCGCCTGGGCCGGTCAAGGCGTGCAGGCGTTCGGGGACACGTACCTTCTCTCCATGGGCACCCGGACCTGGAGCACCGTGATCGCCGAAGGAGGACCCGGCCCCCGGTACGACGCCCCGAACGCGTGGGCCGATTTCCCCGGTTGCGAGGGGCTCAACATCCTCGGCGGGGACACCTCGCTGAGCGGACCGCCCATGAACGCCTCGCTCCTCGCCCCCTTCGGGGGTCCGGCCACGAACTGCTTCCCGAACCTCATCGCTGGCGGGGGCTCCCCTCCGCCGCCGCCCTGCTCGGTTCAGAGCGTGCCCCTCGAACTTCGGGTCACCGACCAACGGACGTTGGTGGGGATCGGGTCCGCCGCCGTTTCGATCCAGGGCAAATGCCTCTCGACCATCCAGTACACCAACGCGGCGGGCTACCTCAACTACACCCTGCCCGCGCCCGACGTGATCAACTTCTCCGCCACCGCATCGGGGTATCGGGACACCACCGTCATCGACCACTTCCTGCCGAACACGACGAACCGCGTCACCATCCCGATGACCCCCGACCCCTCGCTGTCGGTGCGGGCGTGGGGGGTCGGCGTCTCGGGGGTGCCGGTGCCGCTCCCCAACGTTTCGGTCCAGGAGGGACTGTTCCGGGTGCTCGGCCTGACCGGCCCGGCCGGCTGGCTGAACGTCTCGCCGTTCGCCGCCCCGCCGGGACCGCTCGATATTGGAGGCTCGCTCGTCAACCACTCGAGCGCGACCTCCCCGGTGATCGTGCCGTTTACCGGACCCCTCCTCACGAACCTGACGTTGCTCGCCGCGGGGGAGCTGGACGTCCACATCGTGGACGGGACCACCGGCCAAGGGGTCGCGGCCATCAACGAGGAGATCCGGAACATCGACCAATCCGGCCCCTCCTCGATCCCGTTCGTCGTCACCTCCGCCGGCTGGTACAACGTCTCGACCCAGGCCGCCGCGAACTACACGGTCTCGGCCGGCGCGGTGGGCTACCTCACCAACGAGACGACGTTCGACCATCCGTGGATCCGGCACCAGGTCGTGACCCTCGCCCTCCCCGAGGAGTACGGGGCGGTGCTCGATGTCCTGGTCCAGAACTCGGTCACGGGGGACCCCCTCGGCGGAGCGACGGTGCACCTCGTCGGCTTCGCGACGGTGACGACGTCGGGCAGGGGCTGGGCGAACTTCACCGATGTGAAGCCGCCGAACCTGTACCAGGTGATGGCGAACGACACCGGGTTCACGTCGAACTACACCGTCGTCTCGCTCACGTACTTCCAGCGGGTCGCGCCGTACTACGTCGACCTGACCCCCCTCCCCGGCTGCTCCGGGAACGGGCCCTGTTCCCCCGGTCATTCGGGCCAATCGGGTCCGCCCTTCGGGTTTGTGACCTCCGGCGGCGGGGTGGGTGGGCTCCTCCTGGCCACGCCGCTCGCCCTGGCCGGCGCCGGGGTCGTCTACGCGATCTTCGCGTCCCGCCGCTCGACCCGACCGTTGGCTCGGCCGACCCCAGCCACCGCCCCGGAGCGGTGAGCGACCGTATGTTCCGGCGTCCCGACCCTCCTCCGGCCATCGTCGTCGACCGGATCCGGCCGGTCGAGGTCCCGACCCTAACGGAGGTCAAGCGTCGGCTCGGGCGCAACGACGTCGCGGGGGCGCTGCTCTACGCCTACCCGAAGATCGTCGAGGACCTCGGCCGGGCGTACGGCGTCGACTTTCCCGAGGGGTTCTCGCACGAGGAGATCCTCGCGAAGCGGTTCAATGCCGAGATGGCACCGATGGCCGAGTTCTTCGACCGGCTCTATCGGCTCTACGCGCCCGTCCGGTTCGGCCGGCACCCGACCCCCCACGCGGCCGACATCGTGCTCGAGCTCGTCCAAAGCCTGTACTCTCCCGAACCGATGTGGCGTCTCTACGTGACGAACCTCGGACCTTCCGCCCCGACGAACGGAGGCGGGAATGTCCCGACCTTCAACGACGAGACTTCTCCCCCGGAGGAGTAAGGTGGTCGACCCGTACACCCTCCTGCTCGGATTCGTCACCGACCCGCGGGTCGGGCTCCCGCTCCTGCTCCTGCTCGCCGCGACGGTGACGTGGGTGGTCGCGAGTCCGGCCTCCGAACCCCGTCGTCACCGAGGGGAGCGCGTTCCTCCCGAACCGGATGCGGACCCCGTGTCCCGGACCTACCTCGCCTTGCGCCGCGAAGCGTACTCCTCCGTTCTCGTCGAGACCCATGTCCGCCTCGACCGGGCGCTCTTCGCCCGGACCGGTCGGCGGCTGAAGGACATCCCCTGGCTCCCCTCCACCGCGAAGCGGGTCGGCGTCCCGGACCCGAAGGGGCTGCGCGACAGCCTGCGGGGACTCGAATCCCTCTACCTGTGGTCGGTCCGCCTCGAGACGGCGAGCCTGTTCCGATGGGACTTCTGGCGGTCGCGAGAGGCCTCGCGCGCCAAGTTCCGGACGCGGCTCTCCGAACGTCTCCAGGTCGTCGACCGCCAACTCACTCGTCTCGGATACGCTCCATGACCAGCACGAAGCCGACCGCACCGTCCGCCCCCCGCCCGAACGAACCCGGACCGTCGTCCCCCAGCTCGTCCGATGCGCCGACGGTCCTCGACCGGCTCACCCGCTCGGTCGGGGAGTCGGTGATCGGGTACGACGCGGTGGTCCGCCTCCTCACGGTGGCCCTGATCTCGGAGGGCCACGTCCTCCTCGAGGGCGTTCCGGGGATCGCGAAGACGATGCTCGTCCGCCGATTCTCCTCGGCGCTGTCGCTCTCGTTCAAGCGGATCCAGTTCACGCCGGACATGCTCCCGTCCGACATCGTGGGAACCGTGGTGCTCAACCCGGTCAGCCAGGAGTTCGAGTACCGCCGCGGCCCGGTCTTCGCGAACGTCGTCCTCGCCGACGAGATCAACCGGGCGCCGCCGAAGGTCCAGTCGGCCTTGCTGGAGGCCATGCAGGAGCGGCAGGTCACCGTCGACGGGGTCGGCTACCCGCTGCCCCGACCGTTCATCGTCATCGCCACGGAGAACCCGATCGAGCAGGAGGGGACGTACCCCCTCCCCGAGGCCGAGCTCGACCGGTTCCTGTTCCGGATCTTGATGGGGTACCCGAGCGAGGCGGACGAGCGGACGCTCCTCGAGCGGCACACCCGCACCCAAATTGCAGAGGCGACCGGGCTCCTCCTCGACGCCGGAACGTTGGACCGGCTTCGGGAGGAAGCCCTCGGGGTCGCCATGACGCCCGAGATCCTCAATTTCGTCATGCAGATCATCCGTGGGACGCGGAACGACGCCCGGATCCTGATGGGGGCCTCGCCGAGGGCCGGCGTCCAATTCCTCCGGGCGACGAAGGCGGCGGCGCTCCTCGCCGGTCGGTCGTACGTGACGCCGGGCGACGTCAAGAGCGTCGTCTTCGACGTCCTCAACCATCGGATCCTTCTCCACCCCGACCTCCTCGCCCAGCGGTACGTGACCGGTCGCAACGGCGTCGAGCCGCTCCTCCGCGAGGTCCTCGAGAAGCGGGCCGAAGAGGTCCCAGCCCCCCGCTAACGGGATGGGGAGCGGACCGGTGATCTCCCGCCGCGGCTGGGCCGCCCTCGCCGCCAGCGGCGGCGCCCTGCTGCTCGCGGTCTACTCGCTGAACATCCTCCTCCTCGCCGGAGCGATCGCCTGCTTCGCCGCGGTCGCGGGGGAGATGCTGGCCTTCCAGCTGTTCCCCCCAGGGCCCGAGCGGTACCCCTTCGCGACCGAGCGGGTCGGCGCCCCCCGCGCCGCCTCCCCCGGGGCGCAGTTCTCGGTCTCGGTCGAGATCCGGTACACCGGAGAGAGCCCGGTCGTCGGGGAGGTCCGTGACCTGCTCCCCCGCTCCCTCCTCCCGATTTCGGGCCGCTCGTTCGCGCGACGGACCTGGGAACCGGGCGATTCGGCCCGGCTGGAGTATGCCGTCCGAACGACGACTCGGGGGAGCCACCTCCTCGGGCCCACCACCGTCACCGTCGACAGCCCCCACGGACTCGCGTGGCGGCAGTGGTCCCTCCCGACGACCGACCAGCCCGTCCGAGTGGTGCCTCCGGCTCCCCTCGAGCGCGCCCACCAGATCGGCCCCGCGCTCCTCACGCGGATGCAGGGACGGCTCGCGCTCCGGCACCGGGGGTTCGGGACCGAGTTCCGCTCGCTCCGGCCGTACCAGCTTTCGGATGACATTCGCCACGTCGCGTGGAAACGGTCGCGGCCGGGCCAGATGTACGTCCGGGAGTTCGAGCAAGAGAGCCGGCAGGACTTCGTGCTCCTCCTCGACGTCACGCCAGCGATGGCGGCCGGACTTCCCGGGGAGAACGCCCTGGACCGCGCGGTGGAGGCGTCCGCGCTCGTCATCGCCGCCGTCTCCCGAAGCGGGGAAGACCGGGTGGGACTCCTGATCCAGGGCGGCCGGACCCGCCAGTACCTCCGACCCGAACGCGGGGAGTCCCACTTCCGCCGGCTCTCGGAGAACCTCGCCTACCTTCGGCCGACCGAGGGGACGTTCGACATCGCGAACGCCCTGGAACTCTGCACTCGTCGGCTCGTGCGCAACACCCACGTGTTGGTGTTCACGGCGCTCGATGGACCGCTCGAGCCTCTCCACCTCGCCTTCACGCGATTCCGGGCGCGCGGCCACCGGGTCTACGTGTTCCCCGCGAACCGGGCCCGGATGTACCCCGCGATCGAGACGTCCCATCCCGCGTCGACCGCGTTCGGCTGGGCTGGCCGGGAGGAGCGGGCGAATCTCGAGCGGAAGATCTCGCAGGTCCGCGGCGAAGGGATCCCGGTGTTCCCCTACGACCGACGCGGAGCGTCGACCCAGGTCCTGTCGACCTACACGCAACTCCGCGCCTGGGGGACGGCGTGACGAACGAAGTCCGGACGGCGCCGAGCGCCTGGCTCGCGCTGCTCGTGTTCGCCGACGGCTTCTTCGTCGTCCTGTTCGCGCTCCGCGAATATTCCGCCTGGGCCATCCTCGGCGCCGTCCTCGCCGGACTTCCGCTCGCCGGGTCGATCTGGTCGCGCCGGTGGGACCTCCCCTGGTTCGGGCCGGCGGCCGGGTTGCTGCTCAGTTTCGGGCTCGCCGCCGTGCAGGGGTTCCCGAGCGACTCCATCGGCGACGCGGTGCTCGGGGGCGTTCTGCTGGGTTCCCCGCTCGCGATCATGGCCGCCATCCTTCGGTGGAGCCGGGAACCCGCCGTCCTCGTCCCGGCGACCTTCGCGGGGCTGGTCGACCTGCTGACCCTCAATGCCGCGCTCAACCGGCTCGGGACGCAGGGGGCTCTCGCCACCCCGTCCGCGCTCGCGAACACCTTCGTCCAGGTCTCGGGCGACCAGCTGACGGGGTTCACCGGGCTGCTCGCGGGCAACGCCTCGGTCGCCCTCCCGGTCCAATCGCTGCGGGACCCCGTGTTCGCCGCCCTCGCGCTCCTCGCCATTGTGGGCGTCTTCCTCGCCCTGTTCGCTCCCGAACGGGGCCCGGAGCGGATCGCCCGAACCGGGCCCTCGGGGATCCTCGTTCCGGTCGCCGTCGCCGTGGCCGCGGCGGCGCTCTTCGAGCTCGCCGCCGACCGGGCGCCCCGGTTCGCCCTGCTCGGGCTCGCGGTGGTCGTGTTGGGAACCGTGGTGGCGATCCTCGTCCTCGTCCGAACGAAGACCTCGGCTCCCCACCGAGATACAGGGCCGTCGGGTCCCGCGGACCGCCGACCCAAGCGGGAGCCGATGCCCGCTCAGCCCGTGCCGCCCTGATTCGGGTCAAACTCCGCCGGCTCCCCTTCGGCCGAAGGCTCGGCGGAGGGGGGAGGCTGGGCTTCGGCCCAAAGCTCCGCGACGGGCTCGGCGGGGGCCGGCGGAGGCGAGAGTTGCGGTCCGGGGGAACCCCTCCGTCGCAACAGGAAGAGCACGGCGATCGCGCCGAGGATCCCGGCCGCCGCGGCGATGCCGATGAGCTCGAGCGTCAGACTCGCCCCGAGGGAACTCGTTCCGAGACCGGTTGGCTGGGATGTCGAGCTCGCCGGACCCACGGTGAGCTCCACCGACGCCGTCGCCGGGTCGTTGCGCGAGTCGCGGATGGAGACCGTGACGTTGTACGTTCCCGCGGCGGTCGGCGCGCATTCGTCCATCGGACCGTTCGACGACGTGCAGCCAGGGGGCAGCGACGCCCAGAGGTACGTCGGTCCCCCGGCGCCTCCCGACACGGACGCGGTGAAGTTCGTCGACTGGCCGACGTTGATCGTCGCCGGGTTCGCCGAGACGGTCGCGCGAAGGACGTCGAACACGTCGACGGTGAGGGCGCGATGGACGGTCTCCCCGAGACCGTCGGTGACGGTCAACGTCACTGGGTACTCCGCGACGGAGGTGTACTCGTGCGTCGCGTTCGGCAGCGTGGAGGCACCTCCGTCCCCGAAGAGCCAGGAATACGTCACCGGAGGGAGACCGCCCGTGATGGGGGCGCTGAACGTCACCCAGAGAGGGACCGCTCCCGACGTGACGTTCGCTTGCGCCGCCGCATCGAGAGGAGTCACCGCGTCGATCTGGACCGTGCGGACGACCCGTCCCCCGGCCGCATCCGTCGTCGTGAATTGCGCGGTGTAGAGACCCGGATTCGTGTAGACATGGGTGGGCGCTGCTGCCGTCGTGTTGGCCGACCCGTCGCCGAACGACCAGGAGTAGGCGAACGGGGCGGTCCCGCCCTCGGCGAACCCCGCGAACGTCACGGAGAAGGGAGCGAATCCGGCGGTCTTGACCGCCGACGCGTTCGCGCTCAGCGCGGGGTGGACCACGACCGCGATGGACGCGTTCGCCTCGTGACCCACGACGTCGGTGACGGTGACGTTCGCCCGGAACGTCCCGAATGCCGGATAGACGTGGCTCACGTTGAGCCCCATGGCGGTGGCAGAACCGTCGCCGAACGTCCAAATGGCCCGGAACGGGGATTCGATCCCGGTGGGCTGCGCCGTGAAGTTCACGCGCAGCGGCGCATCGCCAATGCCATCCAATGGCGACGTGAGGATGCCCGTGCCGAGGGGGGCCGCCACCGAGACGTTCACCGTCGCGCGGCTCACCTGGTGGGCGACGTCGCGCACGGTGACGGTCGCCACGTAGTTGCCCTTCGCGAGATAGACGTGCGAGGCGTTGGCGCCGGAGCCGTTGCTCTGGTCTCCAAACGTCCACGAGAACTGGAACGGACCCAATCCCCCTGCGGTGTTCGCCGTGAAGTTCACCCTCACCGGAGCCTCGCCCAGCGATGGGGCGCCGCTCGCTCCGGCCGAGAGGGCGGTGAAGACGTCGACGACCAGGGTGCGATTGACCTCTCGACCCTGCGAATCCACGACCGCGAAGGTGACGTTGTAGGCCCCGGTCGCAGCGTACGAGTGGCTCGCCGAGGCGCCGCTGGCGTTGGCCGAGCCGTCGCCGAAGTTCCAGCTATCGGTGAGCGTCCCCGCGCCTCCCAAGACGCTCGCGGAGAAGTTGACCTGATCCGAGATGCCCACGTAACGCGTGGCGTTGTCGAACTGGACGTTGAGGGGAATGGCGGGGAACGTCCAGGTGTCGCCGACGTACGTCGAGGGCGTCGAGCCGCCCTCGAACAGAATCACTCGCTGCACCGGGTCGTACGAGAACGACTCGCAGCACCGCTGGGAGGGGGCGGAGGTGAGCGTCGAGGTCAGGTTGACCCACTTCCCGCTGCTGCCGTACGACCACGTGTTGCTCTGGTACTGGCATTGCCCATACAGGTCCCACCCCCCGCCGAAGAGGATCATGGTGGAGTCGACCCCGTCGTACGCGAGTCCCCCGCCCTGCGGGACCGACCCCGGCGGGCTGGTCGCGTTCAGCACCTTCCACGCCGAACCGTTGAACGAGACGGTCGAGCCGCCCCCCGAGCAGTTTGTCGAGTTGGTAGTGTACCCGAGGATGCCCGTTGTCAAGGGGTCCCACGCGCCGAAATCCAGGAGCGCGGGGCTTCCCGTGACCGAGCTGGTCACGTTCTTCCAGGTTCCGTTGACGAACGCCCAGCTGTCGTTGTACTCCACGCCCGATCCACCGCAGACGTAGCACGACCCCCCAAACAGGTAGTCGGCGTGCAGGGTCGGGTCCCAGGTGAACACCGAGAACTGCGATTGTCGGCCCGACGGCGAGGTGCCCGGGGTCACGTTCGTCCACACGGAGTTGTTGAGCACCCACGTGTCCGCGAACGGACCGCCGACGGTGCTCCTCCCACCGAACATGACCAACTCACTGTTCGTCGGATCCCAGGCCATATCCGCGGCCCACCGGGCTGGAGGTGTGCCGCTCAGGTTCAAGGTCAGGTTCGTGAACGTGCCGTTCGCGAACAGCCAGGTGTCCGAGTCGGCCGTGTAGGCGGCCTGGTCGAACCCGCCGAAGAGCACGGTCCCGTTCAGGCTCGGGTCGAACGCCTGGGCCGCGAAGGTCCGGTTTCCTGGGACCCCGTAGGGGTAGTTCCCCGTGAGGTTGTACCAATTCTCGGAGTAGGCGCTCGGGGCAGGTCCCGCCGGGGGAACCCCCGCTGCAGGAGGTGCGACGACGGCCGGGGCCGTGGGCGACCTCAGCCCAAGGGGCGGTAGGGGTCCCGGACTCCGGGTGGCCGTGCCGGTTCCGATGGCGGAGAGGACGACCACGAAGGCGATCAGACCGGCGAGGACGACCACGGTACCCCTCGCTGCCCGAGGAGCGAATCGCGGGGCTGGCACCGGGGGGCGGAAAAGTCCGAGCGGGAAATACCTATCCCCAAGCCCCCAGGATCGACCGGGCGGCGGAGGGCGGTCCCGGCCTGTCCCAGGGGGCATCGTCGGTCCCCAGGCCGGACGGCCGTGACTCGGAGATCGGCAAATGTGCCCGGGGGCCCTAGGGCAGGGTCCCGTGGGTGTCGTCGGGCCCGGGAGGGGACGGCTCGACGACCTCGGGTTCGGGGGTCTCCTCCGGAGGAGGCGAGCCCCGTCTTCGGAACACCAGCACCACGGCGGCCGCGACCAGGATAGCAGCCACGGCTGCGATTCCGAGCAACTCGAGCGTCGTCAATCCCCCCGAGCCCGAGAGCCCGGTCGTGACCCCGGTGGGCGGTACGGGAGTGACGCTGAGCTGCACGAACGCCGATGCGGGATCGTTGCGGGAATCGCGGACGGAGACCGTGACGTTGTACGTGCCGCTCGCCGTCGGCGTGCACTGATCGGCGGGGCCGTTCGACGAGGCGCAGCCGGGAGGGAGGGAACTCCAGAGGTACGTCGAGCCCCCGGAACCGCCGGTCCCCGAGGCGGAGAAGTTCGTCGTCTGGCCCAACGTGATCTCGGGCGGATTCACCGAGACGGTCGCCCGCAAGGGGTTGAAGACCTCGACCGTCAGGGTCCGATGAACCGACTCCCCAAGCCCGTCGTTGATCGTCACCGTCACCGAAAACGTTCCGGCGGACGCGAATACGTGCGTCGGGTTCGGCAATCCCGACGCCTCCCCGTCCCCGAAGAGCCAGGCGAACGTCTCCGGGGGGAGACCGCCGGACACGCCGGAGTCGAACGCGACCGAGAGCGGGGCGATGCCCGAGCTGACGTTGCCGGTCGCGGCGGCGTCGAGCGTCGTGACCACGACGACCGTCATCTTCGCGAGGACGTGGTTCCCAACTGCGTCGGTCGTCGTCAGCTGCAAGGTGTACGTTCCCGCGTTCAGGTAGACGTGGGTCGTGGCCACTCCGGTCGCGTTCGCGGAGCCGTCCCCGAACGACCAGTCGTACTGGAACGGAGCCGTTCCGTTCCCGGTGATCGCGGCCAGCGTCACCGAGAGCGGGGCAATCCCACTCGTCCGCGTGGCGGAGATGCTGGCGGTCAAGGGGCCGCTCACCTGGACGGCCACGCTCGCGTTGGCCTGGTGGCCCACCGCGTCGGTGACCGTTACCTTCGCCGCGAACGCCCCCGAGGTCGAGTAGGTGTGGCTCGCGTTCAGGGTGGAGACGGTCGGGGATCCATCCCCGAAGTCCCAGACTGCCCGGAACGGGGATTCGGTTCCGGTCGGCTCGGCGGTGAAGTTGACGAGGAGCGGCACATCGCCGATGGGAGTCGAGGGGGTCGTTCGGACCGCCACGCCGAGAGGGGAGGCGACGGAGATGTTCACGCTGGCCCGACGCACCTCGCGTGCGGCATCGCGGACCGTGACCGTCGCGGTGTACGTTCCACCGGCCAGATAGACATGCGAGGCGTTGGCGACCCCACCGGTTGTCTGGTCCCCGAACGCCCACGAGTACTGGAACGGGCCCAATCCCCCCGAGGAATTCGCCGTGAAGTTCACCCTCAGGGGGGCTTCCCCTTGCGTCGGGGTCCCGGACGCCCCGGCCGAGAGTGCCGTGATGACCTTGACGGAGAGGGAGCGATTCATCTCACGACCTTGCGCATCCTCCACCGTGAGGTGCACGACGTACGCCCCCGTCGCCGAGTAGGTGTGGCTGACCGAAGCACCGCTCCCGTTCGCGGACCCGTCCCCGAAACTCCAATTCCATACGAGTGGACCGGCCCCGCCGGTGACGTTGGCCGTGAGGTTCAACGGCTGGAGGAGGGCGGCCGCGCGGGGGGTGGTGTCGAGCTGGAGGTCGAGCGCGGGTGCCGGGAACGTCCAGGTATCGCCCGTGTACGCCTGGGAGGTCTGGGCCCCTCCGAGGAGCAGGATCACCCGCTGCAGCGGGTCGTAGGAGAACGACTCGCAGCAGCGCGGCAGCGGGGGCGAGTACGTCGAGCTCCGGTTCGTCCAGGTTCCGTTTTGGTACGTCCATGTCAGGCTATAGAACGCGCAGATCCCCCCGGTGTCATACCCTCCTCCGAAGAGAATCATGGTGGAGTCGAGCCCATCGTAGACGAAGCCACCAC
>JAKIVT010000031.1 GCA_022750415.1 Thermoplasmata archaeon
CAAGGTGACGTCGAGGCCGATCAGGTCGGCGAGCTCGAACGGGCCCATCGGGAGCCCCGCGCCGGTCTTCATCGCGAGGTCGATGTCCCGCGAGGAGGCCACCCCCTCGTCGAGAGCGAAGCACGCCTCGTTCAGCACCGGAAGGAGGATCCGGTTCACGACGAACCCCGGCGACTCCTTCACCCGGATCGGGACGAGGGGATAGCGGTGGTTCCGAAGTCCCTGGAGGAAATCCATCGTGTCCGAGATGAGATCCTCCCGTGTCTCGACCCCGCCGGAGACCTCGACGAGGGGGAGGGTTCCCGGCGGGTTGAAAAAGTGCGTGACGAGGGTTTGCCGAACGTGGCGGAGGCCGCGGGCGAGCCGCGTGATCGAGAGGGACGATGTGTTCGAGCCGATCACGGCGTGCTCGGGAAGTACTCGGTCCAGCTGTTCGAGCACCGGTCGCTTGACCTCGTCTCGCTCGAACACGGCCTCGACCACGAAGTCGACGTCGCGGAACTCCGTCCACTCCGTGGTTCCGCGGACCCGGCCGACCACCTCGTCGCCTCGGCCCGAGGAGATCTTGGGAGCGAGTTTCGTCCGGAGCGCGGCGAGCTGCTCGGGGGAAAGCGTGACGCCCAGGTCGTGAATTCGGGCCGCTTCGTTGTCCGCCCGCTCGGCGTGGAACCGAACGACCTCGTCGACCAACGACCGGACACGGGCCAACCCGCGGTCCACGGCGGGGCGGTCGACGTCGAGGAGGACCACCGGAATGCCGTTGAACGCGAACAGCTCCGCGATCGCGGCCCCCATCGTGCCGGCGCCGACGACCCCGGCCTGCTGGACGCGCAACGTTCGGCCCCGGCCGAGCGAGGTCGAGGCCTGTATTAACCCGGAACGCCGCCCTCGGGCCGAACCTTTAAGGACCGAACCCACCTCGGACGTTTTGCGCGGGGATAGCCCAGCCCGGTAAGGCGCAGGATTGCTAATCCTGTGGTGATTTCACCTCGGGGGTTCAAACGCGCGCCGGAACCGACCGGCGCCCGGAAACTCCCCCTCCCCGCGTTCGTGGTCCGACGAGCCAGCCGGCCTCATTTCGCCGGGCGGCGTGCCCGCTTCTCGCGCGGGCCGCGGGGAGACGGAGCCCCGGTCGGATCCGCCGGAGCCTCGATTGGGGGAGTCGCGGCCGGCCCGGAGGCGGCGGCGGCACCGGAGTCCGGTGCCACCACGTAGAGGTCCCCGGACCTCTGCACCACGACCACCGACCCGAGGGGCGGCAGCGGACCGGGGACCACGGCGAGGATCCGGACACTCTCCGCTCCCTCGACGATCGCGAGCCGGTGCGGCGCCGGCCACCCGGCCGCGGGGGCTTGGAGTTCGGTCGCGGCCAGGACGACGGCGTTCGCTGGGATCTCGCCGGCCAAGAGCTCCGTCGACCCGCACCGCGGGCAGGGTCCCGGGTGGGGCAGGAATCGGCCGTGGCAGTGCTCGCACCGCACAATCGCGAGACTCGCGTCTCCGGTCATGGATCCGACGCCTCCCCGTGGCCGAGAATGGTGACGAAATTGTGGGAACCGAGCCCTCCGATCGATTGCGCGAGTCCGCGGCGAAGTCGCTTGGGGAGGGCCATCGCGCCCGCTTCCCCCCGCAACTGTCGCGCAACCTCGGCGATCTGGACCAATCCGGACGCACCGACCGGGTGGCCGCGCCCGAGGATTCCGCCCGAGGGGTTTACCGGAAACCGTCCGTCCGGAGCGGTGGCCCCGCTCCGAAACCACTCCGCCCCTTCTCCCGGGCCGACCATCCCGATGTCTTCGAGGTCGAGGATGGCGAACGGCGCGAACGCGTCATGCAGTTCGGCGAAGTCGACCTCCTTCCGGGTCTGCCGGGCGGCTTCGTACGCCCGCTGCGCCGCCACTCGAGTCGCCCGGAAGCTCGTCAGCTCCGGACGTTCCACAAGGTCGACGTGGTCCGTCGCTTGCCCGAGTCCGAGAACGCTCGCCGGTCCGGACCCGCGCTCCAGAACAACCGCGGCCGCCCCGTCGGAGACCGCGGAGCAGTGCAGGAGTCGGAGAGGGAGCGCGATGGGCCGGCTCGTTCGGACCGTGGCGGCGTCCACGGGGGTCGGGAATTGCGCGTTCGGGTTGCGGGAGGCGGCCTGCCGCGCGGCCACCGTCACCGAGTCCAGCGCCGACTCGTCGATGTGGTACCGGTCGAGGTACCGTCCCGCCACCAGGGCGGCGAGGGCCGGCATCGTCGCCCCATGGGCGACCTCGGAGGGGGCGAGCGACTCCGCGAGGATCTTGGTGACCTCCGCATTCGGGAGGGCGGTCATCTTTTCTCCGGCCACGACCAGGGCCCGCTCGTACTGCCCAGCGCGAACGAGGGCCACCGCCGCGTGGAACGCCGCCGCGCCGCTCGCGCTGGCGGATTCGACCCGGAAACCGGCGCCCGAATCGAGACCCAACCGGTCGGCGACCTTCGGCACGAGGTTCTCGGTTCCAGCGAGCGAGCCGCCGGCCATGTGGGCGACGACGAGGAGGTCGACCGTCTTGCGACCGATCCCGTCGAGCGCCTCCCGCCCCGCTTCGCAGAGGAGTTCCACCAACGTCTCGGGACGTTTCCCGAACCGGCCGACGCCGGTCGAGGTCACCGAGACCTTCATGGGGCGGGGGTCCCGGCAGCCGGTTCGGTCAGGCCGGCGACGATCGTGAGGAACCGGGTGAGGGGCATGCCGGCGGCCCAACGCAGGACCCCGTTTCCCTCCTTCGTCGCCTCCACCGGCGGGAGCCACCGGTTCAGGATCCGGTAGCGGCCGGTCGAGGGTCCGACTCCGCCCGCGTACAACCGCCACGGTTCCCCGTGCCCACGGCCGACCCGCCGGTAAGCGTAGAGGATCACGAGCCCGACCCGGGCGACGGCCTTCCGGTGCTGCTCCAGCTGGAGGGCCGCGCGGCCGCTCGCCGCGCTGAAGCGGATCGTGTCGGACGCGGACGCCTTGACCTCGAGCGGGAACGCGAACTCCGAGCGCATCGCGACGAGGTCGAAGCCGAGCGAGCCAGCGGCGCGCACCACCAGGAACGGCGCCTTGCGGAACGACTCGAGCAACGGGCGGTCCGAAGGCGGGAGCGACTTCGCGTACTTGGCGAGCGCCTCGGGATTCGCTTGGAGGAGCTCCTTCAGCTCCCGCTCGTACCCGGAGGAGCCGGAGCTCACGAGCTCTACTCTCGGGAGAGGTTGCTTATAGTTTCGGGGGCGAATCGGTCGACCGACGTGGCGGCCGCACCGGACCTCGGCATCGCCGAGGAGGAGGAGGCGCTCGCCCGGGTCCTCGCCGACATCGTGGCCGACGCGGACCGTCGGCGGGTCGTCCGCGGGGTCGCCACCGGACGGGCCCGGTTCCGGCTCACCGAGTTCCGGGGCCGTCTCCTCAAGGACCGGGTCTTCGAGGACCCGAGCCGGTTGCTGCAGCGTCTGAAGCGACGCGGCCTGGTCGAGGAACTCCCGGAGGGCAAGGGCGACCGGTGGTACCACGTCCCGTTCCCCGACGAATTGCGCCGGATCCTGCTCGGGGAGGTCGCGCGACTGCAAGCGCCGGAACCGGCAGGGTTCCAGGCGGTTCCCAACGAGGCGGAGGAGATCCGCTCCATGGACAGCGAATTCGTCGAGGCGCTCCGGGACGTACTCCACCATCGGCTCGAGGCGACCGTGGCGTTCGGGCGGACGTTCACCGTCGACGTGCTGGCGGGGTACTTGCGCGAATTGTTCGGCGAAGCGTTGTTCGTCGACTCGCTGATCTCCCTCCTCCAGCAGTACGCCCTCGCCGACGTCCCGCTCATCGCGCCGACCGGTCGCACGACCGGCACGACGGGATTCCACCTCGCGCTGTTCGGGCCGCCGGGGACAGGGAAGACCTTCTCGATCGACGACATGATCCGGGGGAACCCGCGCACGGGCGTGCCCCCGCACGGCCTGCCGGGTCGCAACCGGTACTGCGGCGGGATCACACCGGTCCAGTTCCTCCGGGTCGGCGCCTCCTACACCGGTCGCACGTTCAATTTCATCGTGCCCGAGTTCAATGACTGGTTCAAGTACAAGGGGATGGTCGAGCCGCTCAAGCTCGTCATGGAGCAACGTGAAGTGAAGTGGGAGACCACGTTCGGGACCGTCGGACCGTACACCTTCCACTCGTTCTTCTCCGTGAACTACAACGTCCGGACGACCGGGCCCTCCGACTACTGGACCACGATCGCCGACCCGAACTTCGCCGCGCTCGAAGACCGGATGCTGCTGCGGTTCCACCCGATGACCCGGGAGCGGTTCCGGGCGGTGGAGGCGAGCGCCGAGCGGCTCGAGCTCGGGGCGATCGACTTTCCGCTGGCCCAGAGAATCCAGGACCACCTTACGCTCGTCCACGCCATCCAGACCCACCACCCGCTGGTCTCCGGGAAGTTCCGGACCCGGCCGATCCGACTCGACCCGGCCCTGTACAAATCGCTCCACGAGGTGAGCGAGCGCGCGCTCGCGCACACGACGCACCCGAAGTTCTCGCCCCGCCTCAAATCCCGGGCCGTGCGCCTCGCGGCCGCCGCGTCGCTCGTCGCCTACTTCGCCCGGCCCGGCGAGGGACCGATCCCGATCGGTCGCGAGGAAGGGGCCTTCGCCCGCCAATTCTACGAGGAGGAGATCGGTGCCCGCGAAGGTCGCCGAGGCGGCGGTTCGTAAGCCGAAGCGGGCTCCCCCGTCCTACCGACGGGCCGACGCCGACACGGTCCGCTCGGCGGTCGACCGGCTGCTGACGCTCGGGGTCGGACGGTACTCCTCGCAGGCCGCGTTCCTGCGCGCGTTCCGCCCGGCGCTCCGCGCGGAGGACCCGAAGATGCGGATTGCCGGTCCCCGCCTGCGGTCCCTGCTGATCGGGACGCCCGGGGTCCGACTCCTGGTACGGTACACCGAGCGACCGGAAGCCCCCTCCCGCCCCGATTGCCCGGTGTGTGGCGAGTCACTCGTCCCGATTCGGAACCGGACGCTGACGGGCGGGGTCGTCGACCTCGGACGACGGTGTCCGCGCTGCGGGTACTGGACCCACCGACATCGTCGGGTCCCGGTCCGGTACGCCGTGCAGCGCACGCCGGTCCGGAGTCGCCGAACCCTTCCCTAGGCCGAGGGCCAACGCCGACCGGTCAACCGACCGTCTGCATCACGCGACCCGAGTGGGAGTCGATCAGGATCATCGCCTTCTCTCCCTTCCGATCGAGGAGGAAGTACCAGATCGGTACGTGGAGGAGCTCGCCCTCCGAAACCTGGACGTTGGAGGTGAGGCCGCTCACCATGTAGTGGCGCTTGTGCGCCGCTTCCGACTGCAGTTGCGAGACGAACGCGCGGGCGGCGTGCTGCGCAGCGTCCTCGCCGAGGTCGCCGTTGAGGACCGGAGCCCCGGCGGGAATCTGCTTCTTGTCGAAGAACGTCCGCTCGCCGAGCGCGAACTGGTAGTCCTTCGGCTGGTACGCCGTCATCCCCTTCACGGCGACGACGGGGAAGTCGTACTGGCCCGTGATCGAATCCTGGCGCGTGGCGTTGACGGGGGAGCCCATCATCACCGGGATCGGGATGAATCCCCCGCGGCGACCTCCTCCGAGCGCCGCCCCCAGGACCTCGGCCGCCGCGATCGACCCGACCGTGGAGCCGACGCCGACCGCGACGTCGGTGTAGGTGTAATTTGTCGTCGCGGAGACCGGGACAACCCAGAACGGGACGAACGACAGCTTCTGCTCGACGATCTTCGACTCCTCGAATGCCTTGCGGTGGAGGAACCCCTGGTCGAGGTAGGCGTGGACGATCGCGAGTGCCGGTTCGGCGCTCGTGATCTTCGGGGCCAACATCGAGTGCTTGCCGATCTCCTTCCATCCCGCGCCGCCGAGGGTCACCGTCGCGCCGCAGTAGTCGCACGAGACGACCATCTCCCCGAACACGGGGTGGACCGACGCTCCGCACGACGGACACTTGACCGCTTCCGCTCCGGCCGGGGCGACGACCACCTCGACGGACGGGGGAGGGGGCGGAGGCGCTCCCATCGGTCCCGCTGTCGGCGCGCCGGGAGCGCCTTGGACCGGCGTCCCGCAGGCGAAGCAAAACTTGGCGTTCGGAGGGAGCTCGGCGCGGCAAACGATGCAGTACACGATGCGATCCTCCCGAGCGGGCCGGTCCTATTCGGGAAGGGCGGTGCCGCAGCTCGGGCAGAACTTGCCGGACCCGGTGACGCTGGCCTGGCACTTCGGGCACGTCCGCGCCGGTGGGGGAGCGAGCGATTGCCCGCACGTCGGACAGAACTTCTGGCCGACCGTGGTGGCGCCGCCGCACTTCGGGCACGCGGGACCGGCCGCCGGGGCCGCCATCGATGCGCCGCAGGACGGGCAGAACTTCGTACCGGACTGGACCAGCGTCGCACACTTCGGGCACGGGACCGAGCCGCCCGGAGCGCCCCCCGGTGTTCCCATCCCCTGGTAGGCACCCTGCATCGAGCCGGCCATGCCGTAGCCGATGCCGAGACCTGCGCCGAGCCCGACGCCCGCGCCGGCGAACTGGCCGGCGCCGCCCGACTGGTTGGCGGCGGCGGTCGTCATCGCCTGGCCCGCCTGGTATTGCATGTAATTCACGCCGAGGACGCTCATCGTGGAGCGGGTGTTGACGGCCTTTTGGACCTCATCGGGGAGGTTGACCGAGAGCCCCTGGAGCTGCTGGATCTCGACCCCGAGCGACGCGAAGTGCTGGGGAGCAAACCCGAGGACCGCCTGCTCGATCGTCGAGAGCTGGCCGGCCAGGTCGGTCACGTGCATGCCCTGGTCCTTCAGCTTGCCGAGCGTGTTGTAGACGAGCAGGACCATCTGGTCCCGGAGCCGAGACTCGACGTCGGCGGTGGTGGCGGCCCCGAACGTCCCGACGAACTGGTTGATGAACAGGTCCGGGCCGCCGACCTTCCAACGGTAGTCGCCGAACACGCGGAGGCTGACCAGCCCGAAGTCCGGGTCCTTGAACACGTACGGTTCCTGGCTGCCGAACTTCCCGTCGAAGATCCGCCGCTGGAGGTAGTACACTTCGGCCTCCTGTCGGACGCCGGTGAGGGCCTGGATCACGTTGCCGATGACGCCCGCGTTCAGGCTCGTCAGCCCGTACCGGTCGGGTCGGTCGAGGTAGGCGAGGACCTTGCCGTCCCGGAAGAAGACCGCGCTCTCGTCCTCGCGGACGACGATGTTGTCACCGTACCGGATGTTGCGCGGGACGCGCCACATCACGTTCGGGCCCTTGTAGACGTCCTCCCAGACGACCGTCGTGGCGCCGAGAAGACTGCCGCCCTTCGGGGGGACCGGGTTGTTCGTGACCATCGTTCGCTACCTCCCTAGACCTGGACGCCTTGAACCGCTTTCGTGCGGGCCTGGAAGGCGGCGGTCAGCTGCCGGATGAGAGTTCGGGTGGTCTGGATCGCCGCCGCCGCGTCGGCCGGGGACGGCGACGGGACGTTGAGCGGGGTGAGCGCCTGCGTTAGGGCATCCGCGGCGGAGACGAACCCGTAGTCGTACTCGTACAGCTGGTCGAGCGACGCCGGGCTCATCCGGGTGGCGGGAGAAATGCCGGTGTACCCTTGCTCGGCGTGGCGGATCTGTCCTTCGAGCACGCTGAGCTCGCTCGCGACCTGGGCGAGGTCGGTCAAGTGGGAGAAGTCCCCCGAGTTCGAGAGCGACGCCCGCGCGGTCGTGACGATGGCGCCCGCCCGGTGAACCCGGTCGGCGACCTGCAGCCGGAGCAGGCTGTCGGCGGCCCGGTCGTCCTCCCCTTGCCGGTACCCTCGGAAACCGGGAAGGAGCAGTTGGACCTTCTTCAGGAAGCCACGGTCCTGGTCGACCCGCTGTCGAATGTCGACGGGCGAGGTCGGTGGCGCACCCGGTCGGGGTCCCGTTGGGGGGCTCGGAGTTGTCATGGGACCGCCGCAGGAAGCGCAGTACTTGTTCGCGGGTGCGTTGGGAGCGTGACAGCTCGGGCAGGGAATCGACCCGCCGCCGGGCGAAGGTCCCGAGGGCCCGGGCGGGATGCCGGACGGTCCGTTCACGGTTGCCCCTTCGCCGGCACGGGGGGACTCTGCGTCACATCGCGCTCGTGCTGGGCCGCGCTGTAGTCGAGGGCCGACCGGGGGGCGGAGGCTTGCCAGCCCTCCCGCCGCTCCAGGCGGACCTTGTCGAGCGCCACGGACCGGTACCGCCAGTACCCTCCGACCAACGTGAGCGCCAGGAACAGGAGGACGACGATTAGGAGGAGGAGTTGCGCGAGGAATCCGAGGATGCTGGTCGGGTTCACGACCACCGTGCCGAGCAGCAGGAAGAATCCCAGACCGGCAAAGCCCCAGGCAAGCGCCCGCGGCATCATCGGGTCGGGAGCGACGGCTTGCGCGAGGTACGCGGCCAAGGCGAAAACGAGCGAGAGGACGCCGATCGCAATGAGCGCGTAGAAGTGACCGTTCTGCGGGATCGCGAGATAGATCCCGGAAAAGAGGAGGGCTCCGACGACGGCAAGGACGGCCACGATGGCGAGGCCGATGGTGGCGGATTTGGGGGGGGTGGGCGCGGGGTTGGTCGTCATGCTACCGACGTTGAACGAGGCGGGGTCGTGTATATCACGTTGCTCGAACAAGGCCCGCGCCGTGCGTCGTCCGGTGACGGCCCGCGCGGATTCCTGTCGGCGGCCCGAACCGTCGGGAGGCGCGGTTCCAGCACGGTTTCGGTCGGTTCCGTCCGGACCTCATCCTCGACCGCCGTGAAGCTCCAACCACATTCGGGGCGGACGAAAAGGCGGGTCCCGTTGGGGCGTATTCAGAGTCGCGGCTCGTCATCGGCCCGTTCCCTCGGCGGGCGGGGCGGCTTGGGGACCGCCGGCTCGGCCGCCGGTGCCGGGGCTGGCGCCGGCTTGGCCGGTTCGGCCTTCGGGGGGGCCGGATGGGAGGGCGCCGCGGGCTTCGGTTTCGCGGCCCCGTCCTTGGTGGGATGCGGTGGCTTCGTGCTCGATTCGGTGTGGGTGGTTCGCGGGACGGAGGGGGCGTGGGTCGGGCTCGCGACCTGGCGCGTGGCCGGGAGGGCGACCGGCTGCCCGCATTTCGGGCACGTTCGGAACTCCGCGATGCAGTGCATGCAGACCGGCGCGCCGCATCCGTGGATGACGCTCGCGACCCCACCGCATCCCGCGCACCGGGTCCCGGTCGGAGCGGTTCGGGGGGTGGGACCCACCGGCGTCCGGGTGATCGACCCGCCGACGTGGGCGCGCGCCGCCGACAGGGCGGGCGCGGCGTTCGGAGCGCGGGGACCCTCCGCGGACGGGAAGAAGTCGGCGTCGTCCGGCTCCCCCGACTCTGGGGCCCGGAATTCTGGCGAGTACTGCCCCAGGTCGAGGGACGGGAGCGGCGCGTGGACGGTCGACCCCGCGGACTCGACCGCCTTGATGAGCCGGGCCTTGTAGAGTCCGACTTTCAGCGTCCGGACCAATTGGAACAACGTCCGCTGGTTCTCGGGGAGGAGGAGCGCGCGGCGCGCCAACTCCTCGACGTCCGGCGCCAGCTTCAGATTCTCGAGCCGCACGTCCATTTCGAGCACGGACCGGATGTACCCGAACAGACGCTGGATCTGCGGGAGGGTGTACGAGGGGGGGCAGAGCACCGCGACATCGGCGAGGGTGAACCCCCGCCGGTCGAATCCCTCCGGGCGATGCTCGAGCGCCGCCGAGACGAGGCGATAGGACGCCCCCTCGAGCTCCTTCATCTCCTCGAGGTCGAGCCGCTCGAGGTCGACCTTCACATTCCGGGAGAGAGCTTGGAGGACCGGTTCGAGGAGGTCGAACGGGACGTGGAGAGTAACGAAAAGATCGTTCCGCGTGACCGCGCGTCGACTGGTCGCCTCGAGGAGAAGGGCCTCGCGGCCGAACTTCTCGACCTGGCTCTCCCGGGTCTTTTGCGTCGCGGCGAGCCGTCCTTCCTTGGCGGCGACGAAGTCGGAGTCGATGGCGAGCGCCCGGTCGAAGCTCTCCTGGGCTTCTTCGGGTCGGCCGGTCTGGAGCAACGCGACCCCGCGGCTCGACCAGCCGTACTTGTTCGCGGGGGCCACCTGGGTCGCCCGTTCGGAGAGCGCGAGCGCTTCGTTCGGGTGCCCGAGCTTGTCGGCGACAAATCCGGCGCGCAGGAGGAGCTCGGGATTGGTGGCGTCGAGCGCGATGGCGTGGGCGTAGGCGCTGGACGCGTCGGACCAACTCTCCCGGGCGATCGAGAGCTCTCCTAAGCGGACCCAGAGCTGCCCCGATTTCGGAAGGGCTTCGGCGCCCTTCTGGACCGCGACGACCGCGGCGGCCAGGTCGCCGAGGCCGCTCTCGGCCTCCGCCAGGAGTAGGAACAGGTTCGCGTTCGGCGGCACCTGGGGGATCGCCTGGGCCAGGAACAACTTCGCGTCCGCGTGCTTCCCCTGGTCGAGGAGGCAGCGCCCAATCCCTCCCAGGGCGCTGGGCGAACGGGGCTCTTTCTGGCGGACCTGCTCGTAGACCGCTTGGGCCTCCGCTTGACGCTCGAGCGCCATCAGGATCTCGGCTCGGAGGAGGAGCGTCCCGACCGGGCGTTCGCCGGCGGGACTGGCGGCGAGGGTCTGGTCGAGAACCTCGAGCGCGAGGTCCGGTCGCCCGGCCGCGAGCCGGAGACGGGCGCGACGGGTGGCGATCTCGCCGAGGAGAGTGGGGTCGAGCTGGGCCGCCCGCTCGTACGCCCGGTTCGCCTCCTCGCCCCGGCCCAGCTCGGCGGCGAGGTCCCCGGCTTGGAGGAAGAGGGCCGGGTCGCTGGCATCCGCGCCCTCCGCGGCCAAGAGCTGGTGGAGCGCGTCGTACGCCTCCCCCTTCTCGCCGGCCTGGTGGTGCAGGCGGAACTGTTCGAGAAGCGCCGGCGCGTGGTTCGGGTCGAGGAGGAGGATGGCCTTCAGGGAGTACTGCAGGTCGGCGGTCCGGCCGAGCGCCCGGTAGGCGTCGGCTCGGGTCTTCCACGCCCCGACATCGTTCGCATCGTCGGTGAGCAGCTCGTCCACGATCGGGATCGCCTCGTTGTACCGACCCGCGACGACCAGGGTCTCGGCGAGCGCGAGCCGGCCCGGTCGGCTCTTCGGGTCGAGCTGGAGCGCCAGGCGATAGTTCTGCACGGCGTCGGCGTACGCCCCCTGCGCCCGCAACGCTTCGGCGACCTCGAACCGGACGTGCGGGTCGTTCCCGGCGGCTTCGACGGCGGCCTTCAGGGATTGGAGACCTTCGGTGCGGCGCCCGGCCTTCAGCAGAAGCTGACCGCGGCGCCGGAGGAACAGCGGGTTGTTCGGCTCGCGACGGAGGAGAGCGTCGACGAATCGGAGCGCCTTCGTCTCCTCGTTCAGTTGGCTCAGGACCTCGACCGCTCCCCAGAGCAGGTCCGGGTCCTCGAGGCCGAGGTCGAGCGCTTCCTCGTATGCGGTCTGCGCGCTCGCCAGCTGTCCGGTCTCGCGGAGCGCGTGTCCGAGTTCTTTCTTCACGTCGGCCCGCTTCGCGTTGTCGCCGGTCTGCAGGAACTGACGGTACGCCCGGATCGCCTTGTCGTGGTCCCCGACCAGACGGGAGGCGCGGGCGAGTCCGAGGAGGCTCGCCTCGGCGAGGCCGGCATCGAGGGACGCCCGCTCGAACGAGACGAGGGCGGCCCGTGCGGCCTCGGCCCTTTCGGGGGAACCCTCGGGCTTCTCCTGCGCGATCGCCAGCATCAGATTCCCTCGCTCCACGGCGACGTCGGCCCGGGTGGGGTCGAGCCGGAACAACGCCTCGTACGCGTTCGGCAGCTCGCTCGACCGTCCCAACTCCCGGAGGAGACGGGTGTGTTCCCGGACCCACTCGAGAGAGTCGGGCTGTCGGGCGATGAGGTCGGTGTAGAGGCCGAGAGCGCCTTCCCGGTCCCCGGAGACGTCGAGGGCCTTCGCGAGGTCGGCCTTCGCCGCGAGGTCGTCCGGGTCCTCGGCGACGAGCGCACGCGCGAACCCGAGCATCAGCTCAACCCGGCCGGCCGCTCGCGCGGCGTCGACCGCCTTGCGGAGCTCGGCGGTCGCGTTCGGGTGGGCCTTCTGGATCCGGCCGTACGTCGCGAATCCGTCGTCGTCCTGCCCGGCCGCGAATTGGAATTCGGCGAGCGAGCGCATCGCGTCGAGGTTGTCCGGCGAGCTCTCGAGGATCAGGAGGCTGGTGGTCATTCCGAGCGCATGGTCGTCGGTTCGACGGGCGAGCTCCTGGAGCGCCTGCAGGTTCGCGAGGTTGCGCGGGTCGGCGTCCCGAAGTTTCCCACGGATCTCGACGGCCAGAGGAAAGTCGGCCCCGGCCGCTTCCACGCGCTCGGCGACCTCCGCGAGCTGGACCACGTCGAGCTTCGTCGGACCTCCGATCGCGGACCGGAAGGCGGCGATCCCCGCGGCGGTCTTGCCGAGGGCGAGGTCGAGACGGCCTTCGAGGAGGGTCACGCGCGGGTCGTCCGGTCGGCGCGTGCGGAGCGGGGCCACCGCGGCGAGAGCGCGGTCGAGTTCGCCGACCGACGCGAGCAACTCGGCGTGCGCGAGCTCGAGCTCGGAGTCGTCCGGATTTTCGGCGAGCAGCGCCTCGGCGGCTTCCAACGCCGGTCGGTCGCCGCCCTGGGACCGGGCGAGCTGGAGCTTCGCCTTGAGGGCGCCGGAATGGGTCGGCGAGGCCTTGAGCGCCTTCTCGACGTACTGCATGGAGGCGACGTCGAGCTGCTGCGCCCGCAGGTACGCGTCCGCGGCCTCGGTGCCGCGGCCCTGGAGCTTGAGCGCGTCCCCCTTCGTTGCCCAGATCGACTTGTCGTGCGGGTTCCCTTCGAGCGCCTTGTCGAGAAGGGGGACGACCCGGTCGACGTCCCGGTTTTGGGAGAGGAGGACGAGAGCCTTGTGATGCAGGAGGGCCGAGCCACCGGGAGAGAACCCGAGTCCGACCTCGACCGCCCGGAGCGCGAGGTCCGGCTGATTGAGCTGGTAGAACGCGACCCCCGTTTCATCGAGCCGCTTCGCCACTTCCGGGGAATCGTGGGTGAGCCCGTCCTTGTGGCCTTCGACGAAAGCGAGGAATCCCTTCAACCGGTCGGCGTGGCGCCCCCGGTCGAGGCGGCTGTCGGGATCCTCGGCGGCGGCGAACAACCGTCTCGCCTCCTCGATAGGAGACGCGCTCGGCTCGCGGCGCGCCGGGTCAACGGCGCCCGGCATCGGATGAAGCGGCCACCCGGTACCGACGATAAATAGGTTCGTTGCGCCGCGAAATCGTCGAGCGGCGTGAGACCCGCCTTTATCGCGCGGCGCGGCTCCCCGACGTCGAATGCGTCGCAAGGTCCGGGGACCCCGCAAGACGATCTTCGACCCGGTCCACGGTCAGATCGCCTTGGACGGCGTGTCCCTCGACCTCGTGGGACACCGCGCGTTCCAACGTCTCTGGGGGATCCGGCAAACCGGCCTGGCCCACCTGGTGTTCCCCGGGGCCAACCACACGCGGCTCGAACACTCGCTGGGAGTCCTCGCGGTGGTCCGCAGCATGGGCGAGCGGCTCGGACTGGACGATGCGTCCGCCGACCGGGTGGCGGTCGGGGGCCTTCTCCACGACCTCGGTCACACTCCGCTCTCCCACACGCTCGAGCCGACGCTCCGGGAGGTCGAGGGGATCGGACACGAGGCCCGGGGTCGGGCGACCATCCTCGGGACGGGCGCCGGCGGGCTCGGAGACGGGCCTGGACGAAGCATCGCGGAGATCTTGGAGCACCACGGGATCCCTCCGGCCTCGGTCGGGGAACTCGTCGACCCCGTCGGCTCCTCCCCGCCGCCGTTGTTGCGCGCCATCCTGCACGGGGCCATCGACGCCGACCGGATCGACTACCTGCAGCGCGACGCGTACTACACCGGTGTCGCGCACGGGGCCATCGATGCGGTCCGGCTCCTCGACACGGTCCGCGCGACCCGGTCGCGCCTCGTGTTCGCCGAGAAGGGGCGCCACGCCGTCGAGGGATTCCTCGTCGGTCGGGCGCTGATGTACTCGTCGGTGTACTATCACAAGACCGTCCGCGCCGCCGAAGTGATGGCCCAGGGAGCGGTCGAACGACTTCCGGGGTATCCCGAGGCGGCGCGACCGCTCCTCGATGGGTCCGACGCCGATCTGCTCGTCGGTCTTCGTACCGCGGGCGGCCGACCCGGTGTGCTCGCGCTCGGACTCCTGGAACGTCGGCTCCACAAACGGGTCGTCGGCTGGCGCCGCCTCACGACCGGCGAGCGGGCCGGACTCCGACGGCTCGCCAAGCGACCGGAGGATCGACGGGCGCGGGAGGAGGAGCTCGCCGACCGGATCGGCGCGCCGTCGGGGGCGGTCCTGTTCGACCTCGCGGGTCTCGATGCGCGAGAGCCGAAGGGGGAGGATTGGAGCGAGGTCGGAGTGTCGGAGGACGGCCGAATCGTCCACCCGTTCCGACAGCCGAGCGTGTGGCGGGCGCTCGCGTTGCGTCCCCCGAGCGTCTGGTCCGCGTCGGTCTACGTCGACCCGCGCTTCCGCACCGTCGCCGAACGTCGCTTCGGGCGCCGCGCCGCCGATTTGCTCTGAGTCGAATCGCTCGTCGGCGGTTCGTAACGGAGGATCCGCACCCACTGGTCCTCGGAAACTGGCATGACCGAGAGGCGGCCAATCCGCACCAGGTCGAATCCGGCCAGCTTGGGGTCCGCCTTGAGGGTGGAGAGCGGCACGGGACCGTTCAAGGGGCGAACCGGACGGATCTTCACCTTCCAAGAACCCCGGTCGTCGTCCGGGTCCGCTTGCGGCACGCTCGCCACCGCTGCGATCCCGACGACGGCCCGCTCCGAACCAGAGTGGTAGTAGAACAGCTCCTGCCCCGGCCGCATCGCCTTGAGATGGCGCAAGGCGAGTGCGTTGTGGACGCCGTTCCACTCGGTGCCCCCGTCGCGAGCGAGGTCGGCGTACGAGTAGTGGGTCGGCTCTTCCTTCACGAGCCAGCGGGCCATACCCGCCGAGGCGCGCCGGGGTTGATGACACTTCCTCGGGGTGGGCTTATCTCCGGCCGGCCTTCCGGAGCCCGTGCGCATCGCCCTGGTGGGGACCGGCGTCCAGGCGATTCCGCCCGTTGGGTACGGCGGCGTCGAGCGGACGATAGCCGAATACGCCGACGCGCTCCGCGCGGCCGGACACGACCCGGTAGTCCTCAATCGCGTGCGCCATGGGCGTTCGCTCGATGAGTACCTGTTCTCCCTCTCCGTTCCCGGAATGGTCCGGGATGCCCGAGTCGATGTCGTGCACGCCAGCACTCCCGTGGTCGCGAACCGACTCGCGCTCGCGCGGATTCCCTTCGTCTACACGACCCATTCCCGACACTGGTTCGAGCGGGCCGGCGCCCGTCAGCGCTTTGGGTTCTGGCTCGAGCGGCGGGCCGTCCGAGACGCCCGCGCGACGGTGGCCCTCACCGAACGATTGCGAGACGCCATCGACCGGACCGTTCCGGGCGTCGCGTCGCACGTCCGCGTAATCCCGATCGGCGTCGACGCGGAGCGGTTCCGACCGGATCCGAGCGCGCGGACCGGGCGGGTCGCCCTCGGCGTCGGGGTGGTCCGACCGATGAAACGGTGGGAGCTCGCCGCGGCCGCGGCGATCGAGGCGGGCTGGACCTTCCGGCTCGTGGGCCCTACTCCGGATCCGGAGTACGCGCAGCGGCTCCGGGCCATCGGACCTTCCGTCGAGCTCCTCGGCGAGGTGATGGACGACGAGTTGCGGCGGGAATACGCCCGCTCCGACGTCCTCCTGCATCCGAGCCGGGTCGAGATCCTCGCCGGAGCGGTCTTGCAGGGTCTCTCGGCCGGGCTGCCGGTTCTCGGGGCGTTCCCGGTCGCCCCGCTGGTGGACGACGGCCGCACCGGTTGGACCGCGCCCTCCGGAGCGTCCGACGCCGAGATCGGCCGGTTCCTTTCCCTTCGATTGCGCGAACTCGCGAACGATGAGCTCCGCGCGCGTTTCTCCGCCGAAGCGCGACGGGTCGCCGGGGCGCGATTCTCATGGGCGGCGGTCGTCCAAGCCCATCTCGAGCTCTACGAGTCCGTGGTGGGAAGCCGTCCGGCGGCCGGGTAACGCCGCGTCCGCCGCTAGCACCGGCCGCTTCGGACCGTCGGGCTAGCGAGAGCCCCGAGAGAGGCTTCTTTGGGCGCCTCGATCTCC